>JAFZNE010000073.1 GCA_017553035.1 Lachnospiraceae bacterium
ACAGGGAAGTAATAAGCATCGGACATTCTAAAAACCATCAATCCCGATGCACACATCCGGCTCACAGGGAAGTAATAAGCATCGGAAATTCTAAATATCATAAATCCCGATGCACACTCTCAACTCACAGGGGAGTAATGAATAATAGAAGTGTAAAGAAATTTTATATATGGAGGACTATGAAAATGATTGAAGGAAAAACTAACAGATTTATTAAACCAACCAATTTGTATGCAGAGGCAAAAAGGAGATATCAGGAGCTGACAAAGATAAAAGAAGAACGACAACAGGAGCTGGCTAAGGCACCAAAGGGTAAAATACATATTGTTAAGAATAATAAAAAAGTCCAGTTTTATCTGAGAGATGACGGATCCGATAAAAGTGGTATATATATCCACAAAGCTGAAACAGCAAAAATAAAAACATATCTCCAGAAGTCGTATGATGAAAAGCTGATCAAAGTATTAAACAGCGAACTTAAAAATCTTGAAATTCTTTTCAAAAACCCTGACTCTATCACAAGTATAATCCGACAAATCTATTCCAACAATCCGGCTGAAATTAAGAACATGATAAATCCGGTGGATATTTCTGATGAGGATTATATAAAGAGCTGGATGGCAACACCTTTTAAAGGAAAAGATCTTCCGGAAGAGCTGCCATTTTATGAGACAAGCAGAAAGGAACGTGTTCGATCTAAATCCGAACTGAATATAGCCAATACGCTGGAATCGTTTGGGATACCTTATAAATACGAGTGCCCTGTTTCACTGAAAAACGGAATAGTTGTTTATCCCGATTTTACTATACTTAATGTAAATGAGCGAAAAATAATATATTGGGAACACAGGGGAATGATGGATGACAGGGAGTATGCAAAGCAGGCAGTTTTTAAAGTAAAACAGTTAAGAAAAAATGGCATATTTCTTGGGGACAATTTAATTATTACCGAAGAAACTTCGACAGACCCTTTAGGCACCGATGAGATAAAAGAAGTAATAAAAAAATATCTGGTCTGATGATTGGTTTTCATATTAGCGGAAGGATTGCTTATCGAAGCATATGAATCTGCTCCATTAGATTATTCATAGCTATTCATAGGGTGGAACAGATTGAATATTATGCACATTAATGATATTCTTATAGAGAAGATAGTTACAAATGCGGGAATTTTGTTTGCAGATCACCCGATGTTCAGCTATTTGATTTAAGACATGTACCATCGAAACGTAGAAATCCGATTCTTGCGGATTTTTGGTCGAATACGGGTCATGAAGCCGAGAGGTGGCGGATTTTAGACAATCCTAGACGTTAATGATAAAGCATAAAATAAAGCACAAAATAAAGAGCAGAAAAGTGGCAGTCAACAGTTCGTGCATAAATGATTGCCTCCAAAACCCGGAGGGTTAAAATGGTCAATTTGGTTGAATTAAGTGAGGAAAACTGGATGGACTTTGCCGGACTATCCGTTGATGAAAGTCAAAAACACTATCTGGCAAGCAATATCGGCATTCTGGCAAGAGGATATGTTTACCGCGATTCCCGGGCAAATGTGATCGGAATCGTTGCGGATGGGAAACCTGCAGGGCTTGCTATGGTAAGGGATCTGGATGATGAACCGGCATGCTATGAATTGCAGCAGTTCATGATAGATAAAGATTTCCAAGGCAAAGGATATGGATCAGAGGCGTTGGGACTCATTCTTGCAAGGCTAAAAGAAGAACATAAATATGATTGCGTAGAAGTTTGTGTAAAAATGGAAGATGCGCAGGCAATACATGTCTATGAAAAAGCGGGATTTGTTGATACCGGCTACATTGATGATGATGTTCCCGATAGCTTTAATCTGGTTTATCGCTTTGAAAATGATAATGTTAAACCGGAGGATGCCGGCATAAGAATTATCAGTTTAGAAGGATCAGCAGAGAAACGGCGGATTTCCAGGACAATACTTGAAGCCCTTCCCGATTGGTTTGGAATTGCCGAGTCCAGAGAGCAGTATATAAAAGAAAGCGCAGATCAGCCGTTCTTTGCGGCATTTGACCGGGAAAAACCGATCGGATTTCTCTGCCTTAAAGAAACAGGAAGGGAAACTGTTGAACTCTGTGTAATGGGAGTGTTGAAAGAATATCATAGAAAAGGTGTGGGGAGAAGGCTCTTTGAACAGGCCAGAGAAGTGGCTCTTCGTTCCGGGTATTCTTTTATGCAGGTTAAAACCGTCCAAATGGGACGATATGAGGATTATGATGCCACAAATCAATTCTATCTGTCACTTGGGTTTAAAGAGTTTGAGGTATTCCCGACTTTATGGGATGAAGCGAATCCCTGCCAGGTGTATGTAATGACACTTAGATGAAAAAGCATACAGAGATGGTATACGGCACATCAGATGAACCGTGTATTATGTAGCTATTGCTGTATTGGGAGTTATCCATGATAAAAGATATACTGGGAATAAGTCCGGGGATCACAGTCGTGATCGGTTCGGGCGGGAAGACAACACTGATCGGAAAACTTGCAGAAGAGATTTCTTCGGAAATGCAGGAATTTTCAGATAGGAACAACATCGGAGCAGGCGGGAATAATAATGTCGAAAATGATAACGATGTGAACACAAGCGCGGCAACCGGAAAGACTACAGGAAACACGGCAGAAAACACTACAGGAAACACTATAGGAACTCCCGGGATCATAATATGCACCACAACTCATATTATGCGGCCGGACAATATGCCGGTGTTTGCGCCAGAAATATACGGGCGGGGCGGAGAAGAGCCTGCGATCGCGCATGCACTCGAAACATTTTTGCGTGAAAATGCCGGACATCCGGTGTGCGTGGGCTTTCCGGATCCCGATAATCCCGCGAAACTGGTTTCATTTCCGATCGAAACGATCAAACAGGCAGCAGGTGAAAATGCCTATATTCTCGTAGAAGCGGACGGAGCAAAGCATCTTCCGCTGAAGGCTCACAAAGAAAATGAACCGGTAATCCCCGGGGACAGTACAAAAGTTATTCTTGTTGTCGGGGCTGAAGGCTTTGGCAGGCCGATCGCAGAAGTGGTTCACAGACCGGAGATATTCGCGAAGCTTGGGGGAGCGGATGTTGATGCAATAGTTACTCCGGAAATCTTTGCGAAAGTGTTTAAGGCTGAACAGGGTAAATTCGGTGATCACCCGCTGCAGATATTTATGAATTGCAGGAACGAACGTACAATTGACAGACTTGAACCCTGTGCGGATCAAGGTGAAAATGAAACCGAAGCCGGAAGCGTGAAAGAGATAACCCTGAACAAGTGCCTCCGGTATGCGGAAGAGATAACCCTGAACAAGTGCCTCCGGTATGCGGAAGAAATAGCCCGACTCACGGGCGTGGAAGTCTATGCCGGCTGCGCCGGGAGCGGTACGGCTATAAGATGCAACGCCGGATAATACAATACCAAAAATGTGATCCCGATAATATGATCATGGTAAAACAGATGAGCATATAAACAAACGAACAGATAATCATGTAAAATAGGGAGACTTGAAAATGCGGATCTTGATCAAAGGCGCAGGCGACCTTGCGACGGGGATTGCCTGCCGGTTACACCGGTGCTGTTACGAGATACTGATGACGGATATTGCGGTTCCGACCGCAGTTCGCCGGACGGTATCTTTTTCGCGCGCAATATATGAAGAAAAAGCCGTAATTGAGGGTATCGAGGCGGTCTACGTCGGTAGTATGGAAAATAACCCCGACGACACTCTCTGTTCGATGGAAAATTTGTGTACAAAGATCGACCGCGTGACCGCGTCCGGAAAGATCGCCGTCATAGTTGATCCGGATGCCGCGATCTCCAAGGTTTACAAACCCGATGTAATAGTGGATGCGATAATAGCCAAGAAAAATCTCGGTACTTTGATAACCGACGCTCCTCTTGTGATCGGCGTCGGACCGGGATTTACGGCCGGGATCGACTGTCATTGTGTTGTAGAGACCAAGAGGGGGCATTATCTCGGCAAGGTCATGCACACCGGGAGCGCCATCCCGAACACCGGCGTTCCGGGCGATATCGGGGGTTTTACGACCGAGAGGATCATCAGGGCGACGGCTGACGGGGTGTTTGTTCCTGTCAAGCAGATAGGGGACCGCGTGGAAGCGGGGGACATCGTTGCTGAGATACTCAGGAATGAGAATGACTGCAGTGAGATTCCCGGTCAAAATCTCAGTTCGACAGATGATAACAAAGGCTTTTCGGAAACCATACCCATAAAAAAAACGAAAGAAGTTACTGAACCCATATTTGCGCAGATTCCGGGTATCATACGCGGCATGCTTCAGGCGGATGTTCCGGTATACAAGGGTATGAAATGCGGGGACATCGATCCGCGCTGCGAGCAGGAGCATTGCTATACGGTATCGGACAAAGCCCGCGCGATCGGAGGCGGTGTGCTTGAAGCTATAGCCGGATTCGAACATAAACGTAACACTACCGGGATAGTTCTTCTCGCAGCAGGAGAGGGAAAGCGTTACGGCTCGAACAAACTGCTGGATACGATCAACGGCTCGAGAATGTTTGAAAAAACCGTTGATGCCGCTGCCGGGGCAATAGAGAGTATGACAGCATCCGCCGGACTCGTGATAGTTACCGGGTATGATGAGATCGAAAAATATGCTTCAGAAAAAGGATTTAAAGTGGTGCGCAACAACCGGCCGGAACTGGGCATTTCCGAATCATTGAAGCTCGGACTTAAAGAGATGGTTGAAGATAATAAAGGGAATGAAGTGGGAAGCATACTGTTTGCGGTGTGCGATCAGCCGGGACTTACCGCCGACAGCTTCAGAAGGCTGATAGACGGGTATTCGGCTTCCGACAAAGGACTTGCGTGCATGGGACAGGGTGAAAATATGCTCGGGAATCCCTGCATTTTCTCAAAAGCATATTTTGACGAACTGAACTCCCTGACAGGGGATACCGGAGGAAAGCGGGTAATAATGGCACATAAGGATGATCTGAAAGTGATCTACGCGACAGATCTCGAACTGGCGGACATTGATACAAAACGCTGAATAAAGCCTTTTCAGACACCTGCCGGATACGAATTTCCAACTATGCAATAAGGGAAAAAGGTGTTATAATATACAAGGGATTGCGATGCAATCCCGGGCTTTTCTAAGCGTGAAATTAAATAATATATTGGGGGGAAAAGAACATGGGAAAAGTTTCCTTTAAACCGGGGAAAGCGATAGTAGCATTCCTGATGATCGCCGCATTGATACTTCCGACATGCGGATTGTTCGGACAAAACATTTCGGCCCATGCCGAGGGAGGAGTTATCCTGAAACTCCACTATCACAGGGAAGACGGTGACTATGAACCCTGGGATGTGTGGCTGTGGCCTGCCGGAGGTGAAGGAAGCGGTTATGCTTTTGCGGATGAAGACGGAGAGAAGGTAGCTACTATGGAAGTTCCTGCAGGAGTGAGTTCGATCGGCTTTATTGTCAGGACACAGGACTGGTCCAAAGATATCGAATCCGATCAGTTCATCGATATTTCCGAAGTGGTTTCGGGAACGGTCCACGCTTATGTGGAATCGAAGGTTGAAGGGTACACGAAGATTTACGGAGAAGATGTCGTAACCGGCGTTAAGATCAAGGGCGCCGAATATGAGACCGGAACATCGGTTATTCTGACCTTTACGGGTTCCATGAGCGAAGATCAGAAATCAACCATCTATGTAAGAGGCAGCCAGGGCGACGTAGGTATTACCGAGATCACTGACAACGGTGATTTTACATATACGGTAAAACTTGACGAGGAACTTGATCTGACCAGAAGCTATCGGGTGGGATACGACGGAACCGAGATGAAGATCAATATGCCGAATGTATATTCAACCCAGGAATTCGAGGCAGAATACACATATACCGGCAAAGATCTCGGAATGGTCTATTCCAAGGATAAAACTTCATTCAGGGTATGGGCACCGACAGCCGAAGAAGTTTATCTGAACCGCTACGAGAGCGGATCTTCGGGAAGGAGCGATCTGATCGAGCAGCTCCCGATGAATTCCGATGTAAACGGAACCTGGACGGTTACGGTTCAGGGTGATCTGAACGGAACATATTATACTTATACCGCGGTTATTGACGGACGTAATTTTGAAAGCTGCGATCCTTATGCGCGCAGTACAGGTATAAACGGCAAACGCGCCATGGTCCTCGATCTTGACGCGACCGACCCGGAAGGATGGGCTTCCGATACCAATCCGAACAGTGATCTGACCGTCAACGATGCGGTGATATATGAGCTTCATATCCGCGATTTCTCGGTTGACGAGTCTTCGGGGATCCAGAATAAAGGCAAATATCTGGCATTTACGGAAAAAGGGACAAAAACACCGGGAGGCAATTCTACAGGCATAGACTATTTGTCACAGCTCGGAGTAACCCATGTTCATCTTCTTCCGTTCTACGATTTCGGTTCGGTCGATGAGACGAAGAGCCTTGACAGCCAGTTTAACTGGGGATACGATCCGGTAAACTACAATGTTCCCGAGGGATCATATTCGACGGATCCGGCCAAGGGCGAGGTTCGTGTAAAAGAAGCAAAGCAGATGGTCAAGGCGCTGCACGATGCCGGTTTGAGCGTCGTAATGGACGTGGTTTACAATCACGTATACAGTGCCGGCGATTTCTGCTTCAACAGACTGGTTCCGGGATATTTTTCGAGGATCAATTCCGACGGCAGTTATTCGAACGGCTCGGGATGCGGCAATGATACGGCATCCGAACGTTCAATGGTTCGTAAATACATCGTTGACTCGGTTTGCTACTGGGCTGACGAGTATCATATAGACGGTTTCAGATTCGACCTTGTGGGACTGCTCGATGTCGATACGGTCAACGAGATCGTAAATGAAGTCCACAAGATACGACCCGACATCATCCTGTATGGTGAGGGATGGAGTCTTTCTACAAGTGTAACAAAGAAAGATGTCAAGCTCGCAACCCAGACCAATTCGGAACTTACGCCCGGATTTGCGTATTTTAATGATAATATCAGGGACGGCCTCAAGGGCAGTGTATTCAACGCAGGCGAAAAAGGCTGGATCTCAGGCGCGGCAGGCAAGGAAAGCGCTATGGCATCCTCATATATGGCAAGCGAGCGCTGGAGCAAGAATCCCACTCAGATAATCAATTATGCATCCTGCCATGACAACCTGACGTTATTTGACAAATTGCAGAGCTCAAAGCAGCAGTCATCACGGGAAGACTGGATACGCATGAACAATCTCGCTGCGGCGTTCTATATTACCGCACAGGGTATCCCGTTCATGCAGGCAGGTGAGGAAATCTTAAGGACCAAGGTCAAGGCCGACGGAACCTTTGATTCCAACAGCTACTCGTCTTCTGATGAAGTCAACAATATAAAATGGTCGACACTTGATGATTCAGAGTATCAGATGGTACTGAATTACTACAAGGGCCTGATCGAACTGCGTAAGCTGCATTCGGCATTCCGTATGTCCGACGGTGCGCTTATTGCCTCGAAAGTCAAATCGTTAACGGGACTTGACAAGAATGTTGTTGCATTCGATATTTCCGGTGATGTTGAAGGCGAAATAGCCGACAGGATATTTGTGATCTTCAATCCGGGCGAAGATGAGACGACTGTAGAATTACCTGAAGGTAAATGGGATATCTGCGTAGCGGGAAAGAAGGCCGGAGTCACCGCACTCAGATCGGTTGACAACGGAAAGATCGCGGTAGAACCCATTTCCGCTATGGTCCTTATCCAGGGTAAACTCGTTCCGGAAGGATATGTTACAAATGACAGCACGGCTGTTGATAAAGGAAATACCGAGAATGCAGGAAGCAATGATGTAACGGGTGAATCGACGGCTCCGGAACGAAGCAATGATGAGACCGGATCGGACGGACAGAGCGATAGCGGCAAGTCATCCGGGATCGTAGGGATTATTATTGCCGGGATCGTCGGTGTGCTTGTAGGCGCAGGCGGAACATTATTGATAAAACGAAAGAAATAATAACTAATAAATTAGATCACGGGAGGTTTTATAATGTTACAGGATATTATCAAAACAAAAACCGGACTGTTTGCCGATGGGGTGCAGACGGTTCTGCGCGGTCATGAAAACCGCACACGCAGGGTTGTTCTGTTAAAGGGCAATCTTGTACAGAATTCCCGCAGCGAGGCGAGAGGTATCAATGCGAGAGTTAACAACAACGGGACATTCGGATTTGCTTCGATAGCCGAATATTCACCCGAAGCAGCTGAAAAGGTGCTGAAGGCGGCTACCGAGAATGCGATCTTTTTAGGGAAACATTCGGGCAGGAATATAGCGCTTCCGACATCGATCGGAACCGGTGAGATCCCGCTCAACTGCGATATTAAGGATACAGAGCAGAAGGTGCTCATCGAAATGTGCCAGACCGTAGATAACTATATCGCAACGAAATATCCGGATCTGACCAGCAGGACGATCGTTTATTACGAAGATTCGCAGGACAGGATCGTTTATACTTCCGATGCTTTTAACGGCCACCTTGTAACACCCCGCTGCTATTTGTATGTCGTATTGAACGCGGAATCCAAGGAAGGTGTTCCGGTTGAACTGTTCAAGGCTTTCGGCGGGTTCGGAAGTTTCTATGACAATTTCTCCAAGCTTGATGAGATCTATCCCGAAATAGATAAGCTTTACAAGAAACTGATGGACAAGAAAGAGGGCGTGTATGCCGAAGCCGGATACAAAACGGTCGTTCTCGGCGGCATGATGGGCGGAATGCTGGCACATGAGGCGGTAGGACATACTGTTGAAGCCGATCTGGTACGCGGCGGAAGCGTTGCGGGACCAAGCCTCAACAAGAGGGTTGCTTCCGATCTCGTAACCATGGTTGATTTTGCGCATACATATAACGGCGGGCTTGCGCCTCTTCCCGTATATCTTGATGATGAGGGAACAAAAGCGATCGACGATACACTGATCAAGGACGGTATCCTTGTCGGTTACATGAATGACAGGGAGAGCGCTGCCGAGTATAATATGCAGCCCACCGGAAATGCCAGAGGATGGACCTTCTCGGACGAGCCCATCATCAGAATGCGTAATACATGTATTCTTCCCGGCACCAATACGGTCGACGAACTGATCGCCTCCGTGGATGACGGCTACTATCTGATCGATTCCGGCAACGGACAGGCGGACCTTACCGGTGAGTTCATGTTCGGCGTAACCTGCGGTTACGAGATCAAGAACGGTAAGCTGGGCAGGGCACTGCTCGATACGACGGTAACCGGAGTTGCATTTGAGATGCTCAAGACCGTTGATATGGTATCAAATGAAGTTGAGTGGTCTTCGAGCGGTTTCTGCGGCAAGAAACAGCCTATGGCAGTCGGAATGGGCGGGCCGCATATGAGATGCAAAATAATGATAGGAGGTAGGTAACTATTCAGAGCCCTCGTCGAAAGAAAATTTGATTTGAAAGTATACTTTCAATAATCAAATTTTCATTTCGACGGAGGGTAACGATAGTTACCCCTGAACATGAGCAAAAAAATGGTTTCATAATTGTCTATAAAAAGCATTTTTTTGCGAATGTGCAGGGGCTGAATAGTTAATTTATATAGAAAATTCGGAGGAATCAGTTATGGACAATCTCAGATCAACTGCCGACATTATGGACGGCATTTTGAAAGATAAAAAGATAGAAAAATATACATATACGCTCTCGCAATCAGAGAAACAGGAACTGAATCTCGAAAACGGCGGGTTTAAGCTTCTGCGTACCGTATTTAACAACTCGGGATCGATCCGTGTATTTCTCGGTGCGAAGATGGGTTCGGTAAGCGGAAACGATATAACCGAAGAAGGACTGAAGAAACTGGTCGATGACGGTATCCTGGCAGCAGAGTCGGCTTCGGAAGATCCCTGCCACGATATCGCACCCGGTCAGGGCAATGATGTATTCAGACAGGGTGTATATGAGCCGGATATGGATAAATTCATTGAGCGCATCAAGGAATTGCTTGATGTGGTTAAAAATGATTATCCAAAGGTTAAGATCATGAGCTCGGTAGGTTCATACGACAGATGGACCTGGATCTCAAGGAACTCCAACGGAACGGAATTTGAGGATTTTGCCGGACAGTATCATTTCTTTGTTGAGATCTGTGCGAGTGACGGCGAGAAGACCACAGGACTTGATTATTCGGGATTCTCGTGCAAGGATCTCGACAGGCCTTTCATCGAAATGGGTGATATAAAGCGTCATCTTGAAGACATTCAGAACAGCATTTATCCCGAAACACTCGAAGGCAAATTCGAGGGAACCGTGATAGTTACACCCGGCTGTGCTGCGGATTTTATTTACATGACATTGTCAAATTATATCGGCGAGGGTGTTGTCATTGACGGAACAAGCCTGTGGCTTGATAAAGTGGGAGAAAAGGTTGCCGATGAGAAACTGACGATAGCGTTGAAGCCTTACGATGACAGGATCGTAATGGGCGAGAGAGGAACGGCTAACGGTTTCAGAAGCGAGGAAGTAACCCTGATCGACAAGGGTGTACTGAAGACTCACTGGCTGAGCCTGTACGGAGCAAACAAGACCGGACGCCCCGTTGTCAAGAATACGGGATCGGATCTTATCGTAGAACCCGGAGACAAGACACTTGACGAACTGATCGCGTCTGTAGACAAGGGACTGATCCTTGGCGGATTCTCCGGCGGACAGCCCGGAACGAACGGTGAGTTCTCGGGTGTTGCCAAGAACAGCTTCCTGATCGAGAACGGCAAGGTAAAATGCGCAGTAACCGAGACGATGGTAAACGGCAATCTGGGAGAGGCTTTCAGGAATATCCGCGGCATCTCGAAGGAAGTTCTTTGCGACGGAAGCAGCGTAGTACCTTATATCGCGATCGACGGAATCGTTATATCAGGCAAGTAAAGAATCCGATAGGAATGTTGTTATGCAACGGTTGGGAGCCGGATAGAAACGTAGTATCCGGCATATTCAGAATATAACAAGATTATCGTAACCGACAGTCCGGAAATCGATAGGCTTGATAAGTCGGGTCCGGTATGGTATACTTTACAGCGAGCAGTAATATTGGCTTGGTTTGCATAGGTAATAAGCTCAAATACACAAACAGAAGGGGATTGGATATGGAAAAGAAAAGATCGATCTTTAAAAGAATCTGGGCACTTATTTTAGTTGTTATCATGGCATTGTCATTAACCGCATGCGGCGGCAAGTTTACCTGCGATGTATGCGGTAAGGAGAAGACCGGAAAGTCACATTCTACCGAACTGTTCGGAGAGAAAGTGCTGATCTGCGATGATTGTTACGAAAGCTTAGGCGTATTAGGAAACTTATTCTAATTAATCATTTTCGAGCAGGCATTACTTATGCGTATTCAAAGGGGACGGAAATTGGAACCGTCCCCTTGTTTTAAAAGAAGGGAGGGCAGCGATGGCTACGGAGCGGTTTGATAAAGTCATTATCGGAGCGGGACTCTACGGGCTGTATGCTGCTCTTTTCTGCTGCCGGAAAGGACAGAAGGTTGCCGTACTTGATTGTGAAAACGAGCCGTTTAAGCGGGCGACCTATGTCAATCAGGCCAGGGTGCATCAGGGATACCATTATCCGAGGTCGATCTCGACCGCGATGAAATCCGCAGAGTATTTTGAACGTTTCAATCGTGATTTTGATTTCTGCATCAATCGTGAATTTGATCAGATCTATGCTACATCGGCCAGATACTCCTGGACGGACGGGAAACAGTTCCGGGAGTTCTGCAAGGCGGCCGGGATCCCCTGGGAGGAACTGAATCCGGACAATTATTTCCGAAGCGGTATGTGTGACGGCGCGTTCCGGACACGTGAATATACTTACGACGCCCTAATACTGAGGGATCATTTTCTTGATGAGCTCAATTCCTTTCAAAATGCGGTGAGACTGGAGCTCGGGGCCCGGATATCCGGTATCGAAAGAACCGGGGACTCTTATATCATAAATACTGAAAATAAAGGCTCTTTTGAGAGCGGATATATACTGAACGCCGCTTATGCGGGGACCAATCAGATCCTTGATATGGCCGGATTTGAAAAATTCCGGATCAAGTATGAACTGTGCGAGATAATTCTGTGCGATGTAAATGAAGCCCTGAAAGCAACGGGATTTACGGTTATGGACGGACCGTTCTTTTCGATCATGCCCTTCGGTAAGACGGGGCTGCACTCCCTGACATCGGTTACTTTTACGCCTCATGCGGTGAGCACCGATCCGGTTCCGACGTTCCCGTGTCAGAAATTGAGTAACGGGAACTGTTCCCGGACAAGGCTCGGAAATTGTAATGAATGTCCCGTACGTCCCAGGACCGCATTCCCTTATATGTCGGGGCTTGCGGGCAAGTACCTGCTGGATGATTATGAATTTAATTACAGGCAGTCGCTGTTTTCGATGAAGCCGGTGCTTACAAGCTCGGAAATAGATGACTCGCGGCCGACGCTGATACGCAGATATTCGACCGGGCCGACCTTTGTCGGAGTGCTTTCGGGTAAGATAAATACGGTCTATGATCTGGAAGAATTTTTATAGTTCCGGCGAAAATGCTTATGAAAGCCTGCTTTACAGTCACAACACACTTCCCGTCAACTACAAGAGGGATAAGAGGTTTACGATGGAAAATAAAGAGAAGAATTTCGTATCCGCGGTAATTTATGTGCATAATGCGGAAAAAAGGATAGAAAGCTTCCTTCGTGCGGTAATACGCACAATGGAGGATAATTTCGAGCACTCCGAAATAATATGCGTCAATGATTCGTCGGAAGACGACAGCATTTCGATCATCAAAGAAGTAAGTTCTGAGGCGGAAAATACAAGCATTTCCGTGATCAACATGAGTTATTTCCACGGACGCGAACTTGCCATGAATGCCGGAATGGACCTTGCGATAGGGGATTATGTATTTGAATTTGACAACACGACGCTTGATTTTGATCCGGTCGTCATAATGCAGGTTTACAGGACAGCGCTTGATGGCTTTGATATTGTAAGTGCCTCGCCCGACAGAAGGGAAAGGTTTACTTCAAGGCTCTTTTACGGTATTTTCGACAGGTTCTCGGGAAGAACATACGGAATGACTACGGAGAGTTTCCGCATCCTGAGCAGAAGAGTGGTAAACCGCATCAGCTCGATGAGCAAGAACGCCCTATACAGAAAAGCCATGTATGTCAACAGCGGACTGAAGACAGGTAATATAAAATACCCGGTCAGCGGAAAGAAACGCGAGCCGGAAGACAAAAAAGAAAAACGGTATCGTTCCAGGCTTGCCGCGGATTCGCTGATCCTGTTCACGGAACTGGGATACAGATTTTCGATCGCAATGACGATGCTGATGATGTTTATGTCGCTGTTCGTGATCGCATACACGGTGATCACCTATTTTACTTCGAATCCTGTCGAAGGCTGGACAACCACGATCCTGTTTTTATCAGTCAGCTTTTTCGGGCTGTTCGGGATATTGACGGTGATCATCAAATACCTGCAGCTGCTGGTCGATATGGTCTTCAAAAGAAAGCATTACAGCTATGAGAGTGTGGAAAAGCTGAAATAGAAGGGGGAAGGCATGAAAAATGCTCTTGTAGGATACACGGGTTTTGTGGGAAGCAATATTTGCGAAAAATGCTCTTTTGACGCACTGTATAACTCAAAGAATATTGAGGAGGCATACGGAACAAAGCCCGATCTGCTGGTATTTACGGGTCTGAGAGCTGAAAAATACCTTGCTAACAATGCGCCGGATAAGGACCTTGAGCAGATCCACATCGCACAGGACAATATTTTGAAGATCGCTCCGAAGCGGCTTGTACTGATCTCATCGATAGATGTGTTCGGGAAGCCTTCGGGAGTTGATGAAAATTCAAAGATCGATACGACTTCCCTGCATGCATACGGATACAACAGATGCCTGTTCGAGAGTTTTGTCAGGGAGAATTATCCCGATGCCCTGATCATCCGGCTTCCGGGGCTGTATGGGAAGAATATCAAAAAGAATTTCATTTATGACTATATCAATCTGATCCCTACGATGCTGAAGGAGGGCAAATTCCTCGAACTGGCCGCGAAAGAACCGCTTCTGAACGATTATTACGTAAAGCAGGACAACGGATTCTACAAGTTAAACCTTGAAGGAAACGGGGAAGCAAAAGAAAAACTGAAAGAGGCATTTAAAAAACTGGGATTTTCAGCCCTCAACTTTACCGACAGCCGCAGCAGATTCCAATTTTATGATCTGTCCCGCCTGTGGGATGATATCGAAACAGCACTCGCAGCGGGCCTGAAGGTATGGCATCCTGCAACGGAGCCGGTTTCGGCAGGTGAACTATATCATTATCTTTGCGGACAGAAATTCGTCAATGAGCTTCCCGGAACGCCTGCGGATTATGACTGCAGGACGATATATTGCAGCTTGTTCGGCGGTGAGGGCGGATATATCATGAACGCGGATGAAGTGAAGAAGGGTATCAGGGAATTTGTTCATAACTACGCGGGGGTTTAAAGGGCATAATTTTATTCAATTAGTGAGATTAAAAAATAGATCATACGGTTTAATAAGAGGTCAAGGATAATGTACAATTCGGATGCCGGAAGAGGTAGGTTTTTCAGGCTCATTATGTGGGTGAGCGCGTTTTTTGCCGTAGTTTTCTTTATGTATTCAGCTGCGGATAAGGGCTTCCAAAGCGATTCGGAAGATCTGGCCGTCGGCCCCGTATATGCCGCAACTGAAGGCGCCGGATTTGAGACGGAAGGGTACGGACTCGGAAGGCTTACATTTAAGAAATATCCCGAAAAAGAAGTCTACAACAATGTAGTGTTGAACGGGGCAAACCTTGATGTTTCGTATAAATATAAACCCTACAGATCGCAGATAGGCCTGCAGGGGATGATATACAGCGGTATCGCGGGCCTTTTATCCGGCTTCATGAGCTTTAAGATCATTTATCACGGGTTCAGGTTCGCCTGCCTGCTTTTATTTGTTCTGATCCTGCTTTTTATTGTCCTGCAGCTGTATAAACGATATGGTATGCTCTTCGCTGCGGTATTCGGCGCAGTAACGATCCTTTCACCGTGGACGCAGAACTTCGCGGGTAATCTGTACTGGGTCGAATTTACATGGGTTATACCGCTTCTTTTAAGTCTGCTGATATTGAATCATCACGAAAAACGCTTTGTGATCTATCCGTTCATTTTTATTGCGATACTTGTAAAATGCCTTTGCGGATACGAGTATCTGTCAACGATCATGATCTCGGGCATTATGTTCCCGGCCGTGGAATGGCTGATCCATAAAGAAGAACGTAAAAAGCTGTTTAAGATAATACTGGTGACGGGGATCCTTTCGCTGCTGGCATTTGCAGCCGCATTCCTGATCCATGCACATGTGTACGGATCCGGGAATATCGGAGAAGGGATCCGGCTGTTGAAGACGGAGCTTGTTGAGAAGCGTACGTACGGGGATGCGCTGAATTTCAATGAAATGGAAGGTACATCACTGAATGCATCGGTATTTACGGTCTTGTGGAAATATATCGGATTCGGCACCATACAGGGTGGATTTATGTTGCTGCTTTTTGCTGCGACGGTGATAGCACTGATCCTGGAGCGGAAGCGGCTGAGAAGCCTTGTTTCTGAAGGTACTGAAATGGGTACGGATGCCGGAAATCCGGATAAAAACCGTGATAATACAGGTATAAATACCGGGTTTGAAACGGCAATGTTTGTATTGGCATTTCTTGGTGCCCTGTCATGGTTTGTACTGGCGAAAGGTCATTCATATATCCACACACACATCAATTTTGTCATGTATTATATGGGATGGGTGCAGGTGTCGGTCTATATTATCGTTAAAAACCTGAAACGATATCTGGAGACCAGATAAAAAGGAGCCGATCATGAAATTATCGATATCAAATATTGCGTGGGATCCCGCAGATGATGAGAAGGTATACGAAATGATGAAGACCTTCGGATACAGCGGGTTGGAAATAGCACCGACGCGTATATTTCCGGAAGATCCTTATGAACATATCGACGAAGCGCGAAGATGGCGGAATGACCTGTATGACAGGTACGGGTTTACAATTTCTTCGATGCAGTCGATCTGGTACGGAAGGAAGGAGAAGCTGTTCGGAAATGAGGAAGAGCGGGAGACGCTCCTTGAGTACACCAAAAAGGCGATCGATTTTGCCGAGGCTGTCGAATGCGGAAATCTGGTCTTCGGATGTCCGAAGAACCGCGTGATACCGGACGGACAGGAAAACCGTACGAAAGGCCCGATGGTACGGGATGGTATGGAAAACATCCGGGAGAACAAATCTGCCGAAGCATATATGGGAATCGCTACAGAGTTCTTCTCAGAACTCGGAAAGTACGCGCATCAGCACGGTACAGTCCTTGCAATGGAAGCAAATCCCGCGATCTACAATACCAATTTCATCAATACGACCGCAGAAGCTGTTGAATTGGTGGAAAGAGTTGATTCTGAGGGCTTCCGGCTGAATCTGGATACAGGGACCATGGTAGCGAACGATGAACCGGCCGATATCCTGACAGGGAAAGAACATCTGATCAATCACGTCCATTTCAGCGAACCATACCTGAAACCTGTTGCGAGAAGAGATCTTCATAGGGAAATAGCCGGTATTTTACGAAACTCCGATTACGAAGGGTTTGTATCGATCGAGACCGGAAGAAGTGACAGCGGGGTTGATGCGCTGTACGAGATGATGAAATATGTATCGGATATATTTGAAAATATTTGATCAATAAAGTACCGAGTGCGTGTATTTGTGATGGGACAAGCGCCGGAATGGGCTTTTTGACGATCGTATGGAAGAGGTTATATGAATTACGAAAAACAAAATGGTGTGCCGTCTTTCGAAAGCACGGAATATAGCGGGAAAACAAAGGACTATGTGCTCCTTATCCCGATCATCAACGAGGGAGACAGGATCCGTAAGGAGCTGTTCAGAGCATTTAAACACGGGGTATCGGAATATGCCGATATCGTGATATGTGACGGCGGCTCGACGGACGGATGTACCTCGGAAAAAATACTGAGAAAGCTCGGGGTCAATACCCTGCTGGTGAAGAAAGACGAGGGCAGGCAGGGCGCCCAGCTGCGCATGGGCATTTGGTGGGCGCTCAGGCGCGGATATAAAGGAATAATTACGATAGACGGCAATAATAAGGACAGCATAGAAGATGTTCCACGGTTCGTTGAAAAACTGGAGGAAGGATATGATCTGGTCCAGGGATCACGCTTTATCAAGGGCGGCAGGGCTGTTAACACACCTATTGTAAGACTTGCCGCGGTACGCCTGTTACACGCGCCGGTCATTTCACTTACGGCAAGGAAACATTTTACCGACAGCACAAATGCTTTTCGCGGTTATTCGGCGCGATATCTGACCGATGAAAGAGTTCAGCCGCTAAGAGAAGTATTTGTAACCTATGAGCTTCTCGCGTATCTGTCTGTAAGGGCTTCGCAGATAGGCATGAAGGTCTGCGAGGTACCGGTCACGAGAAGGTATCCGAAGAAAGGGAAAACACCCACAAAGATCAGCTTTTTCAAAGGGAATTTTGAGCTGATAAAGATCCTGTTCAGAAATGCTGCGGGTAAATATGATCCGTAACAGCATTCCGTATGGATCCGGCATCCGCTGAAAATGATCCGTCTTATCCACATATGGGGTTTTTCGTTTTTCTTGGCTTTATGATGTAGAATATTGTAAACCGGGGCGGGGAGTATTCAAAACATCGTTATTTTCGGATATACTGGTTAATACATCAAAAGGATCGGACCATGAGTCCGATCGATCGATGAAAGCGGGATTTGGAGAAGGAGGATTACGATGACAGAGGCTTACAAAAACTTTACGACAGCGGTTTACGTTACGGTGGGCGATGTTAATAACATCAAGGATCTGAAGGAATTTGAAGGTACGTTTGAGCATATCAACGGCCCGGTCCATATCGATAAGGTTTATCTCGAGTATTGGCGCGGTAACCAATGGGCCACGAAGGAACACATGCTCGAGGTAAAGGAATTTTTCGAGAGCAAAGGGATCAAAACTTCGGGCGGTATTACGACCAGCGCGGTCGGTACCGAAGGTTTCGAGTCGCTGTGCTATTCCAATACCGCACATCTTGCGGATCTGAAGAAGGCTGTGGAGCTGTGTGCCGAAACTTTTGACGAGTTCATTTTCGATGATTTCTATTTTACGAACTGCAGATGCGAAAAATGCATCGAGGAAAAGGGGAGCAGGAGCTGGGCCGAATTCCGCATGGCTCAGAAGCTTGAGGCTACGAAGAACGAGGTAATGAAGACCGCGAAGCAGATCAATCCCAACGTCAATGTGATCATAAAATACCCGCAGTGGTTTGAATATTACAACGAAACGGGATACGACCTGATAAACGAGCCCAAATATTTTGATTCGATATATACGGGCACGGAGACCCGTAATCCCGAATATTCGCAGCAGCATCTTCCGAAATATCTCGGATATTTCATCATGCGATATCTGGAAAGTGCCGCTCCCGGAAGGAATCTGGGCGGCTGGTTCGACCCCTTCGACTGCAATTACAATCTGACTTCATATCTTGAACAGGGCTATCTGACGCTGTTCGGCAAGGCAAAGGAAGTTACGCTGTTCTGTCTGGGAGCATTACGTAAAGAAGGTCCGTGGAGGCTAATGGCCCCGGCTATCGGCGAGGCTTTCAGGGAATGCGATGAGTATCTCGGGCTGCTCGGCAATCCGATTGGCGCCGCGGCTTACAGACCGGGACGTGCCCGTGGTGAAAATGATCTCCATTCGTACCTCGGAATGTGCGGGATCCCGTTTGAGCCTTGCATCGAGTATCCGGCCGAGGCGAAGACCGTATTCTTGAGCGAAGGTGCTTCGGCTGATAAAGATGTATTTGCGAAGATGAAAGATACGATGATAAAGGGCGGTGAATGCATCGTCACGAGCGGATTCGTAAAGAAAAACGCCGAAGCGTTCAAACAGTTTGCAAATATCACCGTGACCGACAGGAAGGCGATCGTAAAGGAATATGCCGGTACTCATAATAACGGAATCAATCTTGACGGACGTGTTCCGGGTTTCGACGAGGTCATGATCCCTCAGATCGATTATTGTACGAACGACATATGGGAACTTGCGGCGGGTTACGCCAAGTTCAACAATTTCCCGATCGTTCTGCGTGCAAGGTACGGAAAGGGACATATCAGCATTATCACAATTCCCGACAATTACGGCGATCTTTACAATTATCCGGCGGATGTCTTAAACGTGATCAGGGGCTTATTTATGAACGAGCTGCCTTTCAAAATGCTTGGCGGAGCTCAGGTCATGCTTTTTGCATACGACAACAATACATATATCCTGCGCTCGGATCTGCCTTATTCGGACGGCGTTACGCTGGAGTTTAAGCCGGAAGTAAAGACAGTTACCGAAGCCCGCCGCGGCTTTGAACTGAAAATGAACGATCAGAGGCAGGTTAGGATACCGCTGATGCCGGGAATGAACACGGTCATAAAGGTAAACTGTTAGGAATTCAAACCGGGACCTCAACATAGGGAGAAGAATAGTTATGGGGATAAAAGATCAGAAATTACCGGCGCTTCCGGACTATGACAACTGCCTTGTGAATCTGGCAAATTCGATCCTGAAAAGGTTCGGAGCGGAAACGACCACTACCACATTGCCGCTTGCGGATAAATATCTTGTGGGAACGGAAGCAAAAAACATAGTTATTCTTCTTCTGGACGCGCTTGGTACTTCGATATTGGAGAAGCACCTGGATAAGGACGGCTTCTTCAGAAGCCATCTGGCCGGATCGTTCAATTCGGTTTATCCGCCGACAACGGTTGCCGCAACAACGTCTATCATAAGCGGGCTTTACCCGAACGAGCACGGCTGGCTAGGATGGGATATGTATTATCCGGAGCTTGGCAAGAACGTTACGGTATTTAGGAACACAGACCAGCTGAAGGAAAAAGAGGGTGCAAAGCCGACTCTCAGTCCTTTACAGGAGAAGATATGGGACAAAGATTCCCTTGAAGAGAAAAAGATCTCGGCAGAATTCAACGTGGGATTTACGTATACTCCTTACCGTTCGATAATCGACAAGATCAATGATGCCGGGGGCAAAGCATACTTTTCGATGCCATTTATGCCTCCTTATCCGGGTGATCTGGATGCGTTATTAAAACGGGTTCGGGATCTGTGCGGGGAACCGGGAAGCAAGTATATTTACGCATATTGGAATGAGCCCGATTCTACGATGCACAAGACGGGAACAGAAAGCCCAGAGACTCATGAGATGGTGAGAGGTCTGGAAAAAAAGATTGAGGAGTTTGCATCCGGATTATCCGATACTTTGCTTTTTATCATAGCGGATCACGGGCATATCGACAGCAAAAACCTGTGTATCCTTGACTATCCCGACATCATGGATTGTCTTGTCAGGCAGCCAGCCTGTGAACCAAGGACTCTGAACATGTTTGTAAAGGAAGAGTGCAGAGAGGCTTTTCCGGACTTGTTCCGTAAACATTTCGGTGATGCGTTTGTGCTGCTGACCAGGGAAGAGACAATGGAATCAAGCCTGTTCGGTACAGGAAAGGACAGACCCGGATTGGAGGATATGATCGGGGATTTCGTGGCTGTCGCCGTATCAGACGTATCCATCTTCAATACGCATTATGAGGCACAGGAAATGCCCGGAGTACATGCCGGCCTGACCCCGGAGGAGTATATCATTCCGCTGATCGTGATCATAAAAGACTGAAGTTAAATGGATTCGGTGACCTATAATATTTCTTGCGAAAAGCCGTATTTTGTGGTATCTTATAGGTTGCAGATGTTGCCGGGGCAATGCCCGGCAGATTAAGTGATAAAAGGTATTTTATGCTTATGGAGGAACTGTTATGAAGAAAAGGTTTGCTTTATTGTTGGGGTTGATAATACTTACTTTTGCATTCGTGCTTCCCGGGGATGCTTATGCGGCTAAGGCTGCCGACAAGTTTATGGACAAGTATTTCCCGAACGGGATCGAGAAGATCAAGCCCAATAAGTTGACCATTGATACGAGTGATACATATTGTATCGGTGCTATCGTTAAGCAGAATGATGATATTCTGAAGATGGTCAGGGACTATGAAGCATGTGATGAATACGTAGATTTTGAAAATGAATATTACAATGATAGCTTTTTAAAATTCCATGTAGATAACGGTATCAGTTTCATGGGTACATCGATTGAGTTCGATATCTCAATTGATGACGGAGACTGGCAGTATAAGAAGAGCTGGGATAAAAAGGAACAGGACGCATACGCCGACGGTTTCTGTTATTATGAGGGTTTTGGCGGTGCTTCTGATGACAATAATGCGTATTTTTCACTAATGGATGCAGGTGTGGCTGCTGATGGAAAGCTTCTGAAGAAGACCGTTAAAAACGATCAATTTGATCTTAAAAACCATACCTTCAAGGTGAGATACCGTTACTGTGTCGAGTATGATTTGATTGACGATTATGAAGCGGGACGTCAGTATAAATTCTCAGACTGGTCCGATGCCGTAACATTTGGAAAGACTACGAATCAGAATATTGAAATACCGGACGAGTTACCGACACCCGATATTTCAAATCCCAAAAGAGAATTAAATGGAAACGGAAAATGGGGTGGTTATGTTTCTGTCATGACACATTTTTCTCAGGAGGTTACTGATGCGGAGACAGCTATCTATATTAGCACCGGAGAGAACGAGCCTCTCATGGTTATCGTTGAAGCAGCTGTTGATGATCTGACCGAGAAGAAGTTTGAAGAAGGTGGCATGGCGAATGCTGTCTGGCTTTCTGACGGGCAGCGAGGCACAAGTTTTGATGGCGAGGGATCGTTCACCGAGAAGTCAAGGATACTTATCAGGGCAAAGGTACATTGTGAGACATTGGGCAAGGATTCCAAGTATGACTA
>JAFZNE010000074.1 GCA_017553035.1 Lachnospiraceae bacterium
GACCAATGCCGAGATCAAGGCCCTGAAGAAGAACCTGTCTACAAAACCCTGATGGGGATTCGAGGAAATAATTAAATAACTGATACACAAAACGCCGGATGCGGAGTTAACATCCGGCGTTTTTATTTGTGCGATAAGCGAGAGGACAGTTCCGAAAGCTTGCTTTCAGGGAACTGTCCCGAGCGAACGGTCACCGAGCGAACTTTGGTTCGCGAGGTGTCCGATGGCATCGAGTAGGAGGGGTATCCGACTCATACTAGATTTTCAAAGAAATACTTTACATATTCGAACTTCGGATATAAAATGAGAAACGTTCTCAAATTGAAATTGAAAACGTTTCTCATTTTTATTATATATCATTTACACAAACGGAGGCACGGCAGGATGGGCGGCAAGAGCATGTATAAAACAAAGCAGCGCGAAGAAATGCTCGAATATCTTGAATCGGTACAGGGGAAACATATAACCGTCAGTGATATTAAGGAGTATTTCAATAATAAAGGAAATCCGATCGGAACAGCGACGATCTACCGCCAGCTTGAGAAAATGGTGGATGAAGGGATAGTCACAAAATACATCATTGATGCCAATTCTCCCGCATGTTTCGAGTATGTTGCGGATGATGAAGACCATGACAAGGAAGTGTGTTTCCACTGCAAATGCGAAAAATGCGGGAAACTGATTCATCTGCATTGCGAGGAACTCGAAGAGATGCAGGGGCATTTGAAAGATGAGCATGAATTCAGGCTCAATCCGATGCGTACGGTGCTGTACGGTATCTGCAGTGAATGTGAAAATAAACAAAAACAGGGGTAATCGAGAAATGAAAAAGCTGATCTTATTTGCTTTGATCTTCCTGCTTGCGGCAGCAGTATCAACAGGATGTTCACAGCAGGCAGGGGCTCAAAACAGTTCAGATGGTAAAATAAAGATCGTGACCACGATATTTCCGGAATATGACTGGGTTAAGGAGATCCTCGGGAACAAGGCCGACAGGGCGGAGCTGTCAATGCTGCTTGATAACGGAGTCGATCTTCACAGCTATCAGCCTACCGTGGACGATATAATCCGTATTTCCGACTGTGACCTGTTCATATACGTCGGAGGAGAATCGGACGGCTGGGTTGAAGGAGCCCTGAAAGAAGCGAAGAATAAAGATATGATAGTGATCAATCTTCTCGAAACCCTCGGCGAGTCCGTAAAAGAAGAGGAGATCGTAGAAGGCATGCAGGAAGAGGAGCATGATCACGAACATGATCACGGTCATGACGAGGATGAGGACCATGATCATGAAGATGACCATGATGAGGACCATGATCATCATGACGAAGAGACCGAATACGACGAGCATGTATGGCTGTCGCTGCGAAATGCCGCGATCATCTGCGACAGGATAACGGAAGCGCTGTCCCGGCTCGATCCCGATAACAGCGGAATATACAGTGCCAATAACGAGGCATACAAAGCAAAACTTACCGATCTGGACAAGCAGTATGAGACTACAGTAGCTGCGGCTCCGGTCAAGACACTGCTCTTCGGAGACCGCTTTCCTTTCAGATATTTTACCGATGATTACGGACTTTCGTATTATGCGGCATTTGCAGGCTGCTCGGCAGAGACCGGCGCAAGTTTCGAAACGATCATCTTTCTTGCCGGAAAAGTCGATGAGCTGAACCTTCCCGCGATCCTTACGATCGATGGGAGCAGTGGGGAGATCGCGGAAGCGGTCGATCAAAATACAGACACCAAGAACCGGAAGATCCTTACGCTTGATTCGATGCAGTCGGTTACTTCAAAGGATGTAGAAGGCGGAACCACATATATTTCCATAATGACGAAGAATCTGGAAGTGCTGAAAGAAGCACTGGGTATTCCGGAGAATTAAGGACAGAAGTGTTGATCTGCCGCATGGTTTTGGAACAGAACGACAGTACAATTTGGTTAACGGGACAGATAGAGAAAGGCTAAAAAATGAGTATGATTTCCGCAGACAGGCTAAGTGTCGGATATGACGGAATACCTGTCGAAAAAGATCTCAGTTTTTCAATTAACCGGGGGGATTATCTCTGCATAGTAGGTGAGAACGGTTCCGGAAAAACAACACTTATGAAGACTCTTCTGGGGCTGATCCCGCCGGTCAGCGGAAGGGTTGTCTTTGAGGCAGAGGGCCCGGGCAATAAGGGAATCGGCTACCTTCCCCAGCAGACCATAGTCCAGAGAGATTTCCCCGCATCGGTAACAGAGATCGTCCTTTCGGGATGCCAGGGAAAAAGCGGATTGCGTCCATTTTACAATAAAGAAGAAAAGGCTCTTGCCCGTGCAAATATGGAGAAAATGGGCATTCTGCAGCTGAAGGACCGGAGTTACCGGGAACTGTCGGGAGGGCAGCAGCAGCGCGTCCTTCTTGCACGCGCGCTGTGTGCGACAAAGAACCTTCTGCTCCTTGATGAACCGGTATCGGGTCTTGACCCGAAAGTTACGATGGAAATGTATGACCTGATCAGGAAATTAAATGACGAAGGGATCACGATCATAATGATCACCCATGATATACAGGTTGCGACGATGTATGCGAGCCACATCCTGCATCTGGGCGCTAAACAGTTCTTCGGCACGACGGATGAATATCTGAGCAGCAAAGCCGGGAAATTCTTCATGTTAAGGCAGAAAGGCGGAGTAATGATATGATAAGCAAGCTTATTGAGTATCTCTCATATCCTTTCGTCAGATATGCCGTAATAGTCGGCATTCTGATAGCACTGTGCTCCTCCCTTCTCGGCGTGACGCTTGTATTGAAAAGATTCTCATTCATCGGAGACGGACTTTCGCACGTGGCATTCGGCGCGATAGCGGTAGCATCGGTATTGAAAATATCCAACCAGATGCTTCTGGTCCTGCCGGTGACGATAATCTGCGCAATACTGCTCCTTCGCACCGGGCAGAATACGAAGATCAAAGGCGACGCCGCAGTAGCGATGGTATCTGTAGGTGCTATGGCATTCGGTTATCTGCTGATGAACGTATTTTCAACATCTTCGAATCTGTCGGGAGACGTGTGTAGTACATTGTTCGGTTCCACATCGATCATAACGCTTTCCAAAGATGATGTCTGGCTGTGCCTTGTGTTGTCGGTTGCGGTAATAATCGTATTTGTACTGTTCTATAATAAGATCTTCGCCGTTTCGTTCGACGAAAACTTCGCACGTTCGGCAGGCACGAACGCCGGAATCTATAATCTTCTGATCGCAGTCGTCATTGCTGTGATCATCGTACTTGCAATGAACCTCGTCGGATCGCTGCTGATCTCGGCGCTCGTTATCTTTCCCGCATTGTCGGCGATGAGACTGTTCGGAAGCTTCAAAAAAGTAACGGTATTTTCCGCTATCCTTTCGGTCACATGCGCGTTTCTGGGGATCATGGTCTCGATCCTCGCCGCAACACCCGTTGGTTCTACAATAGTAGTCGCAGATATCCTTGCGTTTGCTATATGCTGTTTGACTGCAAAAGTACGAAGAACAAGTTAAACATATGAATTTTGACATTGTCTATCTGAATATTTGCAATGTTTTTATATGAAAAATATGTTATGATCATTCACAAAGATAATGTGTGGGGGCATAACGGATGTATAAGGTATTCTTGGTGGATGATGATGCGCTGATCCTTGAGGAACTCGTGGAAATGGTTCCCTGGCTCGATTACGCGTTTGAAGTGGCCGGAAGCGAAACGGATCCGGTCAGGGCGGTGAAGGAGATCGGGGAACTGAAGCCCGATGTGGTCTTCTGTGACCTGAAAATGCCCGGAATGGACGGGAACAAGCTGATCAGGGTACTCAAGGACAAGGGGATCGAATGTGAATTTGTCATGCTTTCGGCATACGACAGCTTCGACAGCGTCAGGACATTCTTCCAGCAGACCGGATTCGATTATATTTTAAAACCGGTCAAAAATGAAGATATGGAACTGGTGCTCGAACGGCTTGAGGCGAAACTTTCCAAGCAAAGACCGTCACCGGTGGCCGAAGCTATCACGGAGAATCCCGCATTTAACGAACTGATAACTTATGTTGGGGAGCATTATTCCGACAAGATAACACTCAATTCGCTGGCGAAACAATTCAGCTTCAGCAAGGGCCATCTGTGCTCTCTTTTCCAGAAATACTTCAATAAGTCATTGAATCTTTACCTGACAGATGTTAGAATGGAGCATGCAAAGGAGCTCATTTTGGACAAGACGATACTCATAAAAGAGGTCGCCTTGAAGTCGGGTTATTCCGATTATTATCATTTCTTCAGGGTATTCAAGAATCACTACGGGGTTTCACCGAAGGAAATGAGGGAAGAGCGGAGAGTTTCAGGTTGAAGAGGACAAGACTATTTCCCGTGATCATTTTAGTTTTGATCATAACAGGATCATTATCAGGGGGTTGCGCTAAAATTCAGCAACCCTCTGTTTTGCGTGTGGCGATACCTTATTCGGACAAGATCCAGGACGTCAATACAAATTATTATATACGCTGGCTCGAGGAAAAAACAGGGCTTGACCTTGACATTACCCTGATCAGGCAGACAAGGCCCGGAGAGTATCTTGACGCGCTGTTTTCGTCGGGAACCGATATTGATGTCGTCATGTTCGGCGGAGATTTTACGTTAAGCGATGAAGAACTCGGGGCATTTACCGAAGCGGGCGATGTTTATTCCGGCGACGGAACCGGAATGTATCTGAATTACGGTGCCACCGCGAGAAACAGGGCCGGACAGATATTGTGGATCAATCACGAGTGGTTGAAAAAGCTTCAGCTGTCCGTGCCCACAAATACCGAAGAGCTTGAAGCGGTGCTCCTGGCCTTCAAGAACAACGATCCGAACGGAAACGGGAAAAATGATGAGATCCCGCTGGCGGGTGCGGTGGATGATTACGCTTATGAGCCTTATGAGCTGATCCTGAATTCTTTTGTATATAATGATCCTTATCATTCGAGAATCATCAGGGCCGTTTCAGACAGTCAATCGGAGCTGCAGACAGCGTATACCGATGAGTTCAGGGAAGGACTTGCGTTCTGCCGCAGGCTGTATGAGAAGGGATTGCTGGACCGGGGAATGTTTGACGGGAATCTTAGCAGGCTTCGGGAAATGGTGAATTCACCGGATGATATCGTAGGTGCCTTCACTTCTGATTCGGTTTCGGATGTAATATATCAGGGCAATCCGGAAATAATGGCGAGATTTATCCATGTGGCGCCGCTTGCCGGGCCCGACGGGGTCAGAAATGCGCTGTACAAGGCGGACAAACCGGTCTGCGGAGCCGTGATCAACGCCCACAGCAAGAGGATCGACGAAGCCAGACTTCTGCTTGATACCATGATGACTGAGGAAGCATCCCTGATCGCCCGGTACGGAGAACGCGGAGTTGACTGGGATTACTCGGAAGGAAGCGATGTAAGCATTTACGGAGGGGCTTCTACGATAGTAACTTTCAACTATATCTGGAATACTTCACAGAACAAGCATTTGAACGGCATCGGGCCGATGAATGTACCGGATAAATATCTGAAGGGTGTTACCTGGAACGGGATCAATTCGGATACCGAATATATCGACGGCAGGGCACAGATGGCCTACAGGGACTATCTTCCCGGAACCGCGGATCCGTATGAGCGTGACGAAGAACTCTCGGCATATCTCGACGGAAGGGTGAAAGAGTATATTACGGGCAGCAGGGACGTCTCAAACGAAGAAGATTGGAAAGAGTTTATTTCCGGATATGATAAATAGTGGGACTTAAGCTGCTCGTTTCATTCGCAGCATGGAGATTAAATTATGAGAAATCGATTGTTAAAAATCTTACCGGCCCTGGGTGTGTTGATCGTGGCAACGCTTTTGGCCGGCTGCGGCAGTAAGACGGAAGTTCATGACGAATGGCTAGAATCGGCCCGGCTCGATGCCGATGAAACTCCAGAAGAGCTGTATACACAGGCATTGAAGGAAGACGTTCTGATCGTATACACAGTATCGACCAGGCTTACCGAAGTCAAGGAAAGCTTCGAGCGCGAATACCCGGGACTGCTGGTGGAGATCCGTGATCTGCGCAGCCCGAACCTGGTCAGCGCGGTTGAAGAGAACTATCAAAAAGGCGGTTCGGATTGTGACGTGGTGATCTGCAGCGACAACAGCGGTGATTTTAAGACACGTCTGGCCGATACGGGAATCGTGACAGGTTATGTACCGAAGGATATCGGGAAACATTTTAAAACGGCGGATAACGGGCAGGAAGGGATACTTTCCTTCGTGTACGAGGCGGAGATGCTGTTCTATAATTCGGCGGAATACGAGTCCTGCCCGATAGAAAATATCTGGGAGCTTACCGACGAAAAATACAGGAACAGGATATATATGCCGAACCCGTTAAGGTCATTTTCGACGTATACTCTTTGTACTTCGATGTTTCAGACAGAGTCGGAAAGGGCGCTGGAGAATGCCTACAGGGATTATTACGGCAGAGAATATACAACCGATCCGAAGCGATCAGATGGAGAGGGAACTCAAAACAGCTGCGCAGCCCTTTTTTGGAGCAGGATCGCCGCAAGTACAGTATTTACCAACAGTTCCGATGAAGTGGTCGAAGCACTCAGTAACGGAAACGCTGATTTCGGATTCCTGGTGTCCAGCAAGATGCGCTTCAGTGATATCGGCTTCTCGATGCAGCCCGTTTACAAACTTGAACCTTTTTCCGGATGCCGTACATCCTATTCGGTTTCTCTGGCAAGAAATTCAAAAAATATAAACACGGCCAAGCTGTTTATCCGGTATCTTCTGGGCGGTGAAGACGGAAAAGGTGAGGGGCGCAAACCTTTTGACACGCTGGGAACGTGGTCCGCAAGAGACGACGCGCCGGACGGGAATCCGGTTGCGCTTGAGGATATCGATCTGATCATTCCGGATCAGGATTTTATTATCAAACAGGACTGGACCGAGGAATTTTGGACAAGATTGTTAGTTAAAAATTGAGGTGCTATGAAACAGAACGAAAAGAAGGACAAAGGCCTTATCCGGCGGTTCCTGCTGATCATGGGACTTTTCAGCATAAGTCTTGTCATGTTGTGGATAGGTTTCTATTCCCTGACCGCAAGCATTACCCGCAGTAACATGAAACAGCAGGTCGAAACCTGGTCGGAATCCGTCATTTCGGAAGTTGAAGAAGAGCTTCTGATACTTGAAGATGCCGCATATGAACTGAAACACAATGAGAGCATTATCCGGATGACAGCGATCGATGATGAAATGCAGTTCTATGAATCCGGCGGCAGGCTGAGTGCCGATGATGCGCTCATTACGAGGAATCTTAAGAATACCGATAATGCGATCGTTTTTAACGGTAACGGAGTTTTCTACAGGCTCAAAGGCATGGTTTCGAATACTCTGCTCAACAGGGCATATTTTCTGATGAAAAACGGGACGGATCCCGTAATTACCCTGATGTCGAACGGAAGCGCGTATATAGGCTCGTATGAGGCTGTGATGCAGGACAATGCCGTGACCGGGTATGTGCTGATCCTGACCGAGCAGAGCAGGATAGAACGGCTTCTGAGCGAGTATAACGAGCTTGACTATATCAATACCGCTCTTTATTCAAAAGACAGACTGCTGTGCTCCAACAGGCAGTTCAGCGAGGAGGAGATCGCAGAAAGACTTGAGGATGCGATCATTTCGAAAGAATTCGATATCGGACTTTCGGGATTCAGGATGCTGGTTTTCTGTGATGATACACTCGCGAAGCCGGTAACGGGCTATTTTCGTATAATATTGCCTTTCACGGTCGTGATTCTTGTGGTGGTAATGATCTTTTTTGCAGGATATCTCAGAAAGCACATGATCGAGCCTATCAACAGCGTTATCGCCAATTCGCTTGAGAACAGGGACGCTCCGTTGCCAAGCACGGGAGAGGTGTATTTTGACGGTTTGGTCGACCATGTCAATGACATGCTGGTGCGTATCGAAGACAGGGAAAAAGCCCTGTACGAATCGGAAATGAAGCTGAAAGAGGCGGATCTTGAGAAGGAAAGAACCCTGGTTTCGCTTCTTAAGAAACAGATAAATGCTCATTTTACGGTAAATACGCTCAATGTTGTAAGAGCACTTATCTACAAGGGCGAAAAGGAACAGGCCGCAAGGATCTGCGACGAGCTGTCGACGCTGCTGCGTTACGCCAACGCCGGAGATGAATATATCTCACTGCTTGAAGAATTTTACGTTCTTGAACAGTATCTGGGGATCATGAAAGTCAGGTATCCCGGCACGATAGAAGAAGATATTGACGAGGATGATTCATTTGCGGATATATATATTCCGCGGATGCTGCTGCAGCCGATAGTCGAAAATGCGATCGTACACGGCCTCGGCGGGAGAAAGGGAATGATCCGTATCGGTGCGCACATAGACGGTGAAGAGGCTGTTATAAGCATCGAAGATGACGGCAAGGGCATGGACGCGAGTGAGGTCGCGGAACTGACCGACGAGATCAACAGCAGCGATTCGGATGTTTCCAGCTCTCAGATAATCCAGCACATTGCACTCAAGAATATTCAGAAACGTATAAAAATGGTATGCGGAGAGAGCTACGGAATGATCATTTCCTCCGAGCCCGGCCGCGGTACAAGGGTTGATGTACATCTGCCCGCGAGGGCGGCGACAAGATAACGGAAGACAGGAAAGGCGGGGCTATTTGCCCCGCCTTTTTACAGCAATTCAGTTATCACAGGAATTATCTTATCTAAACATGCTTTGCATTTCCGAACGGTTTCTTCATTGGCGTAGAAATTTTCGCCATCATATCTGGGTTTTTGTTCCCATTTTATGATAATTCCACTTTTATCTGATAGCCAGCGTAATTCGTTGATGATAGATTTTAACGAGCTAAAAACTGCATTTTCTTTACTGACAACTTCAATCGTTTCGATCAACAGTTCAGCATTTTGTTCAAGGTCATGTCCGGGAGCATAATTTTTTCCCAATGCTTCAAGAGTACCTTTGATCGAAAATTCGGCCGCCTGTTGCATATGATTGCAGCAAACCCTTAAAAATCTTGTTTCTTCAGGTTTTTGTATGTACTTGTTGAAATATTCATCTGCTATTTCATACCATGTTCTGGCATTCTCAATCAGGGCACTCATATACTAACCTCCTGGTTTTCAATATATTTTCGTAAAACTGTTTATTTTTATCCAATTCATTTGTTAATATCAGGTCAAAATCTGTTCCCAGGACCTTGGCGAATCTTTTATGGATCTGGCATATAACCTCTTCCTGATCGGGATTGTCTTGATCTTTCAGCTCCACAAGCACATCAATATCCGAATGAATATTACAGCTGTTATTTGTTGATGATCCGAATATCCACACTCTTTTAATTGATCCCATGTCTGTACCTGTTACCAGTCTATATATCTTGTCCTGCTTTAACGGATGGATTTTGTTGATGTTCAGAACCGAACTATATTGTTTGTCGATCACATTGAACGTTCTGTCCTTATCCATTTCAATTTCTTTAAAGGTTTTCCATCTATCCATATTAACCTCAATCGCCTGCGATAAATAAGCCGTTTTATCCGGCTGCCACATACCTTTATTATACACAAAAATGCTGTGTTCGCAAGGTTTAACCACTTTTTATTTATCATCATAAAACTAAGCCTTTTGAGCATGGTAAAATACAAAGTAAAAAACTTGACATAGCTGTCTACTGATAGGAGAATCTAAATGTATAACGATCGTAGACAGTAAATATTCTTCCATCCATTGCTTCGCGCCGCCGGTCTCGACGACGAATCTGACTTTATCATTGGCCTTGGAAGCCATCATTTCGTTAAGGTCGCCGGTCCCCATCCCGTTGTCGGATTCAAGATCGGCTCAGCACAGATAGACCAGGATCGTCCATCCGTCAGCAAGACCTGCTGTGTCCCTGTCTTCCACTTTTTTGCGGTTAACCTGCAGTTCACCTGAGGAATTGTTTACACTCATCGACAGTCCTTTTGAGGACAGCACTTCATTTTCGCCATCAGAGTTCTCCGCAGTACCTGTGGGCTCCGTTTTGCCGTTCTGGTCCTGGTCCGTGCCCTGCGTCGGTTCAGGTGTAACTATGCCGGTCGTCTGCCCGGTTTTATTCTCTTCCGCAGGCTCGTCTTCACTGCATGCCGTAAACAGCACTGTCATCATGATCCCGATGATCAAAAAAATAAATAACGTCTTTTTCATATCACTTTCTCCATTGCATTATACTGTAATATAGTTTATACTCAATTTGGAAAAATAAAAGTAACCAACGGTTACATGTTTTTCCGCAAAACAGGTTATTATGGAGAGTAACATGAAAAGAATTATCGCAATACTGCTTACGTTGAGCATGATACTGTATCTTGCCGCATGCGGTTCATCGAAAGATTCCGGCAAGAACACCGACGACACGCAGGGCAAAAAGGAAGAGAATGTCGGCGGACCCGCTACAACTGACATTAAGATCGTCGACAAGCCTCAAAGCAGCAATAACAATCAGAATTCAGATCCGGCTTCCGATTCAGTCATGACACAGCTCGTCGGAAAATGGAATGACGGAGAATGGAAGTACCAGCTCTCTCTCTATCCTGACGGCACCTATATCTGCTATTTGGACAGTCCGGACGGCAATGGTGTTGTTTCGGAAGAGGGCGTTTACACCTGTGAAGAGAGCACTGTGTCGTTCTGGGCATACGGTGACAGCGGTTCTGCTATCCCCAATTTCGTCTATCATCCGGTGCCTGATACTTTGTCGGGCAACGATGGAACCGAGCTGTACAGAGCCGGTGAAATTGATGATCCTTCGGACGACCCTTATTATGATCCTTCCGATGACCCTGTAAATGAGCCTATCGGCGATCCCGGAGAGTCTCCCGAAACGATCGGATATTTCAACTATTACGGGATCTATCCCAATGTTGAGCCCGGAAGCCGTACGTCATTCCCTAACGGCGGCTGCTATGTCTCGGACAATACTGACGGATATTACATCACAAGTCCCGATGTAGAGGTCAAGATAGCCGAATACAGTCCGGATGACGGATACGGATACGGACACATGAAAGTCAACCTGAGCGTCTTTTTCAAAAATGATCTGCCCGCCGAATTTGGCCAGTCCACTGTTAACGATTATTGGTATCTGTATGATACATTCAGCGGTGATGTGATCTCTCCGGATGCAAGCGTCGACAGCCCGGACAATACCTGGGCCTATGAATTCATAGCGGCTCGTCCGAATGGCTCATATGATGTTAAGGTAACTCAGGCTTTCTCTTATGAGTCGAAAAAGAACGGTTACCTGATATCATTCCATAACACTCTGACCATCATCTTCCCGACAGGCTACAGTGGTGTTGACCTGGTATTGTTCCCCGCTCCAAAGAACAAAAAGGCCTATAAATCCAACAAGAAGCAGGATCGTACGATCAAGCTCATGGATAGAAAGTACACTACATTGGAAGGCGCATTTATTTACGGATTGTTCTGATCCACACCGTGCCCGGATCATTCGTCAATATGTCCGGAAGCGCTCGCGATACAGCGCGATCCCCTCAAAAATAAAGGGGGCTGTCGCACTAAGAAAGTGAACCGCTCCCCTATCTAAATATCGCAACCAAGTTTACCGAAGGGCTCTGTCTGGGCAACTCCCGAACGAATTGCAGGCCGCAACGCTCCGTCGAACTTCCTCTAAGAAACAGTAACACTCTCAGGAAAGCCTTCGAGTGCAACTGTTTCTAAGAGGTGATTTCGACTACGCTAAAACCGCGGGTCTATCCGACAAATGCAATTCGTTTCGGGAATTACCCATCACGAGCCCTTTGTTATACTCGGAAAGCGATATTAAGATTACGCCACGCCCGAGCCGCGCCGCACTTTCCCCTACACAATCCCGAAATCGGTTTTTCTATCGACCGGGAAAGGCTGTAAAAACCTAAAAAAACAAACACCGGGGCTATGAAAACACCGGTGTTTGGTGTAAAATATATGTATGCCACTACAAAATATCTTACAGGGAGATTATACCGCATCTTCTTTCTGTTATCAAATCAAACTTCCGCTGAATTTAGAACTTTCTATACCTGCCGATGATCCGGTACGACTGGTAAGCGCATTTGTGGAGGAAATGGATCTGACTGAACTGTATGCAACATATGACAGGATCAGGAAGAATCAGGCGTCACCACGGCAGATGTTAGGTAACGATTATATAGCGTCTAGTGCAAATGAATCCTGTGAAGCTTTTATTGAAAAACGTACACTGATAGCTGATGGAAAACCTGTTTTCGATTCGAAAACGAATGAATACATCGAACAGGAATACAGTTGGCCTGCGGTAACATGGGATACATGGACTGTTTGCGAGTATGACACAAACGGTTATCAGGTTAAGTCATATACATTCTTTGTGTTTGAAGACAGTGAATTGATACCGGTAATGTTTTACCGTCTGGGAGGCTTAAACTATAACTGGGAGCATCCGGAAAACGGTGTTTTGAGATATCCGGGATATCGTTCGGATTCACCCATAGCCATTCAGTTTGAGGGCGATTACATGGATTTTCTTGATGACCGTTGGGTTCGCTTAAGTGATAACATCTTATGTCGTATAAACGAAATCGAACCCAGTGATTATGCTGAAGGCAGACGCACACAGCATAAATTCCCCGGGAGTGACTACTTTTACTACAGTATCCCTTCAGTTAGTGAGGATCAGCTAAAGACACTCGATATGACCTGGCAATACAGGACTTTTAGAGAATAAAAAAATAACTGACAGCAAAGTCCGTTTATACTGCTTGCTTTGACAACGAAGGCGGGGCTCCATGGCCCCGCCTCTTATGTTATTCTCATTTCAAACTGATCCAGATCGCAGGACGAACTGCGGCCGAAGCAATA
>JAFZNE010000075.1 GCA_017553035.1 Lachnospiraceae bacterium
AAGACAACGCTTCTGCGTATTCTGGCCGGATTCCTTGAGCCCGACGAGGGAAGCGTTATTTTCGACGGCGATGATATTACTACACTTCCGCCCTATAAGCGCGACCTGAATACCGTATTCCAGAAGTACGCGCTGTTCCCTCACATGAATGTATTTGATAATGTTGCTTTCGGCCTTAACATCAAGAAGGAGCCGAAGGACCTTATAGAACAGAAGGTTATGCGTATGCTTAAGCTCGTAGGTCTTGAGGACTACGGCAAGCGCAGCATCAACGAAATGTCCGGCGGACAGCAACAGCGTGTGGCGATCGCACGTGCGCTGGTAAACGAGCCCGGAGTACTGCTTCTTGACGAGCCGCTCTCCGCTCTTGACGCGAAGCTGCGTAAGGAAATGCAGAGAGAGCTGAAGAAGATCCAGAAGGAAGTAGGAATTACCTTCATTTTCGTAACACACGACCAGGAAGAGGCGCTTACGATGTCCGACAAGATCGTGGTAATGAAGGAAGGCGAGATCCAGCAGATCGGTTCTCCGACCGACATTTACAACGAGCCCGCGAACCGCTATGTCGCAAACTTTATCGGCGCCAGCAATATCGTTGACGGAACGATGCTTGAGGACTGCAAGGTTATGTTCGGTGACAAGGTCTTCGAGTGCGTGGACAGAGGATTTACCGAGAAAGAGCCGGTTGACGTGGTCATACGTCCCGAGGACCTTGATATAGTAGATGTTAAAGCAGGTAAACTGAGAGGTATCGTAAAGTCTGTCCTGTTCAAGGGCATCCATTATGAGACAGTTGTAGAAACAAAAGCAGGTACCTCGATCCAGGTTAAAATGTATGTTTCGGACAACAAGCCGATCGTAAATGAAGAAGCGGGCGAGATGATGTCAGCCAACGATTTCTACCTCGATGATGACGACGTTGAAGAGATCACGGATGCTTATATTATCGACCGTGCCGATGCACAGGCCTGGAATCCGGAGACCGACGAACGTATTTCGATCGTGCGTGTCGAGCATGATATCAGGAAAGAGAACGGAACTTATCCGGTTACGTTCTTTACCGCTGCGGGAACGAGCGTTACCGCCAACATGATCGTTGAAGATACCAACAGGGCGGTTGACGAAGAGTACGGCGAAGAGATCTACGCATTCAATTTCTTCAAGAACATCGACGAGATCCAGGAAAGTCTCGTGCTCGACACCGATCTGAAGATCTGGGCGAACGCGGTGGCATATGATCTCGAAGACGGCACACCCGTTGAGATCACGGATGTTGAGTATAATTTTGATCCCGAGACGCTCACTCCCGGTGTATATACGGTAACGTTCAAAACACAAGGTTATGAATACAGGGTTGATACGACGGATAAGTCGGAGGTCGGCGACGCAGTAGGGCTGACATTCACTCCGGAAGATATACATGTTATGAGAAAAGAAAGGTAACTATAAAGAATCCCGATGAAAAGCATCATATTTCGTACTGAAAGCTTGCTTTCAAGTACGAAATTGAAGCTTTTCGCAGGCGGGAACGATAGTTACCGCCGCCCACATGAGCAAAAAAATGGCTTCATAATATAATAATTTGGCATTTTTTTGCGAATGCGGGAAAGGGATTCGCAGATATTAGTCTGGAGGCTACAAAATTGAAACAGTTCAGAAAAATGACATACCCTTATGTGGTATGGATCGCTATAATGATCGTCCTTCCCATGCTTCTGATCATGTTCTATGCATTTACGAAGCAGGGAAATTCGGTAATGCAGTTCAGCTTCACGGTCGAGAATTTCGTGAGGTTCGTGAGCGATACCGTATTCCTTGAAGTGCTGGGGCGCTCGCTGAGAGTTGCGCTTATTACTACGGTAATATGCATTATCATAGGATATCCGGCGGCTTATTATATCGCGAAGTGCAGCGAAGGACTAAAAATGAAGTGGGTCCTGATCATCACATTTCCGACCTGGATCAATATGCTGGTACGTACTTACGCATGGATCGGAATATTGCAGGATGACGGCGTGATCAATTCGCTGCTCGGAGTGTTCGGGATCGGACCGATATCGATGCTCCACACGGAATTCGCGGTAGTTCTCGGAATGGTATATAATTTTATACCGTTCATGATCCTTCAGATATATACATCGCTCACGAAGATGGATAACAGCCTGATCGAAGCGGCGCAGGACCTCGGCGCGAACGGGTTCAAGTGTTTTACCAAGGTTACCCTGCCTTTGTCGCTTCCCGGCGTTATAAGCGGTATTACGCTGGTGTTCCTGCCGGCGGTATCATCGTTCTGTATCCCGAAACTGCTCGGCGGCGGACAGTATGTCCTTGTCGGAAATGTGATCGAATCGCAGTTCCTGACTTCGGGTGATTGGAACTTCGGAAGTGCGATCTCGCTGATAATGGCGATAATCATCATGATATCGTTGTATGTCACGAAGAAGATCGATACTACCGACGTGTCGGAAAGGAGCGCAACATGAAGAAGAAAAAACGCGTTGCTTCAAGTATCGGCATGGGATTCCTGGTATTGTTCTTCTACGCTCCGATCATCTACACCATTATATTTTCATTTAATGACAGCAAGTCTCTGACCCATTTCGCGGGATTCTCGCTGAGATGGTACGAGAAAATGTTCGGCGACAGAACAATGATGGAAGCCGTGTTCTACACGATAATCACGGCGGTCCTCGCTACGGTGATATCTACCGTGGTCGGGACGATAACCGCTATAGGTCTTTCAAAATCAAGGAAAGTCGTTAAAACTATCGTAAGCCAGATCAATGATCTGCCGATCATGAATCCCGAGATCGTAACCGCGATAGGCCTGCTCATGTTGTACAGCGCAACGCACATCAAAAAAGGATTTATCACGATGCTGCTCGCGCATATAATGTTCTGTACACCTTATGTGATCCTGAGCATTATCCCGAAACTGCGTACGCTGGATGAGAACCTGGCGGATGCGGCAATGGACTTGGGCGCCACGCCCTGGCAGGCACTTATCAAGGTCATCGTGCCCCAGGTCAAGCCCGGTATCGTGAGCGGGGCGCTGATAGCATTTACGATGAGTTTCGATGATTTCGTTATCTCGTATTTCGTAACCGGAAACGGGGTTTCGAATATCTCGATCCTTGTATATACAATGTCCAAGCGTGTCAATCCCTCGATCAATGCGCTTTCGACATTGATCATAGTAATAATATCGATATTCCTGCTGATCGGAAACGTGGTGCCCGCACTTACAAAGAAGAAACCGGTTTCTGCAGTGGACTGAAAAAGATAAAAGGAGGAAAAAGGAATGAAAGCATTAAAAAGAATGGCAGCTATTGTAATGATTGTGGCGATCTGCGCATCATGCGCAGCATGTTCGGGAAATTCCGGCTCGGGAAATTCCGGAAATCAGGGTGGTCAGACAGCCAAGGAGAAATACGGCTCGACGACCATGAAACTGTTTATTCCCGGCGAATATATGTCCGACGATCTTGTTCCGGATTTTGAAAAAGAGTTCGGAGTTAAGGTTATCATCGAGTATTTTGATTCTAACGAAATGATGTACACCAAGCTGGCAGCAGGTGATTCATACGATGTTCTCGTCCCTTCGGACTATATGATCGAGAGGCTCCTTAAAGAGAACCAGCTCCAGAAGCTTGACAAGTCGCTGATCCCCAATATGGCAAACCTTGCCGAAGAGGTTAAGGGACTTGATTATGATAAGAGCAATGAGTATTCGGTACCTTATTTCTGGGGAACCGTAGGTATCGTTTACAATCAGAACAAAGTGTCCGAGGATGATCTCAAGGCAAAGGGCTGGGACATCATGAAGGATACCAGATACAAGGGCAGGATCTATATGTACGATTCGGAGCGTGACAGCTTCATGATCGCGTTCAAACAGCTCGGATATTCCTGCAATACCGATAACGAAGATGAGATCAATGCAGCATATGAGTGGCTTGTTGACCTGAACAAGACCATGGATCCGATATATGTTACCGATGAGGTCCTTGATTACATGATCGGCGGAAGCAAGGATCTGGCTATCGTTTACAGCGGCGACGCCGTTACTATCCTTGATGAAAATGAGGATATGAGCTATTTTACTCCCGATTCGGGAACCAACATCTGGTGCGATGCCATGGTTATTCCCGCAAATGCCGAGAATCCCAAGCTTGCTCATGAATTCATCAACTATGTGCTCCGCGATGAAGTCTGCACCGACAATACACTGGCTGTAGGCTATGCTTCACCCAATGCGAACGTTCTTGCCGAGATGACCGGCGAAGACGGCGATTATGCCGAGAATGTGGCTTATCTGCCCAGAACTTACGAAAAGGATGAGATCTTCCACGATAATGAGAAACTGCGCAAGAAGTTGTCAGAACTGTGGATAAAGGTAAAAGCGGCCAATTAAACAGAGGGTTTTATGAGCGCCAAAGAGACAAAAGAAAAAATACTGAAATGCACGACCGAACTGCTTCTTGAACGCGGCGGCGACATCGGTAACGTGACAATACGTACGATCGCTGCGCGTGCGGGGATCGGCGTCGGCCTGACCAATCATTATTTCTCATCCAAGGAACAGCTGATAGAAGAGTGTATTGAGAGTGTATTTTCGGAACTGTTCGAAATGCTCGGCGGGGAAGGTTCTTACAAACCGTCGGAAATTCACAGTGATCCCGGATCGGATGAAATATCGGTGAACGGATCGGGAAGTACAGAAGAGCCGGAGGCTGCAGCGAAGGCCGGACCGGACAATATAACGGGGCTGCCGGAAGCACAGCCGGCGGATACAGCGGAAGATACATCCGATCTCGATCTGGATGATGAACTGCTGAGCGGTCTGTATGAAACAGATGAGTTTGAAAGTGATCCTGCCGGGCCGGAGAATGTATCCCCAAGCGTCCTCGAAATGAGCGAGGAGAGCGGGACGGACGAAGTTACGCGTAAAACTGCCGGTATGGTAATGGATTTCCTTATCAGGAACGAGGCGATAGCCAAGGCAGCGCTTTCACGCGATGTGCAGAATCCGCTGAGTACCGATTATACGGCGAGACTTACCGATGCATTTGCTTACGCGATGGTTGATAAGAAGAAGCTCGACGAGATCGAAAATAACGACCGTATGACCGAGCGGATGAAGGAACAGTTCAAAGAGCATATAATCAACGAACAGAAACTGAAGGCATTTATGATAATGTCATCGGTCAAGGAAGCCCTGATCAGACGCGAAGTCCTGAAAACAAGCATGGATATAGATCTGAAGGACGACGAACAGCGCGACAGATATGTGGATTCGCTGATGGAACTGCTGTATTAAGTCTAAAAAATTTTATTGTAAAAATCATTTTTTTATTCCCCGATTCCTATTGAATCGGGGAGTTTTTTATGATACTATCTTTCGTTAGGGTATGCAAGAAAACATATGACAGGAGGCACTTATGGCAAAGAGGACAGATATCAAGAAAGTACTGATCATCGGCTCCGGCCCTATCATTATCGGTCAGGCGTGCGAATTTGACTATTCCGGAACCCAGGCGTGCAAGGCACTCAGGAAGCTGGGTTATGAGATCGTTCTTGTTAATTCCAATCCCGCAACTATCATGACCGATCCCGGAACAGCCGATGTTACTTATATTGAACCGCTTGATGCTAAGCGGCTTGAACAGATTATTGAAAAAGAAAGACCGGACGCTATTCTTCCCAATCTAGGCGGACAATCCGGTCTTAATTTGTGCTCGGAGCTCGGTAAGGCCGGGATCCTTGATAAATACGGAGTTAAGGTAATAGGCGTTCAGCTTGACGCGATCGAGCGCGGCGAGGACAGGATCGAGTTCAAGAAGACCTGCGACAAGCTCGGGATCGAGATGGCAAGGAGCGAAGTTGCTTATTCCATAGATGAAGCACTTGAGATCGCCGACAGGCTCGGATATCCCGTAGTGCTGCGTCCCGCGTATACGATGGGTGGCGCCGGCGGCGGACTTGTTTACAATAAAGAAGAACTCAAGATCGTCTGCGAGCGCGGTATCCAGGCATCGCTCGTCGGACAGGTACTTGTCGAGGAATCGATCATCGGATGGGAAGAGCTTGAGCTCGAGGTCGTACGTGATGCCAAGGGACAGATGATCACGGTATGTTTCATCGAAAATATCGATCCCATGGGCGTTCACACCGGCGATTCCTTCTGCGCGGCTCCGATGCTGACGATCAGTCAGGAAACCCAGAAAAGACTGCAGGAACAGGCTTACAAGATCGTAAATGAAGTAGGTGTTATCGGCGGAACCAACGTACAGTTTGCTCATGATCCGGTTTCCGACCGCATCATCGTAATAGAGATCAATCCCAGAACTTCGCGTTCATCGGCGCTTGCTTCCAAAGCAACAGGATTCCCGATCGCGCTTGTTTCATCAATGCTCGCTGCAGGACTCACACTTGACGAGATCCCCTGCGGTAAGTACGGAAGCCTTGATAAATATGTGCCGGACGGCGATTATGTTGTTATCAAATTTGCACGCTGGGCATTTGAAAAATTCAAAGGTGTTCAGGACAAGCTCGGAACCCAGATGCGCGCCGTAGGCGAGGTAATGAGCATCGGAAAGACATACAAGGAAGCTTTCCAGAAGGCGATCAGAAGCCTTGAGAACGGAAGATACGGACTCGGATTTGCGAAGAATTATCATGACATGAGCCTCAAAGAGCTGATGGAACTGCTCCGCGAGCCTTCGAGCAACAGACAGTTCATCATGTATGAGGCAATACGTAAGGGTGCTTCGATCGAGGCCCTTTACCAGCTTACCAAGATCAAGATCTACTTCCTTCAGCAGATGAAAGAGCTTGTGGAAGAAGAGGAAAAACTGTTACAGTCCAAGGGACAGATTCCCTCGGCCGATGTTCTGCGCCAGGCAAAGAAAGACGGATTCTCCGACAAGTACATTGCCGACATACTGGGCATTTCACAAAAAGAACTGCGTAACGAGCGTATCCGTCTCGGTATCGTCGAAAAATGGGAAGGCATCCATGTAAGCGGCACCGAGAACAGCGCATATTATTATTCAAGCTACAATATTGAGGGTGATTCGGCACCGATCGAAGATCACGGCAAGCAGAAGATCATGATCCTCGGTGGCGGACCGAACCGTATCGGACAGGGTATCGAATTCGATTACTGCAGTGTTCATGCGGCATTGGCACTCAAGAAACTCGGATTTGAGACGATCATCGTCAACTGCAACCCCGAGACGGTTTCTACAGACTACGATACTTCCGATAAGCTCTATTTTGAGCCTCTGACACTTGAAGATGTACTGAGCATCTACAATGAAGAGAAGCCCGCAGGCGTTATCGCACAGTTCGGCGGACAGACACCGCTCAACCTTGCGGCACAGCTGTCTATGAACGGTGTCAAGATCCTCGGTACAAGTCCCGAGGTCATCGACCTTGCGGAAGACAGAGACCGTTTCCGTGCAATGATGGAGAAACTCGAAATTCCGATGCCCGAGGCAGGAATGGCGGTCAATGTAGAGGAAGCACTCGAAACAGCCCACAATATCGGCTATCCCGTTATGGTACGTCCTTCTTACGTACTTGGCGGACGTGGAATGGAAGTCGTTTATGACGATGAGACACTTGTAGAATATATGAAAGCGGCAGTAGGAGTTACACCCGACAGACCGATCCTGATCGACCGTTTCCTGCGTCATGCGACCGAGTGTGAGGCGGATGCGATCTGTGACGGAACGCATGCGTATGTTCCCGCAGTCATGGAGCATATCGAGCTTGCGGGCATACATTCGGGCGATTCGGCATGTATCATCCCCTCGCTCAACCTTTCCAAGAAGATCATCGACACCATCGAAGATTATACACGCAAGATCGCCGAAGAAATGCATGTTGAAGGTCTTATGAACATGCAGTATGCGATCGAAAATGATAAGGTATACGTGATCGAAGCCAACCCGAGAGCATCACGTACGGTACCGCTTGTATCAAAGGTCTGCGATGTAAATATGGTTCCGATCGCGACCGAGATCATTACAAGAGAGCTTACCGGAAGACCTTCACCGGTACCTGAGCTTAAAGAGCGCAATATACCTTACTACGGAGTAAAGGAAGCGGTATTCCCGTTCAATATGTTCCCTGAAGTAGATCCGATCTTAGGTCCGGAGATGCGTTCTACAGGTGAAGTACTCGGCATTTCCGATAATTTCGGAGAGGCATACATCAAGGCATGGGAGGCTACCAAAACAGAGCTTCCGCTTGAGGGAACAGCACTTATCAGCGTATGTGACAGGGATAAGACTGAAGTTCTCGAAGTGGTACGCGACCTCGCCGATGCGGGATTCAAGTTTGTCGCAACCGGCAGGACTTACGAGCTGATCAAGGCAGCAGGCTTTGAGGTAAGCCAGGTATATAAGCTCAATGCGGGACGCCCGAACGTGAGCGATGTGATCATCAACCGCGAGGTTTCGCTGATCATCAATACACCCGCAGGCAAGCGAGGCGCAACCGACGGAAGCTTCATCCGCAAGTCCGCGATCCGCGAGAAGATACCTTACCTGACCACGATGGCAGCCGCCAAGGCAGCAGCCAAGGGTATACTGGCCATCAAGAACGGCCATATCAGCCCGCTCAAGTCGCTGCAGGAGCTGCATGCGATGATCAAATAAACGTGTCAGAGCTTTGTTTCTTGCAAGGCAAGCCACAATTACAGTGTGGCTTGCCTTTTGGTTATATAATATTTGACGTTTAGGAAAAATTGGTGTATAATGTAACATCACTAACTGTTGTTTTTTATTTGGGGAAAAGAGGACTGATAAATGAAAACCAGGAAGTATAATGCTTTCCTGCTTAGTATAGTCACGGTATTCATCGTTGTGATGCTGATAGGGTTTGAGCTCTTTATCCAGGTGAGGAGTAACCGCAATCAGGCTTATCAGACAGCCGGGATGCTTGTCAACCAGGTTGTGTCGTTGATCGAAAATAATAACGACAAGATCGATCTGCATACGGAATCACTGAAAGAAGACTATATCACGAGAGCCAAAGCGATCGCATATATTATCGACCAGAACGTGAGCCTGTCATTTTCGGAAGAAGAGCTGAGCAAGATCGCCGAACTGATCATGGTCGATGAGATCCATTTGTTTGATACTACCGGGACAATATATGCGGGAACCGTTCCGAAATACTACGGTTACAGTTTTGATTCCGGTGAACAGATGGCATATTTTAAACCGATGCTGAAGAATAAAGAGCTTGCGATGTGTCAGGATGTTACTCCGAATACCGCGGAAGCCAAGCTTATGATGTACGCGATTTGCTGGAACGATGACGGAACGAGGATGATACAGGTCGGCATAGAGCCGTTGAGGCTGCTGAGCGAGCTTCATGCAAATGAGATCACCGAGGTCGTAGCGGGAATGCCTTCGTATGCGGGAGTCGATATAATCGTTGCCGATACCGAGACCGGGTTGATCGAGGGCTCGACGATCCATGATCATACAGGAAAGACACTTGCCGAAATAGGGATCGACGTTGTCGGACGGGATCTGGGAACCGGTGCACAGTTCAGCGCCAGAGTCGACAATAAAAGTGTATATTGTCTGGCCAGACAATACAAGGAATATACGATAGCGATAACGAACGTCAAATCAGCAGTTAACGAAAACGTTATCAGACCGATCATTTTGACCTTCTTATATGTAGTTGCGGCTGTTCTGATCATTTTCATAATAGTCAGGAACATGACCACTCAGATCATTGAGGAACAGAAGCTTTCCAATACAGATCAGATGACGGAGCTTTTCAACAGACGTGCGTATGAAGCAGATATCGAAACGCTGTCAAAATCAGCACTCCCCGAGGATCTGGTTTATGTTTCGATGGATCTTAACAGCCTGAAGGTGACTAACGACGATCTGGGCCATGATGCCGGAGATACCCTTATCAAGGGTGCTGCAGAATGTATGCGGCAGTGTTTTGAGGAATATGGCAAGCTATACAGGATCGGCGGAGATGAATTCGTTGCGCTCCTCAATACCGAAAGAAATATACCTGATCTGCTGGATGAGCTGAAAATGCTCTGTGAGAAGTGGTCGGAGAACAACGGATTTAATCTTACCATTTCCTGCGGTTACGTCAGAACAAAGGATTATGAGGGATACAATCTGCATGAGTTGTCATTGTTCGCGGATTCGGGCATGTATAAAGACAAGGAGCAGTATTATATCGAGAAAGGCATCGACCGGAGGAGAAGCTGAGAAAATATAGTCATGCATAAGTATTTTGGGGATAAAAAGTTTTATAAAATGGTTCTGGTGGTGGCAGTTCCTGCCATCATCCAGAACTTTATTACTAATTTCGTAAGTTTACTTGATAACATCATGGTCGGACGGGTCGGAACCGAGCAGATGTCCGGTGTTGCGATAGTCAACCAGCTGAATTTCGTCTTTTATCTGGGAATGTTCGGAGCCGTATCGGGTGCAAATATTTTCGGCGCGCAGTTCTTCGGGCAGAAGGATTTTGAAGGACTGAGGCATGTATTCAGGTTCAAACTCATAACCTGCATCCTGCTTGCCGGTATTTCGATCCTGATCTTCATTTTCGGCGGGGATTTTCTGATCAACCGCTATCTGCTCTCGACCGAGAGCGAGGGCGATGTCGCGCTGACATTTGCCTCGGGGCAGGATTATCTGCGCGTAATGCTGATCGGAATGGTACCGTACGCGATCTCGCAGGTGTATGCAAGTTCACTTCGTGAAATGACGGAAACCCGCGTACCCATGGTGGCATCGGTAATAGCGGTATTTACTAATCTTGTATTTAACTACATTCTGATATTCGGTAAACTTGGCGCACCGGAAATGGGCGTTGTGGGCGCCGCATGGGCTACCGTTATCTCGAGATACGTGGAATTTGTGATAATAGCCTCGTGGACGCACATAAGATACACGAAATACCGATTTATCGAAGGAGCGTACAGGTCTCTGCGAGTCCCGGGCAAGCTGGTAAAGCAGATAATAATCCGCGGAATGCCGCTGCTTATCAACGAAACGATATGGGCCGCAAGCATAGCGCTGCTGTCACAATGTTATTCGCTGCGGGGCCTTGAGGTTGTGGCTGCGCAGAATATTTCATCAACGATCACCAATCTGTTCAATACGGTTTATTTCCAGCTGGGAGCGTCCATAGCGATAATCGTCGGACCGCTGCTCGGTGCGAACAAGATGGAGGAAGCGCGGGATACGGCCCGCAAGATGATCGTATTTTCGATCATGGGCTGTGTTCTGGTAGGTCTTATCATAATCCCGACTGCCGGGGTGTTCCCGCTGCTGTACAATACAAGCGACCATGTAAGATCGCTGGCAACGGACATCATGATAATCACCGCGTGCTTTACGCCGCTGTTCGGCTTCGAAAATGCAGCTTATTTTACGCTCAGGGCGGGCGGCAAAACCGGAATTACCTTCCTGTTTGACAGCGGGTACCAGTGGATCATCATGATCCCGCTGGCATTTGCCCTGACCCATTTTACGAACCTTACGATCCTTCCGATCGTCGCGCTGGTGCAGGCGAGTGAGATCATCAAAGCGGTGTTCGGCTACATCCTCGTGAAGAAGGGCGTGTGGGTGAACAACCTGGTGAACGGGATGGAAGAGACAAATCACTCTTGACACAGGCAGAGAGTGAGAATATTATGTTGATAAACCTGATGGAGAGACTTCTACTTCTGTCGGGCTTGCGTATCCGGGTGTGGCTCAGTTGGTAGAGCGCGTGGTTTGGGACCACGAGGCCGCTGGTTCGAATCCAGTTACTCGGATGGGGGATAAAGTAGGGGCTGTCGCATCAGATGATAAATCATCTAATGCGACAGCCCCTTTGTTATGCGATAATCGAATGCCCTCAACACGGACTTGTACGCGAGATGACCCACAACCTTCATTTTCAGGGCTCAAAATCTACAGCGAAGCCATCTCCAGGGCATATTCGTTACCGAAAGATCAGCTTGAAAAGCATATCCAAAGATGTTAGAATTATAGCAAATATAAGCCTTGTTGAGGCGAGATTAAGGAGGTATTGTTATGGCGGTTGATATGACGGTTTCAAATGATATCAGGTACGTTGGGGTGAACGACCATAAGATCGATCTGTTCGAAGGCCAGTACGAGGTTCCGCTCGGAATGACGTACAATTCTTATGTGATCGTTGATGAGAAGATCGCGGTCATGGACACGGTTGACGCGAAATTCACGCACGAATGGCTGGATAATATCGGAAAAGCACTTGCGGGCCGCAAGCCCGATTATCTTGTTATTCAGCATATGGAGCCTGATCATTCGGCAAATATCGTCAATTTCAAGAAAACTTATCCTGATACTACAGTTGTAGCATCAGCAAAAGCATTTGCGATGATGAAGAATTTCTTCGGGACGGAGTTCGAGGAAAACCGCGTGACCGTGGGCGAGGGCGATACGCTATCACTTGGAAAGCATGTCCTGAATTTCATCACGGCTCCGATGGTTCACTGGCCCGAGGTTATCATGACTTATGACAGCGGTGACAAGGTGCTTTTCTCGGCAGACGGTTTCGGCAAGTTCGGAGCGAATGATGTGGATGACCCCGAGGGCGATTTTACCGTTGATCCTTCCGCATGGGACTGCGAGGCAAGAAGATATTATTTCGGGATCGTAGGAAAATATGGAGCGCAGGTACAGGCAGTGCTGAAAAAGGCTGCAGGGCTTGATATTCAGACGATCTGTCCGCTCCATGGACCTGTACTGAAGAAGGATCTTGATCATTTCCTGAAGAAGTATGACATCTGGTCTTCATACGAAGCCGAGAGCGAGGGCATTTTCATCGCATACACAAGCGTTTACGGACATACAAAACAGGCCGCGGAGCTGCTTGCGGACAAGCTGAAGAGCAAGGGCTGTCCGAAGGTCGCAATTTCCGACCTTGCAAGAGAGGATATGGCGGAGTGCGTTGAGGACGCGTTCCGTTACGGGAAACTGGTGCTTGCGACTACTACTTACAATGCGGATATTTTCCCGTTTATGCGGACATTTATCGAGCATCTGACCGAAAGAGGCTACCGCAAGCGCACGATCGGTATCATCGAAAACGGTTCGTGGGCGCCGCAGGCCGCGAAGACGATCGTGAAGATGTTCGAGAACAGCAAGGACATCATTTTTACGGACACGACCGTACGTATCACTTCCGCGCTGAATGATATCAGCAAACAGCAGATCGAGGATCTGGCCGAGGAACTGTGCAGGGATTATATAGCTCAGGACGGCAACACCGCAAATAAGAACGATATGACCGCGCTGTTCAAGATCGGTTACGGCCTGTACGTCGTTACTTCCAAGGACGGCGACCGCGACAACGGAATGATCTGCAATACGGTTACGCAGGTTACAAATACTCCCAACAGGATCGCGGTAACGATCAACAAGCAGAATTATACGCATCATGTCGTTAAACAGACCGGTATCATGAATATCAACTGCCTGTCGGTTGACGCTCCTTTCAGTGTGTTTGAATGCTTCGGATTCCGGAGCGGACGTAACGTGGACAAATTCGCGGGTGAAGAAGTCCTGCGTTCCGACAACGGACTGATCTTCCTTTCGAAATATATCAATGCGTTTATGTCGCTCAAAGTTGAGCAGTATATCGATCTTGACACCCACGGAATGTTCATCTGCCAGGTTACCGAGGCAAGAGTGCTCGGCGACCGCGATACGATGACTTATACATATTATCAGAACAATGTGAAGCCGAAGCCTCAGACCGAAGGTAAGAAGGGCTGGGTATGCAAGGTCTGCGGATATGTTTATGAGGGCGAAGAACTGCCCGAGGACTTTGTTTGTCCGCTGTGCAAGCACGGAGCTGCCGACTTCGAGCCGGTAGGGTAAACGAGATATCTTATCCGGCATAAAGAAAAGATAATTGAAATAAGGGAGATTTATAGATATGGGAAAAACAACCGGTCCTGCGGGACTGAAACTCAATTATAAACGCACGGCCCTGATAGGTTTCGCGTTCTTTGGAATACTGCTGTTATGGCAGGTATATGATTCCTGGTGCCCTACATTTTTGACCGATATATTTGCGAGAAGGATGTACAATATGTCATCGGCCGAGCTCAAGGCGGGAAGCCCGGACAAGATACTGAATGTTCAGTGGCTCGTGGGTATCATCATGGCCTGCGATAATCTGGCGGCGCTGATCCTGCTTCCGATATTCGGTAATCTGTCGGACAAGACTAAGACTCCGATCGGTAAGAGAATGCCGTACATTCTTGTCGGAACTTTTGTATCGGCAGTAGCATTTCCGTTCGTTCCGCTGTTCTTCCATTATAATAATATCGTGGGCATGGTCATCATGATGGGTATCGTGCTGATCTTCATGATGATGTACCGTAATCCCGCGGTTGCGCTGATGCCAGATATTACGCCGAAGCCTTTGAGAGCGAAGGCAAACGGTATCATCAATATCATGGGATATTTCGGCGGTGCATTTGCTACTGTTCTCGGAATCTTTCTGGTACTTTCCAAATATATCAACGCCAAAGATGCTGACAGACAGCTGTGGATGATCGAATTACCGTTTATTATCGCTTCGATACTGATGATAATCTCGGCACTGGTATTATTTGCGACGATAAAGGAGAACAAGCTTGAAGCCGAATTGAAGGATGAGCTTGAACTTGGTGAGAAGATGGCTGCGATCGAGACTCCGGTCGATGATGACAAGCCCATGAGTCCCGCCAACAAGCGCATGCTGTGGGCGATCCTTGCGGCGGAATTCTTCTGGTTCATGTCGGATAATGCGCTCCAGACTTTCCTCGGAAATTATATTATTTATTATCTGGAAGCAAAATCGAGTGCCCATTCGATCCTGACCATAATCGGCGGTGTGGGCTCGGTTATCGGTTTCATCATTGCCGGCTCGATTGCGGATAAGATCGGTCGTAAATGGACGATCGCATCCGGTTTGATGCTTACGCTCGGTGGACTTGTACTGATGACGATCATCAGGCCGTCAGCTACGGTTGATGCAGACGGGATCCACCATGCATTCCCGGTTCTGATGTATGCGGTAGGTGCGATCAGGGGCTTTGGCATGGCGCTTGTCCATAACTGCTCGTTCCCGATGGTCGTGGAGCTGTGCTCATCCAAGAAGATCGGCAGATTCACCGGCTTCTATTATGCGGCAAGTATGTCCGCCCAGACGGTTACACCGATACTGCTCGGCATAGTATTCTACAACAGTGGAATCTGGAACGTTCTGCCTGTTTACAGCTCGATCATGCTGGTTATCAGTTTTGTGATATTTACTATGCTGGTAAAGAATATCAAAGCATCCAAAGTTGCCAATGTGAAAGGACTTGAAGCACTGGGCGAGGATGACTGAAAAACTATAGACCCGTCAAAGGTATTTCTTTGGCGGGTTTTTAAAACTATTTATATATTATTTAAGTAATGGTATAATTATTTTACATGGTCAAACTGATTGACCGGAACAGGAGGGTATTCAAATGAAGAAGTATTTGGCGGAATTCATCGGAACAATGACACTTGTTGTACTGGGCTGCGGAACTGCTATGCTTGTGGGATGCAGCTCCGATAAGGGCAGCGGTTATCTTCTTACTGCGCTTGCCTTCGGTCTTACGATCGTTGCTATGGCATACAGCATCGGCAATATCTCGGGTTGTCACATCAATCCTGCGGTATCCCTTGGTGTACTCTTAAGCGGCGGTATGGACCTTAAGGAATTTGTTTCTTATGTTATTTCCCAGTGCCTCGGAGCTTTTGCGGGAGCCGGATTGCTTGCACTTATCTTTAATCTCGGCGGGGTAACCGATCAGACCGGCGGTCTCGGTTCGAACGGTCTCGGCGGAGTTCACGATAACATCGGTGCAGGCCTAATTGTCGAGGTAGTTCTTACCTTCATCTTCGTGATAGCGATTCTCGGAGTTACTTCGAAAAAGGCTTCTCACGGTTCGTTTGGCGGACTCGTTATCGGACTTACACTTGTTGTAGTTCACATTCTTGGCATCGGACTTACCGGAACCAGTGTTAATCCCGCGCGAAGCATAGGTCCCGCTATCGTTGCGGCAATACAGGGCAATACCGATCCACTTGCATCATTGTGGGTATTCATCGTAGGTCCGCTTGTCGGTGCGGCGCTTGCTGCTATCGTTTACAAGGCTCTGGAAAAAGCGGATGATTAAATGATAAATAAAACTCATATCATCGCGATCGGGGTGATGGCGGCGGTTTTGGTCATAGTAATGATGATCACTCTTCCCGGCCGCGAGGAAAAGAACTTTAGTAATGTTGAAAGCCGGGAAGACACTTCCGGTGAGGGATATAATTCCGGAAAAAACGGAAGCCAGGACGAAGAAATTGCCGGGAAAGACGATAGTTCTGATCCGGATCAAAGCGGAATTCCGGATACCGATCAGACCGATGGCATACATGAAAATGATGATGGAAATGCAGCCTGTCCCGATAATGCAGATGCTTCCACAGAAGCAGATGATCCTTCCGATAATGAAGAGGATAATGGCATGACCGAGCTTGAAAAAACAGCTGCAGCGCGGCTGGAGAAAATGACTCTCCGGGAAAAGATTTATCAGATGTGCATCATTACACCGGAACAGGTTGGTGGAGAATGGCCGGTAACTGCTGTCAGTGATAATGACCTGGAAAAACTGTCTGAATGTCCGGTCGGGGGCATCATATTCTTCGAGGCGAATCTGACCGGACCGGAACAGACTGCCGAGATGTTATCAACCCTTCAGGAGTATTCGGTGAAGAACATCGGACTGCCATTGTTCTTATGTGTGGATGAGGAAGGCGGCAGGGTAGTACGCATCGCCAAAAATCCGGCATTTGGCGTGGAAAATCCCGGCCCTATGAAGAAGGTTGAAAGTGCGAATGAGGCTTTGGAGATCGGCAGGACCATAGGGAAGTACCTATCAAAACTTGGCTTCAATGTTGATTTTGCACCGGACGCAGATGTTCTGACGGCACCGGGAAGTGTTATTATCGGCGATCGCTCATTTGGCGACGATCCCGAAAAAGTAACCGGATTTGCGTCTGCTGTTTCGGATGGTTTGCACGAGTATGGGATACTCAGCTGTTTCAAGCATTTTCCCGGACACGGAGCCGTCGAAGCGGACACCCACAAGGGGCTGGCTTATACGGACAAATCCTTGGAGGAACTGATGGAATGCGAGATCATTCCATTTGCGAAAGCAGAAGAGAAGAACATCGACATGATCATGGCGGCGCATATCTCCGTACCCGGAATACTCGGGGACAACACTCCCTGCTCGCTTTCGGAATATATGCTGACAACTGTCCTGAAAGAAAAGCTGGGGTATAAAGGTCTGATCATCACCGATGCGCTGAATATGGGCGCCGTTACGGATGTTTACTCTCCGGGAGGATCGGCGAAGGCAGCCGTTCAGGCGGGTGCAGATATTATATTGATGCCGCCCGACCTTGAAGAAGCAGTAAGTGCGGTTGAAGAGGCTGTGATCAACGGTGAGATCTCCGAAGAACTGATCAACGCGGCAGTAATGAAGATTATGATAAAGAAATATACAATTTTATTTACAGGAGGATAAATTAGATGATCTTAGTAAACACTGATTACATTACGGGAAAGAACCTTGAAATGCTCGGACTTGTCAAGGGTGCGACCATTCAGTCGAAGCACATCGGCAAGGATATCGGTGCCGGTTTTAAAACCCTCGTCGGTGGTGAACTGAAAGGTTATACCGAGATGATGAACGAGGCCAGATCCATTGCTACTCAGAGAATGATCGATGAGGCACAGGGCCTCGGAGCGGATGCGATCGTTAATGTGCGTTTCGCTTCATCGGCGATCATGCAGGGAGCTGCAGAGGTTATCGCGTACGGTACCGCGGTAAGATTCGCTTGAGAATAAACAGGGATCAGATATATATTTAAGACAAATATGAAAATACTCCCCGGGAGTAAGCACATTTCGGTGCTTCCCCGGGGAGTTTCAATTCATTCACCCAGCTGTGAGTAGTAGTTTTCCAGCTCGCTGCGGCTGGCGGCGAAGTATTTTGCAAGGCTCGGGTCAAATTGCTTGCCCATGCCGTCCATGATGGTGTTGTAGGCTTCTTCAAATGAAAGACGTTCGCGGTAAGTTCTCTTGCTGACCAGCGCGTCGTAGACATCGGCGATCGACATTACGCGGGCCTCAAGCGGTATGCCCGAACCGGAAAGCCCCATGGGATAACCGTCACCGTCCCAGCGCTCGTGGTGATAATGGGCGATGTTTTCCGCAATGCGGCGGAAATCGGTGTCATCGTAAAATTCAAAGGCTTTATGTATGATCTCGGCGCCTTTCTCGGCGTGCTTTTTCATTATTTCATATTCCCAGGATTCATACCGGCCGACCTTCTGCAGGATCACATCGGGAATGGCGATCCTTCCGATATCATGCATGGGAGCGGCATTCATCAGAGCTGAGCAGAATTCGGGAGTTGCATCCTTGCGGTCGCCCTGCATTTTCGAAGTGATAAACCGTACACCCTGGCTTGATCGCTTGATGTGGCCTCCGGTGGACGAATCCCTGTTTTCAACCATTTCAGCGAAAGTAAGGATCGCCTTGTCCTGCATTTCCTTGATATGTTCGGTCTTCTGTGCAACTTCCTCATTGAGCTTGTGGTTATAATCCTCGAGAAGGTGCGTATATACGCGGTTCTGGGTGGTATCCTCAAGAGATATGCTGTAACCGATCGTTTTTGACCTGTATTTCAGCAAATTGACATTGACATTATAAAAATGATCATCAAGTGAAACATCAAAATCCGAAGGGACTTTGGTCTGGGAAATATACGTCAGCCATTTATCGAAGGCTGCAAAATTCTCGCTCTTGGTGATATCGGGGCGCGTATTGATGCGGACATCGGCCAGTTCGGGATAGATCTTCAGAGCCGCCGCATTGGCACCGATATAACGCATTTTTCTATCAAATGTAATAAATCCGTTGGTGTTCCGCTTCTCGTAAGCTTCTGCCGAATTGACCGCAATGTTGTACAGACGCATATATGAGATCATGATCATAAGGATCAGTTCGGTTAGAACATATATAGCGGCCATCAGTTCGAGTTTCGGAGTTACTTTACGGCTGATGAAATATGAGGATAAACCGATTACTTCAATGGTGACATAGAGGCCGATCGTGGTCGTGGAAACATTTTTACGTTTTGAGATAAGGGCATATAACAGTATGGCTATTCCGGCAAGTGTATGCAGGATGATCACGATGTAGAAGAACATATGGACAACGCCGTAATGTTTATCAAGTATGACGCCGCCGTCTGCCGGATCAATATGAAAACTTGCCGATATGTAGAAAATTTTATTAAAACCGATCGTCATCGCAAATCCGCACAGGAGCATCGTCGAGGCGTAGAACACTGTAAGGATGGGCTTGCGCAGATTGATCTTGCACATTGTAAGTATTGAAAATGTGATCATCGGCTGTATGAAACATCCGCCAAGATAAGTTATCTTGGTTGCGAGAAGTGCTTCTTCGAGATTGGATGACATCGAGAGCATAAAATACCCGACTTCGGCTAACGGTATCAGTAAAAATAGGCAGGGAAAGTGAACTGTGAGCTGGTGGGTGTAACGGATGATGAATATCAGCGTACCTACCGCGGACAGAATCAGACATACAAGACAATATACAGAATAAACCGACATTTCTACAGCCTCCTGTCGTTTTTCTCATACAAACCGATGAAGCTTTACAAGAGGATAATATCATAATCGATGCAGAAAATCAATAAAAGAGAAGAAGGCTTGTCAGCCAAGCCTTCTGATAAGAGCGGGTATCGCTTCTTCAAAATTTACACCGTACCAGGATGCTTTGCTATCCTTCATGGTGAGACGGATACAGTCGCAGGTATAGTCCGCAGCGATCTTAAGAGCCTCGAGGAGCCCAAAGCCTCTCATAAGCGCACCGACGGTACAGCTTGAATAGATATCTCCCGTTCCGTGGAACGAAACAGGGATCTTTTCATGGAAGTATTCGAAGAATTCGTCCCCGGCAGAGTTATAGCCGATGAATCCCGTCATGCCTTCTTCGAGTTCGGTTCCGGTGACGACGGTATTCTTTGCGCCCAGTTCGGCAAGCTTCTTCAGAACCTCATGAACGTAGGCCTTATCGTATTTTTCACGATAAGGGATATCGAGCATATATGCCGCCTCCGTCATGTTGGGAACGATCACGTCAGCTATGCCGCACAGCCCGGCCATGGCTTTCGCAAATTCGGGAGTAAAGCCGGTATAAAGCTTCCCGTTATCACCCATAACGGGATCGATAAAGATAGTATTGTCGGGAGTCTTAAAGTCTTTGAAAATGCCTTCGCAAATGTTGAGCTGGTCGAAACTTCCGAGGTATCCTGTATAAATAGCGTCAAATCCGATGTTTTCATGCTTCCAGTGTTCGGCGATGAGCTGCATGTCGGAAGTCAGGTCGCGGAAGGTAAAGTCCTTGAACTGCGTATGAGTGGAAAGGACGGCTGTAGGCATAACGGCCGCTTCAACACCCATTGCGGATATGATGGGCAATGCTACCGTCAGGGAGCATTTACCGAGACATGAGATATCCTGGATCGTAAGTATTCTTTTCATGATGACTCCTTTCTATTCTCTTTCTTGTTGACTTATTATACACAAATCTGATATTATGTATATCACCAATTATCTATTTTTTATGTAGGTCAGATGTTGCCGGAACTCGATAAGGGATCTGCTATCAGAAATATGTATTCTTGATCAGGGCAGAGGACCGGGCCGGAATAAGGGGTAGTTTATGCTGACATATAATGTTTCCGGAAAGAATCGGAATAAAACACAGTATTTATATGAATGTATCAAAGCCGACATACGTTCGGGGGTATTGAAGGCGGGCGACAAATTGCCTTCAAAACGCAGCTTTGCGGTACATATCGGGGTAAGTGCTATTACGGTCGAAAATGCTTATGCCATGCTCGAAGAGGAAGGCTATATAGAGGCCAGGGCGCGCAGCGGATTCTATGTAAGGGATATGCAGCTGCCTGCGGATTTCGGAAAATACAGGGGTTCGGCCGCAAATGAACGGGATACGGGCAAACCCGAAGGACAGGAGAAAACCGATAAGGGATTTCAGATCCGATATCTGAAGGATGATGAAAATACCGTTTCCGATGAAAGGGAGATCCCTCAGGGAATGGTCAAGATAATGAGACAGCTCCTGAGCGAAAGGCCGGAAATACTGCTGGAAAAGATGCCTCATATGGGGTGTGCGGCGCTTCGGAATACCATAGCGGATTATCTGAAGAGATACCGCGGGATGAATGTCCAGCCGGCTAACGTGATAGTCGGATCGGGTGCGGAATACCTGTACGGGATGCTGGTGCAGCTGTTCGGAAGGGACATGACATTTGGAATAGAATATCCTTCCTATGAGAAGATCGAGCTAGTATACAAGGCAAACGGTGCCTTAACGGAGCATCTGAAAATGGGAAATGACGGGATACTGAGTAAAGAGCTGGCAGCAAGCAAAGCAACGGTCCTGCATGTTTCTCCGTATCATTCATATCCCACCGGTATTACCGCCTCGGCAAGCAAACGATATGAGTATCTTTCCTGGGCCGAAAGCCGTAACGGATTTCTGATCGAAGATGATTTCGACTCCGAATTTGCATTTTTAAGAAAGCCCATAGAACCGATGTTTTCCATGGATAATAATGACAGAGTGATCTACATGAACACTTTTTCCAAAAGTATAGCTCCTTCGATCAGAGTTGCTTACATGGTGCTTCCGGACAGACTGATGGACAGATATGCGCAGCACCTGGGATTTTATTCATGTCCGGTGCCGGTATTTGACCAATACATCCTTTCGGAGTATATTAAGAACGGAATGTTCGAGAGGCATTTGAATCGTATCCGGCGCAAGCTGCAGGAAACGAAAGCGTAGATCCGCAGATCGGAAAATTATTGATCCGGGGCATGGATCGGAAAGAAAAACAAGTTCAAAATATATTTAAGGAATAATAAGATGAATAAGAAAAAACTCTCAATAGTCATAATTGCCGGAATTGTCATACTTGCCTTAGGTATAGGCTTCTTCGCGGGAAGGATCTCAAAACAGGACGGAAGCGGTTCGCCGGATCCGACTCAGGGAATGGGGCAGACAGATACATCCTCGCCGACACAAGGTACAGGGGAGACAGATACGCCGTCGCCGGCACAGAGTGCACAGGTGACGGGAACAGCCGATCCGGCAAGGGATACTGCGGTAACGAATGCAGTTGATACGAGGGATGCAGCAGATGAAACGGGAACCGGCAACCCGACGGATGAGGCAGGTAAAACGGATACTGCCGATCCGACGGCTGAACCCGGAGTGACAGATACAGCTGAACCGACCGGCGCTCAGGAACCTGCGGACACAGCAGAGCCCACGGATGCGCCGGAGCCTACGAATACAGCCGGGCCCACGAAAGCACCGGAGCCTACGAATACAGCGGAACCCACGAAAGCGCCGGAACCTACAAACACTGCAGACCCCACGAAGGCGCCGGAACCTACACAGAAACCGGATCCTACAGCAACCCCGACGCCGGCAGTTGTTAAGGCGGAAAACGGAACTCCTTATGAAGTTCACGGCAGGCTGAAGGTCAAAGGCACAAAGCTGGTTGACAAGAATGGCGACGAATACAGGCTGCGCGGAGTTTCCACGCACGGACTGGCCTGGTTCCCCGGATATGTCAATAAAGATTCATTTAAGACGCTCAGGGACAGCTGGGGTGTGAACTGCATCCGTCTTGCCATGTATACCGCCGAGTATAACGGATATTGTTCCGGAGGAAATAAAGAGGAACTGAAGAAACTGGTATCAAACGGTGTCAAATATGCCACCGAACTCGGAATGTACGTTATCATCGACTGGCACATTTTAAGTGACAGCAACCCGATGACAAATAAAGACGAAGCATTGAAGTTTTTTGCCGAAATGTCTGAGAAATACGCGGATTACGGAAATGTGATATTTGAGATCTGTAACGAACCGAACGGAGGAACGGGCTGGTCTCAGATCAAAAAATATGCCGAAGAAGTGATCCCCGTGATACGTAAAAATGCCTCGAAAGCGATCATTGTGGTCGGAACTCCGACCTGGTCACAGGAGGTCGATAAAGCCGCAGCCGATCCGATCAAGGGTTATGACAACATCATGTATACGATCCATTTTTATGCGGCCACACATAAAGACGATCTGCGCAAGCGTATGCAGAACGCGGTCAAATCCGGTATCGCCCTGTTCTGTACCGAATTTGGAACCTGTGATGCCAGCGGAAGCGGCGGAAATGATTTTAACGAGTCGCAGAAATGGATAGATGCTATGGAGAGTTCAGGTGTCAGCTACTGCATCTGGAACCTGTCAAATAAATCTGAAACCTCGGCATTGATTTCCAGCGGTTGCAGCAAAACTTCGGGATGGAAAGACAGTGATCTCTCCGAATCGGGCAAATGGTACGCGAAACTCCTGCGCAGCAAGACCGGAGCGGACGGCAGTGATATAGGAAAATCCGATGACCCGGCAGATGATTCCGGTGACAGCGGCTCCGGTAATAAAGAAGATAATAATACCGGCGATGATGCCGGGAACGGAAATGATCCCGGGAATGATAACGAATCATTAACCGCAAAAGCCGGAAATGTGAGTGCAACCGTAAAGAAGACCGGCGGATGGGACGATGGAAAAGCTCAGTTCAGCCAGTATGTCATCACCATAACAAACAGCGGAAACAGTAACTTTGAAAATTGGAAAATTACCCTGGAATTCAGCGGAAAATACACGCTTAGCCAATCGTGGAGCGGGACATTTGAAGAAAAGGAAAAGACTCTTATCGTGAAACCTGCGGATTACAATTCGACGATTTCCGCAGGTCAGTCTGCAGAGATCGGGATCATTGTTTCCGGAGGAGATGATCTTAAGATCAAGGGGATCAAGCTGAACTAAGGAAGATAACAATTGAGGGAGATAGCAGTAAGGGAGGATTACATATGTTTATAAAAGGATTTACATACGGATTTGACGGACGCAGGGGAGCTTACCGCACTCCGGAGGCGGCGCTTTCGATGGAGCGGCTTGCGGCTTTGGGCGGAGACTGGGCAGCGCTTGCATTTACGGTTAATCAGGATACCTTCAGTTCGACAGTAATCAGGCCCGATTACCGCTTTACGGTAACGGATAAGGATGTTACGACTGCTGCGGAAAAACTGCATTCTCTGGGGCTCAAAGTATGCATGAAACCGATCGTCAACTGCTCGGATGGTGTGTGGAGAGCCAATATCCGTTTCCCCGAAAGTGACTGGGGCGATAAGAATTACTGGAAGGAATGGTTCTCTTCTTATACCGCATTTTTATGCCATTACGCGGAGATTGCCGAAGAGACAGCATGTGAAATGTTCTGTGTGGGCTGCGAAATGCTTGGGACTGAGGAAAAGGAAGAATATTGGCGAGAAACAATAAAAGCCGTAAGAGACATTTATCACGGACAGCTGGTTTACAATACCAATCACGGAAAGGAAGCCGGCGTAAAATGGTGGGATGCGGTCGATTTTATCGGAACTTCCGCATATTTCCGTGTTGCGCAGGTTCCCGGTGATAGCGTTGAAAACATGAAGGCGGCATGGGATGAAAAAAAGAAGTACCTGAAGGAAATTTCCGAGGCCAACGGCGGCAAGCAGATAATCTTCATGGAAATAGGCTGCCGCAGTGCAAGAGGCTGTGCGATGATGCCTTACGATTTCACTCACAGGGAATTTCCGTATGATGAGGATGAACAGGCGGCATTTTATGAATCATGCATGCGTTCTATGTGGGATGAACCGTGGTTTGCAGGCTTCTTCTGGTGGGACTGGTATACAAAGATCCCTGAGAAACAGCCCGAAATGGGATTTTCGATCGTGGGTAAAAAACCGAGCAGCTTGTAAAAGAATGGTATGCCAAGGAAAGATAACCTAGGGAATTGAAACAAGTAAAAAAGCAAACAAGCAAACTGATAAACAAGTAAACTAGTATAAAAGTAAACGGGCTCTCTTCCGGATAGAAGAGATAAAAAGTACAAAGTCAAAGCACCCGGTATCGGGTGAATGTCTGCAGATCCGGAGGGGAGTCTTAATTTGGGATATTAATATACCGATGGTATAGAATTTAATATACAAATAGTACAGATAGTGTCTTTTATTTTTTGATTTTCTATATTATCATGGATCCGGGATAAGAAAATAAGGCCGATTTCCAAGGAAAAATAAGGAGATATTTCATATGGAATCAAAGCTTGCAGAAAATATCAGAACATTCAGGAAAGAAAGGAAACTGACACAGGAGCAGCTTGCGGAAGTAATGGGAGTTACAACTGGTGCCGTACATAAATGGGAAGCCGGGATGTCGATACCGGACCTGAGTTTGATCATGGAACTTGCTGATTTTTACGGTGTTTCCGTAGATGTTCTGATCGGATATAAGATCAGGGACAACCGGCAGGATGCGATAAAGAAAAGACTTGTGGGATATTGTAAGACGATGGATCCCGAGGCCCTTACGGAAGTGGAAAAGGCCCTTAAGAAATATCCGAATTCATTGGAAATGGTGCTATGTTCCGCGGATATTTATCTTGTTTTCGGAACCGGAGAAGGCGGACGGGATAAGCTGACGCGGGCCCTGGAATTACTGGATCGGGCGCTTGATCTGCTTCCTCAGAATACCAATCCTAAGATCAGTACGTTGTCGATCTACGGCCGGATGGCCAATGCATATCTTCTTATGGGAGAATACGAAAAATCGGTAGACCTGATGAAAAAACACAATTCAGCGTGTTATTTCTCGGATTCCATCGGAGTGTGCATGGCAGCTTATCTGAAACAATACAAGGAAGCGGAAGATTACCTATCGGAAGCGCTTATTGATCATATCGGCGGTATAATGAACACTATTTCCGGGTTTTATCTGGTCTTCTGCTCGCGAAAAGACTATAAGTCCGCGCTGGATATAATATCCTGGGGACAGGAGATGCTTGGAAAGCTAGCCAAAAACAACGATTCGGGCTTCCTATTCAAGAATAAAATGCTGTATCTGATCCTGATCGCAAATGTAAAATTACTGACAAACCGCAGACAGGAAGCGGTCGACCTGATGACCGAAGCACGCAGACTGGCAGGGGAATTTGATACATTGCCGGATTACAGCCTGAAATCATTACGATTTGCCGATAATCTCGAGAATGCCATTGTTCATGACGGACTGGGGAGAACAGCTGTGGAAAGCATCGATTCGCTGCTGAAGCTGGTTGATAATAAAGAACTGACAGATTTGTGGAACAAGATATATTCTCAAAGCTGATATTTTGAACCGGAGGATAAATAAGTGGTTATGAATGAACAAGAAAAAAGAAAAAATGTATTTGCCAACAGAAATTTCAGGCTGGTATTTTTCGGAGCCCTGGTTTCGGAGCTCGGAGGAGCTTTATACAGTTTCGCCGTCAGTTTCTATATTCTCGAGATCAGCAACAACAATGCATTCCTGCAGGGAATGTATCTGGCGCTGTGCGGAGTTGTACTGCTTCTGTTCACTCCCATAGGCGGAGTGCTCGGAGACCGTTTTAACAAAGCCTGGATCATGTTTATCTGTGATTATCTGAGAGGCGGCATAATTATCCTTGCGACTGTTCTTATGCTCGTATTTGATGCTCCGGGAGCGCATATAGCTATTTTGTTTATCATCGGAGGTCTGGGAAATGCAATAGGAGGTATCTTCTCACCGGCGGCAAGCGCTCTGTTCCCGCATATACTGGAGGAAGACCAGCTTCAGCAGGCGAATTCATACATTGCTATCAAGAGCTCCCTGCTCGGAATATTCGGAGTTGTACTTGCCGGGATCATGTATGCGACAATGCCTGTGACACTGCTGTTCTTTGTGGTCGGTATCTGCTATGTATTTTCGGGAATATCGGAAATGTTTATCCGCTATGGTCATAAAGTGAATCCGGAAAAGCTGACGATCAAAGTCGCGCTTAAAGATATGGGAGAAGGTCTCACCTATTTGAAGAGCAGAAAAGCTGTCATGGCGCTAATGGTAGCGATCTTATTTATCAATTTCTTCTTTGCACCGGTTTCATCGAACTTCCTGCCGTATTTCATTAAAACCGATGTCGCGGGAGCGCCTTCCTATCTGTTTGATTCGGTTCTTAAGCCCGAACTGTGGTCATCGGTATTCAGCGTTCTGATCGGGATCAGCTCACTGGTTGCTTCGGTGATCCTGAGCGCAAAAAAGCAGGAAGATAAAGTCGGACATAAGATCGCCGTACTGCTTGCCGCTATCGCAGGACTCATGATAGTGATGACCGGAGGTTATTACGGATTTGCGTCGGGAAAGAGTTCTATCAACCTTTTCCTGATCATGTTCTGCATTGGTGTGTTTGTGATCGGATATATACTTCCCTGCATAAATATCCCGATAAGCACTGCATTTATGCGGATCATAGATAGAGATAAACTGAGTAAGGTCGGAAGTATTTCAAGTGTCCTTTCACAGGGCCTCATCCCTATTGCAACAGCGCTGGCAGGTGTTGTTCTGCAGTATTTCGGCAGCACGGTCCTGCTGCTTATCTGTACAGCCGGATTTGCCGCAACTGCGATCTTCATGCTGTTCAGCAGGGAAGTGAAAAATGTGTAATGAAGGAGTGTGGTACGACCGGCAACAACTTACTGTCTTGCCGCCTTGATCTTCTCCACAACGGCATTATCGACGCGGTAGGATTCCTTCATCTTCTGAAGAGCTTTATTGTACGTCCACTCGTCAAGGTGATTGTCGGGTGAGAGCATGTAATCGAGGCACTTGTCGGGATATTTGGCCATGATCGTGGCTACGGCCCAGGCAACGCCCATCTTTGCGTAGAATTCTTCGGTATACAGACTGTCGACGACTTCGAAGACTATGTCGATGTATTCGTCTCTCAGGAACTGACTCATCAGCATTATCGCAACTATCCGGACCTCGAACTCCTTGTGCGAGGTCCGGTATTTTGTCAGTATCGCAAATGTTTCGTCAGGATATTTTTTGGCGATCTTGAAGGTCTGGCAAAGTGAATCGGCAACAGACCAGTCGTGGACTTTAGGGATGAACTTATCCAGATAAGAGAGGATAACATTGATATCATCTTTCGCATATCCGATCACAAATGCCTGCAGAGCCTCCATTTCGAAGGTATCCATCGGATTGGTGTCGAGAAATGCACGATAATCATCCTTGGCGATCTTCTGGGCCAGCTTTCTGAGTGCCGGGATCCTCACACCTGCGCAGGGTTTTGCCGTAGGGTTGAGTTTCGCGAAGAATTCGGCATTTTTCGGATCGGCAAGAGCGGATATTTCATCCCTTATCTGAGATATTGTCATATGATAACGTCCTTTTCTGCGTATATTGAAATGAAGAAAAGATAAAAAGTCTGTGCTGTAACATGATTACATCGCATGATGAGTATGGATCTGTTCCGGATTCCAACAGATTTATGGCTTATACCGTAACCTGCCCGAATACTTCCCCCAGTCCCATATGCAGCACAAGATCGGCTTCGTCGTCAAAAGGTGTCGTTGATTTGTTGATCAGGACCAGTTTACTGCCGCGGTAATAGTTGACCAGACCGGCGGCAGGATATACAACGAGTGAAGTACCTCCGACAATGAGCATATCGGCGTTCTGGATGTAATCTACGGACCTGTTCCAGATATAATCATCAAGTCCTTCCTCGTACAGGACAACGTCAGGCTTGATCAGGCCGCCGCAATCCGGGCAGATGGGAAGATAGCGGGAATTCTTATCCGCGCCTTCGGCCAGTGAAGCATCGATCAGATCCTTGACTTCGTCGCCGGTGAAGAACTTGTTGCATTTGGTACAATGATTCTTCGCGACGGTGCCGTGTACTTCGTATACTTCCTTGCTTCCGGCTTTCTGGTGAAGACCGTCGATATTCTGGGTAACGATGGCTTTCAGTTTGCCGGCTTTTTCCAGCTCTGCCAGCTTGATGTGCGTGGTATTGGGTTCCACGCCGTCGATCAGGATCTTGTCACGGTAGAAACGATAGAATTCCGAAGGCCTTTTGATAAAAAATGTATGGCTCAGGATCGTTTCGGGAGGATAATCGTATTTTTGATTATAGAGTCCGTCAACGCTTCGAAAGTCCGGGATTCCGCTTTCTGTCGACACTCCCGCGCCGCCGAAGAAGACGATCGATTTACTGGTTTTGATCATTTCGTTGAATCTGGATAATAATTCCTGCTTCTCGTCCATACTGTTGTCCCTTTCATAATAAAGTCATTCACCTGCTACTGCGATGTCGTCGAAACATACGGCCAGAGGGCCTTCATAACCATCCTCAACCTGCATTTCCGTTGAAAGCTGCATTGAAGCCTGCTTCTCGATAATGCTGCCGTTGATGGAACCTCCGGTAACAGGAGTTACCGTTTCTCCGTCATAAAGGAACGCAAGACGGATCTCGCCTCCGAAATGTCCGGTAAAATCATCCATCTGGAAGTCCGAGAAATTTACGACCTGCAGATAAGGCTGCTTCTTCATCTCTTCTACGCTTGTCGTACCGGGTGCAACCTTGATACTCCTGTAGTTTCCGGTCGGCTCCGCGCCGATATATCTTGAGAAACGGACACCGCCATGATAGGTCTTCAGCACGCCCTTATCAAGCAGCTGTCTGTCGATCTGGCGGGTTCCTTCGTCGCTGAACGGAACGCTCGCGATCAGCGATACTGTCAAAGGATCACCGGTGATCTCAGTATTTCCGCCATCTGCGGTTTTGGCCTGGACATTTTCACCGAGCTTGAAGCTTGAATATTTGCCGTAGATATAGGGAGCTAAGGATCTTGCGGTGTAATACTCGAACAATTCTTTTGCATAAGAATCACAGATGATGACTCTGTAATTGCCGGCAGCAGGTGCTTTCTTCGCCTGTGCGCGGGCGAGGGTATAATCGAGGGTCCTGCGTACTTTTGCCTTGAGAGCCTCGGTCTCGAGTGAATCATAACGGAAACCCTGATATGTTTCTACGTCCTGGGGTTCCTTACACTGTGCCACAAATTCGCCTGTCACATAGTATTTGCGATATCCCGCATCGATGCCGGTTGATGTAAAGATCCTGGTCGTAACTTCATTTACGAACAATTCGGCCGAATTGAGAAAAGCATCGCCGTCCTTATCTTCGGCGAACAGCGCATCCGCCATGATCTTTGCGCTTTCTTCGAGTGTTTTGCCCTGAAGATCGGATTTCATTTCGATAAATTCGTTAACGGTCTTCTCCTGAAGCTCGTATGTGGGATTGCAAACGAACGAAGCCGCAAGATATGCGCCTGAAAGGGTCTTGTCGAGTTCGGCGTCCGTCATGCTGTCATACACATGGACCATCGAACTGCCTTTCATAGGCTGTTCGTCTTTATCGAACGATCTGTAAACGGTTACGGAATAGCTTGTATTGTTTTTTATTCTACGTGTGTCGAGTGACTTCTTGATGAAGAACAGTTCGGCACTGCGGGTCTGATCTTCGGTAATTATATACTCATCAATGTGCAGCCGCTCAAGGGCTGCAAGAATTCTGTCTTTCATGTTAACATCCTTTCCTGTCCGGTACATCTTTTCGTCCGGGTCATCCAAGTCTTATTCTTGCCTTGATATAAGGGCCGCCGTCCGAAACCTTGACCCACTCCTTGTAACCCTTGCCGCAGTAGCCGGAACCACTTGCCTGCATGGTGTCGGAGATCATGGAAATGGATTTGAGCAGATCCGGAACGTATCCGGTAAGCACGATCGGGGAATAGATCTTGCCGGTCAGCCTGCCGTCTTTGATCTCGCGGGCCATCTTGACCATGAGCTGTATGCCCCAGTTCTTCGGATCTTCCATGCCGGAATCGGCCTCGCACAGAAGAAAACCATCCTTGATCGAAGCGATCATCTCTTCAACGGTCGAATCTCCGGCTTCGAAAATGGTGTTGGTCATACGTGTGTATGCCTTGCGCTGGGTGCTTTCACGACGTCCGTTGCCGGTAGGATCTTTCTTCAGATGCATTGCGGACTGTGAGTCACAGATGCCTGTTTTAAGGATACCTTTATCGATTATGATCGTATCGTGAGCAAGAACGCCCTCGTCATCGAAGAAATATGATGCTACTTCGGGAATGGTCGAAGCACCGTCGTGCATCGTTATAAGCTCCGAAGCCACGGGCTTGTTGATGTACTGCTGGGCAAGAGCTCTGTCTTTTACGAACATATCCATTTCGACACCATGTCCGAATGCTTCGTGGACTATCATTCCGGTAACATCGGGTTCGCAGATACAATCATATTCTCCGGGCTTGATGGGCTCGGAATCGAGAAGGTCGATCGCTGTCTTGCAGCAGCCTTCAAGACTGTTCTCAAGTGTGCGGAGCACTTCGCTGCCACCGAGCATCGAAACAGGCTTGTAGCTGTCCTGGATCTCCTCACCTTCGGATGCCATTACCACAAAATATCCCGAAGCCCACATGACGTTCTGGGTCATGTCTTTTTTCCTGGAGAGGAAGAGCTTGGAGTATTTCTGATACGAAAAAGCTACCCGGCAGTCGATGATGCGCTCGTCGTAAGCACGGCCTTTTTCGGAAATGCGGGTGAGCAGATCGATAATGGCCTCGTCGCCGAGTTCTTCCGGATCCTGCTCATAATCGGTGCTTTCGTTGAAAATGGTGGTCTCTTCGCTGACTTCGTCAAATAAATACGGTGTAACACCGGAAGGAACGGAGTTCCCAAGAGGGATGAGCCGTTCTTCGATCTCTTTAATCAGTGTGGGGATCGAGTCTTTGCTGATGGAATTGAAGCTGTATTCGCAGGCCTGGCCTTTGTCATAAACCTTTGTGCAGAAGCCCCTCTCGGTCAGAACGGTATCCTCGTTGATATTGGTCCCCATTTTCGAAACGCTGAAATTCCTGCTGATCGAATCGGTGGCAAGAATAGAGGCGTAATCGTACCTGGCAAGCAATGCGTCAAGGAATTCCTTGAGCAGAGGCTTGTTATCCTCCAAAAATATACTGTTTTTGACTTTCATAAATGTTTTGATCCTCCTTACAATCCGCATGAAATGCGGGCTGTCTGCTCATGTGAACAGCAAGATAATAGTATCACAAAATCTGTGTTTTGAAAAGGATTTACTTGAAATCACCATGCTTATGTATGATAATGATGTTACGGAAAAAGGAATGAAAGCTTTTCATTCGAAGCATGGAGATCAACATGACAGAAGGTTCTATCTCAAAGAAGATACTGCTCTTTGCGCTGCCTATATTTCTGGGGCAGCTGCTTCAGCAGTTATATAATATCGTCGATTCGATAATAGTCGGCAAATATCTCGGAACGGATGCCCTGGCGGCGGTTACTTCATCCGGCAGCTTGATATTCCTGCTCGTAGGTTTCATAAACGGTCTGTTTATGGGGTCAAGTGTTATCATCGGAAAGCATTACGGTGAAAAGGATAACGAAGGCTTGAGCCGGGCGGCCCATACATCGGTCGGATTCGGTTTCTTATCGGGAATATTTCTCGTGATAATGGGCGTTACCATTACGCCGATCCTGCTGCGCCTTATGGGCACGCCGGAAAATGTAATGCCCAATTCGGTCATATATTTCAGGATATATTTTCTGGGCGGGCTCTCAAATGTAGTTTATAACACCTGCTGCGGCATCTTTCAGGCGATGGGCGATTCAAGGCGTCCGCTTCATTATCTGATCGTAAGCGCGATCACAAATGTGCTGCTGGATCTGCTGTTTGTAGCCGTACTGGGGTTCAATGTCGGCGGAGCTGCGGCCGCAACGGCCATTTCACAGACATTGTGCGCGGTACTTGCATTTACGAGGCTCCTTCGGGAAAAAGGACCGCACCGGATCGAGATCCGGAAAATACGCATTGAGCCGGCGATCCTTGCAGCCGAGCTGAAGATCGGCTTTCCGACCGCGATCCAGAACAGCGTGATCGCGATCGCAAATGTAGTTGTTCAGTCGAATATCAATGCCTTTGGCGCGATCGCAATGGCAGGCAGCGGCAGTTATTTCAAAGTTGAGGGCTTTGTGTTTCTGCCGATCACAAGCTTCAGCATGGCCCTGACCACATTTACTTCCCAGAATATGGGCGCTCAGCAGTATGAGCGGACCAAGAAGGGTACGCGGTTCGGGATTGCGATGGGGATCGCCTGCGCGGCGTTTATCGGACTCATGTTCTATATATTTGCACCGGTACTCATAGGATTGTTTACCCAGGATCCCGATGTCGTTGCTATCGGGGTTAAACAGGCCAGAACAGAGACCATGTTTTACGGATTGCTGGCGCTATCGCACTGCATGGCCGGCATCCTGCGCGGCGCCGGGAAGACGACGATCCCGATGTTCATAATGCTGATGTGCTGGTGCATGATACGTATTACATATATTACATTCGCGGTGCGGATAATACCTGATATCAGGATGATATTCTGGGCATATCCGCTCACATGGTCGCTGAGTTCGATCTTATTTACGATCTATTATCTGAAAGCTGACTGGGTTCATGCATTTCAACGACAAAGCTGACCGGACCGGCTCTCGGTGAACAAAACATAAGAGGGGTGGAAATATGGATAAAAACAGTTTAAAGAAGTTTTACGAAGAGAACATGTATGGGGTATGGAGAAGCGGGGAAAAGATCACTTATGAACTGCTGGGTGAGGATCCCAAATTGAAAGAGGCCGGGGACAAACCGCGCAATCCGTTTGAAGTGATCGGAGGAGAACTGGTGAAGATCACAGCGGAGGCTGAAGGCCGGAAGGCTGAGATCATCGTTCATGCTTATTTACCGAAGGAAGAAGACAGAAGGCGCTATCCGAAAGGGTCTCCTTTTATTGTCTGCATGCATCCGATCATGCCGTCCGATTATATCCTGTCACAGGGATATGCCCTTTTTGTAATGGAAGGCCGGCAGATCGCGTCGGATGATACAAAGCATGAAGGCGCATTTTATG
>JAFZNE010000076.1 GCA_017553035.1 Lachnospiraceae bacterium
CTCCTAAGCGGAAGGTCGTGCGTTCGAATCGCATCGTGGACGTAAAAAACGACTGTTTCCGGAATTTATTTATGATTTCCGGAACCGGTCGTTTTTTGTTACGCACTAAATTACTTATTCACTTTTTTCAGTCTTTTCTTCTCTATGATGCTTTTTACCGGTACGATCTCCATAGATAAACGCCCCGGCGATCCCCAGCAGGACCAGTACAGATAACAGATCCCAGGCATCGAATACAGGCGTGTCGAGCATTTTTGACAAGATTATATTGATCAAAAATGTAAACGGTATCGCACATAGAAATGCCAGACCTGCTGCCAGCAGTTTTCTTTCCCTGAACCTTCGGCAAATCAGGTATACTATCCAGAAAAAAGCCAGTGCAACAGCCGCCATCACGGCTCCGATGCTGAAAATCTCCCTGACCTGTATCACCCGGCTCAGTATATACAGATACGGAACCATCAAAACACTGATAGCGGCCAAAGCAGGGACTATTCCCTTTTTCCCGAAAAAGATAATAGGAAAGACCGTTATCCACGCGACCAGGATGGAACAAAGTGTGATCAATGACCAGGTAAGCGAACCTGATACCGCAAGATCACATATACAGCATACCAGAATGCCGACCGCCATTGTGATCGTAAAAATGATCGATAATACAGTGTTCCTGCTCAGGTTGTTCTCATCTTTTCTTTTCAATTCGATGAGATTTTTCTCTGCAATCTTATCATAAGCTTCTGCCATGATCCTTTCGCCCGACAGGAGTTCATTAACATTTATTTTAAGATATTCGCATAATTCAAGCATGATCCCCGAATCCGGCATGGATTTCCCGGTCTCCCATTTTGAAACTGCCCGGTCACTTATCCCGAGTTTTTCCGCAAGGACCGCCTGGGTCATCCCCTGTTCCTTCCGGCATGATGCTATGAATTTACCTATTTTGATCTGATCCAAATCGGGCACCTCCTTTCATGGATCCACTATAACGATCCAACGGGAATTTTAACAGGAACTGTTGGTTGATTTTGATAAAATGCAGTATTTATGCGAAACTCCACCATTGGTTGAGCCGGCATTTCAGTATTATAATACGCTTTTTATCTTGATAATACAACGGGTTGCTAATATAATATCTGATATAAAAACGGTTGGAAAAATAATATAGTATTGTTATAATCTGACTTATAAAGGTGATTATCATGAATATAGTTAAAAAGATCGTACAACCGTGATGACAGTGAACTTTACGGGGAAACTATCTTTTATCAATTACCCTGAAGACTGAGAAGGAAGAAAAAATGATCTCTTTGATTATATCCTTTATCGTACTGATCCTGGGTTATCTTACTTATGGCAAACTTACTGAAAAAGTCTTCGGTCCCGATGGCCGGACCACGCCGGCGAACAGGATCAACGACGGCGTCGATTTTGTCCCGATGAAGACCTGGAAGGCTTTTCTGGTCCAGCTCCTGAACATTGCGGGAACAGGTCCTATCTTCGGTGCATTGATGGGCGCATGCTTCGGACCGGTCGTATTCCTCTGGATAGTGCTGGGATCGGTTCTGGGCGGAGCCGTACATGATTTCATGGTAGGAATGATCTCCGAACGCCATGACGGTAAATCCATCGCGGAGCTTTCGGGAATCTATATGGGCAATGTGGCAAAGTGGGGCATGCGGCTGTTTTCGGTCCTGCTCTTATTGCTCACGGGAACGGTTTTTGTCAACAGCCCTGCGGCTCTCATCGCACAGCTGACACCCGAAAGCCTGAACACTACCTTTTGGATAATCGTAATCCTTATTTATTATGTTCTTGCGACACTTCTTCCCATTGACAAGATAATCGGCAGGTTATATCCCATATTCGGAGCTGTTCTCATCATCATGGCAGTAGGGATAGTTGCCGGAGTGATCGCGGGAGGTTATACGATTCCGGAGATCAGCTTCCACAATCTCCATCCCGACGGATTGCCGATATGGCCTTATATGTTCATTACGGTGGCCTGCGGCGCGATTTCCGGGTTTCACGCCACCCAGTCACCCATGATAGCAAAATGCATGACTTCCGAAAAAGAGGGAAGAAAGATCTTTTACGGGGCAATGATCTCCGAATCCGTTATAGCGCTTGTCTGGGCTGCGGGAGGAGTCGCATTCTACGGTGCAACGGATGTGCTCAACAATGCCATCTCGTCGCTTGGGCAGTCGGGTGTGGTATACGAGATATCGACCGGTCTGCTCGGCACTGTAGGCGGAATACTTGCAGTAGTCGGCGTTGTAGCCTGTCCCATTACTTCCGGGGATACCGCATTCCGAAGCGCCCGCCTGATCCTCTCGGAAATGACGGGACTGGATCAGAAGCCGATAAAGAACAGACTGCTGATCACGATCCCGCTCCTTGGTGTCGGAGCGCTGCTCACCCAGCTTGATTTTTCAGTGCTTTGGAGATATTTTTCGTGGAGCAACCAGACGCTCGCCATGATATCATTGTGGGTGGCAACCGCATATCTGGTAAAAACCTCAAAAAAGGCCATATGTTCATTGATAACAGCGATTCCTGCAGTATTTATGTCCGCGGTTTCATTGACATATATCCTGATCGCAGACGAAGGATTCCGTTTGAGCGCCCGTATTTCCTATCCGATAGGGATCCTGTTTGCAGTGACGCTGCTGGTGCTTTATTTTATCACATTCAGTCGTATAGTCAGAAAGAACAGGCTTTTAAAAGATCAATAATATATTAAATTAGGTGATAAGGTAGTCTATGGGCAAAAGCGAATTTGATGATTTTGTTGCGGAAGATGTGCAAAACCAAAAAGGAATAAGTATGCCTGTGCGTTGCGGTCTTCTGGAACGTTTATTAACCAAGCGTATCCGGATGAACAAGCTGCATCCGAATCCCAACGATGAGTTTACATTTCCGGACATAGGACCGAACTATCAGATCATTTCCAAATATGTGGAAGATATAAAAATAGCGCAGTTTAAGAAACTGAAACCTTTTGACGATGACCCGATCATTGTTGAAAAGCTGCATCCTCACGGATATCTGATCGTGAACGGTCATCACAGATGGGCAGCAGCCGTGAGGCTGGGACTGAAAAAGATCCGCGCCAAGATCATCAATCTTGCCCAAGAGTCGGATATCCGGAAGATCCTTGAAAAGTCAAAACATGACAAGCGCGTAACCCTCGATCTGGACGAAGTTGTATTCGGCACCTCGGATGATATCCCCCGTGAGAAGGCTTTGAAATTCCCTTACAGCCTGAAGTACAAGCAACGAATCAGACTGGGCATTCCGGCGTTGTTCTATTTTCTTGCCCAAAACGGATATGACATCTGGGTATACTCGTCAAACTACTATTCCATTGATGATATCAAAGACTTTTTCAGATGTTACCACGCAAATGTAAACGGCATCATAACCGGTATGGCAAAAAAGAACAGGCAGACCGAAGCCTCCGCGGCAGGTATGGAAAAACTGATCTCGAACAAGTACTCGGTTACTCTGCATATTGATAACGAAACGATCCTTCGTACCGTAAAAGCCGATAAAAGCTTTGATGAGTTCGAGATCAACGCAACCCCTGAAGAATGGGCAAAACGCGCCATCACCATCATTGAGGAAATAGAAAAGAATGAGCAGGAAAAAACATGATCGGCAGCAAGGTGAAAAAATGAGGATCTCATTTGATCTTGATGAGGTCCTCTTTGTAAACCCTTCCACTCATAAATGTGAGCCCAGACTCCGGTTTCCTCTTCGCCTGTTCTACAAAGAACGCCTCAGACTCGGTACTCCGGAGCTTATCAATGAGCTGCAGAAGATGGGATATGATATCTGGGTCTATACATCGTCTTATCGGACGGAATTCTATATCAAAAGTCTGTTTTTCTGGTACGGAGTAAAGTTTAACGGTATTGTAAACGCCATGCGGCATGAAAAAGAGGTGCAGTCGCGCAGTAAATCGATACTCCCCCAGAAAATGCCGAGTTTTTACAGAATATCGCTTCATATTGACGACGAATCCGTGATCTGTTCATATGGCCGTAAATATGGTTATGATGTCTTTCAGCTTTTTGCGGATGATGATTCCTGGAAAGAAAAAGTCATCGCCAAAGCCAAAGAAGTAAAGAAAAAATGGGAGCAGAGCCACTAAAGCTCTGCTCCTATTATTTAGTCCGCACTCAATCTGTCCAAGATCCTGCGGACCGTATCTTCTATTGAACGGCCGTCTTCGTCAACAGTGATATCTGCGTATTTTTCATAAAGCCCTGCCCTCGTTTTATACATCTCTTCAAGACTTTCACCGGGTTTTATTACCACTCCGCGCTCTTTTATATCTCCCAGCCGCTTTTCTATTTCTTCCAGCTGCGCTTTCAGATAAATAACCCCGGACCCGTCGGCGAGATGCTTCATTGCAACGTCGCTGTATACCGCGCTTCCTCCGGTGGCTATGACCGTACGTGACACATCAAGACTGAGGAGCGCCTGTTCTTCCTTCTTCAGGAATTCATCGATCCCGCTCATCTCGATTATCCTGTTCAGGCGGGCTCCTTCTCTTTGCTGGATCAGAATATCGGTGTCAATAAAATCCATTCCCAGTATCTTGGCGAGAATGACACCTACCGTGCTCTTTCCCGATGCGGGCATGCCGATCAAAATTATGTTGTTCTTTGTCTGCATTATTCATCGTCTCCTTAACAGACTGCTTTCAAGGCAATGTCCTTTTATGATCCACGGGCAGTTATTTTAAACCCGGGAGTTTCTTTAACATATCCTTGCAGTTTTTTATGCATTCAGGATAGTTTCTGTTATGACAGAATTGGCATTTTCCGACACGGTCATATTTGGGTTCGCTATGCTGCCCCGGTCTGTCGCCCATAAATTCATTCATGGGCCTTCCTCTGCCCCATCCTTCGCTGTCACGGGTAATTCCATCACGGGTAATTCCGCCTTTTTTCATGATTTTTGTCTCCTTTGCAAATAACGTCCGGATCGGCATTTTCAGTATTATAATACGCCCTTTATACCGATAGTACAATAGAAAAAAGCATTGAATCTGCTCATTAATTAGAATATTATATTTTATAGACACATAAGGGAATTAGAGTATTAGGGTATCAGGGTATTAGGGTATTAAGGTATATGTGGATACATGAGGGGGTAAAACAGATGGATCACGGATTCGATAATGTTACTGTTTGCGGGAAGTTGTGCTATGTTTTCATGTGTATGGAAAGATATCTGCTCGCCCTGTATCCTGACAGGGACTGGTCGTTTGTTGCCCGGAAGATGTGGAACTGCGTAAGTTTCTGGTACGGTAAAAGAGATGTAGAAGATGATTGCTGGGTCTGGGGAAGGTATATGGATATAATTCCCGATAACCTTTTTGAAACCCGGCGGAAGTGGGCGCATTACAGTCACGAACTGCGCGAAGAATACTATGGAGAAATGACGGACGATGATTATAGAAGTATCCGTGAATATGGCGATATCGCGCTTATCGGATATGAGAATTTCTGTAAGACTCTGGATCTGTTCGAAGACATCACAGAAGGCAATAGAGACGAGGAATTAGTTCAAATGTTTTACATTCCGGTCGATATGTGGGAAAAATGCGAAACTTCCGATTACAATCTTGAAGTCGGAAATGAAGCCGCGGAGGAAGCGATCGAAAAGATAGAAAATATCCTGAAAGCCCATAATATCGCCTTACCGGACAGTTCTCCTGTTTTGGAATTTACTCCGGAAAATACCGACCCCCATACATTATCCTGGATAGCCGAAGAATCAAAAATAAGCAACTGCGACAAATGGGGATTCGCCGTAAAAGCGGATCATTTGTCGCAGTTGATCACAGGTCCGGAGTATTAATATTTTGGATTTACATATCCTGATCTCCGATCACGATCAGATAATCGCGTTCGTCAGGCGTTATCATGTTGTCCTGTGCCGGATTTAATGTAACCTGCCGTCCTGTAGGACTGTTATCAACAAATCCGAGAACTACCCATCCCCGGTCAAGAGCCGCCATCTTCAGTTCCCTTACACTCACGGTCTTGTTCAGCTGCAGTACTTCTTCAGCCTTAACAAGGAACAGATCTGTGCCCTCATTGGATAAGAGCTCGTGGAATACCGGGTACAAAGTGGGATCTTCCGCCATCTGGGCAAGTACCATGGATGACAGGTTGTTGGCAACGATGAAATCTGTGGGATCCGATGCGGAAACCAGTGTTCTGTTCTTCTCACTGAACATTTCCGCAGCGATCGAAAAACTGAGACCCTTATCTTCCCTTAACTGTCTTAATTTCAGCAGGAGGAGCATATTCTCCATATCATCGCTTTCCCTGTCCTCATCATGGCGGCTCAGCAGGATCACATGTCCGGCATCTTTCATGAGATCATAGAGAACTTCAGGATCATCTGTATCCTTATCGCAATAAAATATGGTAATGTCAGTTCTGCCCGTTGAAGAAGCGGTGATCTCTGCTGCTTCTTTTTCCGATATTCCGGCAAATACCACTTCGGTCTTCTTCTCGGGAAGTTCGCGCAGCACAGTGCCCGTAACCTCATTGCTGCCTATGATAACGACTTTTTCGACTGTTTCTTCATGTCGTGCGCCTTCTTTTCTATTTGATCCTATGGACCCGCTGTTGTGGTTGTCTTCAGCTGATCTGTTCCGGACATTCTTATCCTGAGTTGTATTTTCATCTGATCCGGCAGCAGTTCTTTCTCCGGATTTATTTTTTGACCCTATAACCCCGTCCCCGAGGCTCTTTCCGTCTCCGAGGCTCTTTCCGTCTCCGGAGTTCCCGGCGATCCGGTATCCTTCTCTGTCTTCCGTAAATAAAAGCACCTTGGCTCCTTTTGCCAGTACCTCTTCCGGGTCCGGAGAAAGGATCAGTTTTCCGTTTATCTCCATGCCCGCAACAGCTGCGTTTTCGGTGCGTTTCGTGATCTCACGGAAAGTCAGGCCTTCTGCTTCGGGATATTCTTCCAGATATAATTCCGATCCCTCAAAGCTCATAACTTCCATAAATGCCTCGGAAAGCCCCGGCTGAGTGCCCGAATGGGCCAGGATCCTGGCAAGGATATCATATGTCTGAAGCATGATCAGGGAGATCCCGCCTTTAGGGAGCAGATATTTATTCTGAGTAACCGAGGCACTTACCACGGTTGCTGTATTTTCGGACTCTTCGAGTACTTTTTTGACCGCAAGAACGGTTTTGACCGCACGATTGTCATCTATCGGGCTGATCACCACCGAATGGCTTTCCGGTATTGACAGGCGGCCCAGTGATGCCGGATCGCAGATATCGATATTCCTGCAGATTATCTTGATATTTTTCGGAATATCGACATTGTCATGTATCAGGTCTTCCATCTCGTCCCGTTCCATCTCCTCAGCGATGACCAGCGCGGTTTTATCTTTACCTGCTGCCAGGATCAGCTGCCGGATCAGTTCATATTCTCCGGGAACAAAACCGAGGATTACCTTGTGCCCCTCTTCAAGGATCCTTGAATTACCCTTTCTGAGTGCGGTGATCTTTTCTTCTATTCCGCTTGAAAATATACCGATAAGTACGCTGGTAACAAGCAGTCCGATCACCGCAACGATCGCGGTCAGGATGACATATCCGATGCTTCCGTCTTCTGCGGACGGCATCCAGGCGTTGATCACGGTTGCCAGATTGTTCCAGAATACCGGGAAGAAGCCTTCGTCTTCGGAAAAGCCGCCGGCAAGAATGATAACGGCGAAGAGAAGGACAACCAGCAGTGTAGCCACGGTAAGCATTTTGATCATGCTTATCGTTCCCTTTGACATCCTGGTGTCGAACCAGTACTTGAAACGTTCCCTGAATCCGGGTTTTTTCATATGAGATCCTCCTTTTTTTGATCGATACAATGACTCATATCTAGATAAACTAAACACTTATGGTTATGTACTGTATCGTCAGTAAAATATCATGTGTGTTCATGTTTAAACCTCTGGATTTTCATGCTAAAAAGGAGCCTGTAATGACTCCTGATTGTTACTTTTTGATTGTGTATTGGGGTACTTGATCAATACTATTCGCTTATGAACTTTTTTATTCAGAAAGAATAATTGATCTACCCGTTTGTTTTGATCAGTTTACCCTGAAGCCAGACATTCCCGCGAAATCTTCTTCCGACTTCCGGTTCGCCCAAAAGATCTGCGCAATTGATGCAGACATCCATTTTGATCTCATTACATTCAACCTGCAGGACCCACATTTTTTCGCTTGTCTGGACATTTGTTTCGGAACTGACAGACAGAATGTTGCCCATAATACTGTACATTTCGGATTCCGATCCACTCGGGGTAATGCTTGTATCCACGATCGAGAGCAGATCTTCATTTTTGATACGCATGGAAACCTTTGCATAATTGTCGATCTCGTTGATCGTGAGATTTTCTATTGCTTCAACATTTCCTTTTTTAGCTTCGGCAATAAGCTTATTTTTTTTGGTCTGTTCCTTTTTCAGCTTGACCTGTTCTTCCGCATAACTGAAGGTCGGAAGGATTATCTTTCCGGATTCTGCAAGCGCTCCGAAGCGAACAGCCTGATCAGATACCATTTTGACTTCGCCGAACTGGTTATAATAATCCGCGACATTCTGCAGATAGAAGATCAGACAGATCCCAAGCCTGTAATCATCGCACATTCCGGTGTATCCGTCAGTGTCGATCTTCTTGTTGATATATATCTCTTCTTCGGTATTATCCACCGGTGCTTTAATATACGGAAAATAGTGGCTGAAATGGAACTTTCCCTCGTGATCCTCTTCTCCTACGACTTTGATCCCGCATGAAGAAGAAGTAGGCATCTCATATTCAATATATGTATTGCCTTCTTTTCTTGTATACTTGTCTACATCAGCGGCTTTGGAGATCACATTTACTATCATGTCCTCAACATCCTTCTGGGATTTGAGGTTTCCAAAACCGATCGCTTTTAAAAATGTATTCATAATATTCCTTAATCGTCTAATGCGCTTTTTCTGCTTTTTGCCTGAGTAAGAGCCTTCTTCTCATCTTCGCTCAGCAGAACATACGATTCACCTTTGATTATCTCTTTAACATATACATAGCAGCCTTCATTGTTGCTGTGAACGGAAGTCAGGATATATCCGTCATTATTGTCGGTAAGCATGCACAACGAGAAGCTGAGTTTACCGCCCATTTCCTTGAATGCATCATATTTTACAATGCTGAACTTCTGGAAAGTGAACTTCATGCTCTTGGCGATCTCTTCAATGTTGATCGAATTGAATTCATTCTGTTCCTTGATCTTGTCGATCTCGCTGAACTTATCCAGTATTGCTGTTTCCAGATCTTTTCCGTCTTTTCCCTGCATGAAAGTATCATAATTTTCTTTATACTTTTTGAATTTATTCATCAGAAGCAGATACAATATGATCATAATTACTACGGCAACGGCCAGTCCTATCACAATGTAGCTGGCATCGATTCCCCAATTTTCAAATAATCCCATTTACAATGTTCCACCTTTCTTTTTGTTTCACTTTGTTTCATTTTATCTGGTTTTTAATTATTTCTTTTCATTTCTTTACTATTTGTTTGTTTGTATTTCGTCTGTTTCTTGTAAATATTGTTTGTTATTTGGATATCATTTTGAAGATCTTTTCAAATTCTTCAGCTGATTTATAAGGAATGATGATCTTTCCGCTGTTCTCGCCCTTAAGCTTTACTTCTACCTTGGTACCGGTTATGGCGATAAGCTTCTTCTCATATTCTTTGTAATCCGCCTGGTTCTTAATCTCCTTTTTCCTGGAAGTCTGTTTCTTGGCCGGATTCTCATAATCACGTACCAGTTTTTCAACTTCTCTTACCGACAGATTCTCTTCTATTACTTTTTGAGCCGCATCGAACTGATGTTCTTTATCTTCGATCGCCAAAAGGCTTCTCGCATGTCCGCTGGTTATCTTTCCGTCGATCAGCATTTCCTGAACACGCTCGTCAAGCTTTAACAGACGAAGGGAATTGGTGATCGTAACTCTCTTTTTGGATACTCGTTCTGCGACTTCTTCCTGTCTGAGATTATGCTCGTCGATCAGGCTCTTGTATGCCAGCGCTTCTTCGATAGGATTCAGGTCTTCTCTCTGGATATTTTCGATAAGAGCGATCTCCACGATCTCTCTGTCTGTATATTCACCTATTACTACCGGAACTTCTTTCAACTTTGCCAGTCTTGCTGCGCGCCATCTGCGTTCACCCGCGATTATCTGGTATCTGTTTCCGACCTTCGAAACAACCAGTGGCTCGATTATTCCGTGTTCCTTTATAGATTCGGCAAGTTCCTCTAGCTTCTCATCGTCAAATTTTTTTCTGGGCTGTTTACGGTTGGGATCGATCTGGTTAATACTTACCATGACCAAACCATTGCCGGATTCTGTTGAACCTTTTTCTGCCTTTTCAATATTGATCTTGTTGTCTTCAAAAAGACTGTTCAATCCTCTGCCGAGTGCTTTCTTTTTATTGACTGTTTTGTTATTGGTTTTACCGGGCATTTCTTATATGACCTCCATATATATTTCCTAGATTAATCTGTTTACTTAATTTTTGTATTTATTATTACTTACTTTATACTTTGAAAGAGATTATTCTCTTCTTAATTTTCACATATTCTTTTTTTCGTCATTTATTATTGCTTGTCTTTGTGCTCTTTTTCGTAGCAGAAGTTTTTCTCTTTCTTTTTGGTTTCGTCACGGCCGGAGTCTTTTTCTTGTCTTTGTTCATTATCTCAAGAGCAAGAGAATCATACGCCAATGCTCCGTTAGACTTTGGATCGTATATGCTTATGGGCTGTCCGAAACTCGGAGCTTCTGCAAGCTTTACATTTCTCGGAATGATCGAATTAAAGATCTTTTCTTTTATGCCTTGTTTTACGCTCGTAACAACATCCTGTGAAAGATTTGTCCTTGAGTCAAACATCGTAAACAGGATACCTTCAACTTTGAGTTCGGAATTGAGTCTCAGCCTTGTAAGATTGATCGTCTGCATGAGCTGAGTCAATCCTTCCATTGCATAGAACTCACATTGTATAGGTATGATAACCGAATCAGCTGCAGCAAGCGCATTGATCGTAAGAACTGTCAAAGACGGAGGACAGTCGATTATAATAAAATCATAATCGCCTTTTATTCCCTGCAGCTTTTCCCGTAAAATGAAATTTCTGCCATCTACATTATTAAGATCTGATTCAGCTGCGGAAAGGTTCACTTCAGAAGGTATGATCCTCATCGTGATCTCTTCCGATAATTTTAGATCCTGTATGCAGTCTTCCACTGTTGCATCGGTTGTCATCAGATCATAAGATGTATAGTTTTCTTCTTCTTTGACTTTGGACTTCACTCCCAGACCGCTCGTTGCATTCCCCTGCGGGTCACAATCAACCACAAGAACTTTGGCACCGAACATCGCCAGAGCTGCTGACAGATTAATAGTCGTAGTCGTTTTGCCAACTCCGCCTTTTTGGTTTGCTATTGCAATTATCCTGCCCATTGCATTCTCCTTTTTCTTTATCTTTATTTCAGAGATATTATTAATTTTAATTGAACTTCTTATCTCTTCTATATTTTATATGCACTTATTTTGTCATTCACTTTTATTCGCAGGAATAACCCGGCTTCTTATAAAGATACTTCTCATCCGGAACTATCTGTTTATCCCAGACCTTTTCTTTCCAGTCTGCTTGATCTATTTCCTTAATTGCTATTGAAACGCTTGAGATATTGCATCCCATAGTCTCGGCAATTGCGTCAGCAACTTTTTCTGCGCATAATTGTTTCTGTTCTTCCGTTCTTCCCGGATAGCATTGTATTTCAACATGCGGCATATTATTTTTCCTCCTTTATTATTTTACATCTTTAAACGTCCTTATTTGAACAATTATATATGCCTCTTTTCTCTTTTGATTTATTTTGATATATTATATTCTTATCTGTCCGAATCCATTATGAAAGAAATGATAAGCTGTTATTTAGTTAAAATGTTTCACGTGAAACATCAGTGGGTTGTTATTAGTCTGACCGACCCAATGTTTCACGTGAAACATTGGGTCTCTGATTTCGGATTAGAATCCAACAAAAAGATAATACTAGGATTATTTAATATTGTCAATATTTACAGAGGTGATTGTTCAAAAATTCCGTTGAATTTTTAATGTAATGGATTTGTAGAAGGTTTGTTTCCACTTCTCGGATATTTACCGGGAGTAGATGATACTTTTTCTATCTCAATAATAGTCCTGTCATAATCTGTTCCGGAAATGTTAATATCGATCTTATTTCTTATAGATCCGCCCAGGATTTTTATTGCGGCCTTTGCCTCATCCGTTTCTTCCTGTGCTTTGCTTCCTTTATAAGAGTAAAACTTTCCGCCAACCTTTACATAAGGAAGAACATATTCTACAAGGGTAGTCAGATTCGAAACCGCCCTGCTCACTGCCATGGTGTATTGTTCACGATGTTCCGGTTTCCGGGCAAGATCTTCCGCCCGGGAATGAATGGTCCTGATATTTTTTAACTCAAGAGTATTGATCACTTCATCAAGAAATATTATCCGCTTGTTCAGAGAATCGACAAGTGTCATTTCCAATTCCGGACACATTATCTTTATAGGGATCCCCGGAAAACCTGCGCCGGTGCCAATATCGATGATCTTCCCGGTTCCTGTCATTTTACTACCCGAATCATTATTCAGATATTTTACCAGGATAGCGCTGTCAATGAAATGCTTTATCACTACATCATTGAATTCCGTTATCGCGGTAAGATTGACCACCTTATTCTTTTCTACGAGCATAGAATAATACTTATAAAACTGTTCTGCCTGATATTCATTGATCTCAAGCCCATTTGCAGAAAATTCACTGATGATATATTCTATTTCCCTCATCTAAGTTCTCCATTTAATAGTATTATTCCTTTTTCGAAATCATCTTTGCTTCTCTTGACTGTGTTAGGAAAACTCTGATTAATGATTTAATCATTGCTTCCTTAAAAAAAAACATCATCTACTTACAATTTAAATCCTGTCCCCACAAACAGGGCGACGTCCCTGCCGGTCTCATCCGATACATCTACATTGATAATAGTCGAACTTCTGCCGCTTTTTCTGCAGGTTGCTTTGGCAAAAAGCTTCTCACCCTTCGGAGCACCGAGATAATTAATGCTCACCTGCTGGGCAACCGTCGGATTGTGGATGATCCCGTTGGCCAATACCGCAAAGGCAAAATCGGCAAGTGTGAATATTACTCCGCCCATGATCCCGCCGTTGGCATTTTTATGTCCGGGTCCGAGAACGACGCTGCAGATCACATGATCCTCAGCTACTTCATCGATTACCATACCGTTATCGGTTGCAAATCTATCATTTCTGAAAAATTCCCTCATCTCTTCCAGATTCTTAACATTTCCCATTTCAAACCTCCCTCAAAAAAAGAACACCGATCGGCGATTGATCAGGACCGCAGATATTTCCTGATAGCCGCGATACTTCTGTTCATGCGATCAAAATCGATATATCCGGTTTTATCAAATGAAGTAGATTCGATCGTAAAATCTCCTTCATAGTTGATTTCCTGTTTCTCGAGAAAATCGAACAGCTTGTTAAAATCGATCTGTCCTTCACCGATATGCAGCGTTTTTAAACAAGACCAGTCCATGACTGCGCCTTTATAGTCATTGATATGCATATGCACAATATGGTTCATGATCTCCCGGTTTTCCTCAAGATACATGCTGTTCATCTGTCCGTGGAATTCCGCCATTTTCGTATCAAATGTAAATGAAATATCGGGATACCGGGAGAGGAGCTGTGATAAATGCATCATCGGATCTGCAACATTGCATACTACATTTTCGACAGTCAGGATCAGTCCGTACCTATCTGCAATGTCCCGTAATGCCGCATAAACCCCGGCATTGTGAGGAAAGTCCTTATCCGAATGTTCTCCGTTCCACAAGTGTAGTACAAGCAATTTCGATCCGATCTTTTGTGCCAGTTTACAGTTGGCCTCGAACAGTTCAAGGGCTTTTTCGGTATCTCCGGTCTCATTCCGGCTCACACATTCACCGACACCTTTTTCGATATGAAATGCAGGAAAGGGTTTCGATATACTTAACAGATATCCGGCAACCTCGTCAATCCTGCCATACCAGTCATCATACATCATAAACTCGAAGCCGTCACAATCCAGCTTTTCCGCGCATTCCCCAAGAAGCCGGAAGTTCCTGCCGTTAGGCCGCCCGATAAGCGCTCCGGTAGAACACAGTATTCTGTTCATAATATAAACCTTTCCCATCCTTTTCCCTGACGAACGGTATTACCTGTCTTTATTTTGAACCGAGCCGGTGTTTCAATGAATCCTATACCGATACCGTATAGTCAACGCTGGCTGTTTAGATAAACCACCAGTACATTGATATCGGCTGGTGACACGCCGGAAATACGTGAGGCCTGTCCGATCGAAGCGGGGCGGAACCTGATAAGCTTTTGTCTTGCTTCGATGCGAAGTGACGGAACCTGCATGTAATCGATATCCTCCGGGATAAGCTTCTTCTCTAGTTTCTTAAACTGTTCAACCTGCTGAATCTGGCGGCTGATGTAACCGGAATATTTGATCTCGATGCTTACCTGCTCGCAGACATCCTCAGGGAGCCCGGGTCTGTTCTTGTCAATTATCGCGATCTTGTAATAATCAAGTTCCGGGCGGCGTACCAGCTCCGCAAGGCTTACTCCCGTGGTAAGTTCCGTAGAATCGTTATCCTTAAGGAATTCCTGTACTTCCGGACTGGTTCCTACAAATGTATTTTCAAGTCTTTCGATCTCTTTTTCGATATCATTCTTCTTCTGTAGAACGGCGTCATAACGTTCTCTGGGAAGAAGCCCGACTCTGTGACCCTGTTCATACAGCCTTAAATCGGCATTGTCCTGACGCAGCAACAGGCGGTATTCCGCGCGGGAAGTCATCATTCTGTATGGTTCCTGGGTTTCTTTGGTTACAAGATCGTCGATCAGTACGCCGATATAAGCATCCGAGCGATCGAGTACCAGCGGTTCTTCGCCTTTCAGCTTCATCGCGGCATTGATCCCGGCGATAATGCCCTGTGCCGCGGCTTCCTCATATCCTGAGCTTCCGTTCGACTGACCGGCGCTGAACAGACCGTCAATATCCTTAAACTCCAGTGTGTGCTTTAATTGCACCGCATTGATGCAATCATATTCGATCGCATATGCATTCCTGACAATGATCGCGTTCTCAAGTCCCGGAACCGAGCGGTACATCCGGTATTGAACGTCTTCGGGCAGGCTGCTCGACATACCTGACAGATACATCTCGTTCGTATCAAGGCCTTCCGGCTCAATGAATACCTGATGTCTGTCCTTTTCGGCAAATCGCATTACCTTGTCCTCGATAGAAGGACAGTAGCGCGGTCCGACTCCTTCGATAACGCCGGAAAACAGCGGAGACCTGTCGATATTGTCACGGATTATCTCATGAGTTTTCTCGTTGGTGTATGTAAGCCAGCAGCTGACCTGGTCTCTTGCGATATCTTCGCTTTTATTCGTAAATGAGAACGGTACGATCTTTTCATCGCCGAACTGTTCTTCCATTTTTGAAAAATCTATACTACGCTTGTCGATTCGCGCGGGAGTTCCTGTTTTAAAGCGCCTTATCTCAATCCCGAGATCGATCAGTGACTGGCTCAGTCCGTTTGCTGCCGGAAGCCCGTTCGGTCCGGAATAAGTGCTTACTTCACCCGTGATACAGCGTGCTTTTAAGTACACGCCGGTACAGATTATCGCACAGTCACAGGGATAAATGCTTCCGGCTTTTGATCTGACACCGGTTACATGCTTCTTTTGAGAATTCGGGTTTCCCGCTATTTCATCAGTATATTCTTCAACCAGTATCTCCACGATCTCATCCTGGCGGATCACAAGATTGTCGGTATTCTCCATGGTGTGACGCATAGCCGCGGTATAATTGCGTTTGTCGGCCTGAGCGCGCAATGAATGCACTGCCGGGCCTTTCGAGGTATTGAGCATTTTCGACTGAATAAAAGTCTTGTCAATATTTTTACCCATTTCGCCGCCGAGCGCGTCAACTTCGCGTACCAGATGTCCCTTCGAAGTACCGCCGATATTGGGATTACAGGGCATCATAGCGATGCTTTCGACGCTGACCGTAAAAACGATGGTCTTAAGGCCGAGCCTCGCACACGCGAGCGCAGCCTCACATCCGGCATGTCCGGCACCGATCACCGCCACATCATATTTATCGTATGTCATTTTTGCCTCTCATAACAGTTCTGTTTCTAAGTTAAAATTATTCCGTTCTTTCGTAAAAAACAATTCATTCACACGACAGTCTTTAATCCGTTGCCGGTCCCGGCCGGAAACTGTCCTTTTCGACTGCCTCATACAGATCCTTACCCATTTTTGCTTCAAAATACGCTTTCAGTTCCAGATTGGCGTTCCATTTGTCAGGATCGTAAGCACCGTAACGCCGCTTCACATCGCTCATCCGGTCAATGATATCCATAACGCCCTCAGCTCCCGATATCGCATCGCATAGCTGGATCAGCCTGTCATAATCGTCCAGTTCGGTTTCTTCGAGTTTTGTCCGGATCAGAGCGGTTTCTTCTTCCGTAGTATCGAATTTGCCAATATATTTATCGATCAGCTTTTCGTTGAACGAATGGGTGAGGCAGACTTTCGCGGCTTCATCATAACCTAAGGACATCATATATGAATATCCGTCGGAAACGTGTCCTAAATGCCGCTTTCCAAACTTTCTGCCGATATCATGCATAAGTCCCAACACATATGCTTTTTCCGGATCCATTCCCGAAAAGAACGCGATCCGCTCAGCGCAGTGTGCCGCAGTTCTGCTGTGATTCCCCCATGGTCCCGGGTTACACGATTCTGCTTCTCTCAGCAGCTCTTCCGCTGTTTTTTTATCAGGATACATATATTACTCCTTTTTAGGATATGCCGTTTCTGTTATATTAATTATCATTTTTCTTTCTTATAACTGCTGTATCCTTAACCGCTTTAGACAACCACTCAGCTTTTGCGTAATCAAGCGGAATCACCAATTCCTGTATTTTATCTTCCGGAGCAGGCCTCTTAATATCCTCCGGCAGATAATCCAGACCGACTTCACGAAGGCTCAGAAAACTGTCATGAATCCATCCGACCGCCTGACCATCGCAATATAAGCAATAACAGCCAAACATCTTCTTGACTTTTACATTAAGATCTGCAAGATTATCTAACCATTCCTGAACAATACTTTCTTCTTCCATGTATAGCCTCACATTTTAAGTTCATAAAATATCGATTTATATCCTAACATAAATATCAACCGTTTTCAATGAAAATCCCCGCAGGTATCCCGCCTTGCTATTGTGAAAATCCGGTAAATGTGATACCCTTTTTACATGGATCAAAATTGTTACTATTCACAGAAAGCTCATGAATGCTTGCTTTCAATGAGCTTTTTAATTAGCATATAGACACAGAAGCAGCTTGCTGAGCTTGATCAATCGGTTGCTGCACTCTCGACACGAGGTTAAGTATGAATAACGATACAATAACTGCCATCGCTACCGGTCTGAAGGCGGCGGGTATAAGCATAATACGTATCAGCGGTGATGAGGCGTTTGATATAGCGGACCGGATCTTTCGTTCAAAATCCGGGATTACCGTAAATGAGATGAAAACCTTTACGGTCAGCTACGGGCATATTATCAGTAACCCGTCGAAAACCAAAAAGGCGCACAGCAAAGAGGAACAATACGAGATCATTGATGAAGTCCTGCTGATCAAAATGGCAGCGCCTTCAACATATACCCGTGAAAATATCGTGGAAATAGACTGTCACGGCGGTATTACGGTAACGAAAGATGTGCTGAAAGCCGTAATGGCAGCAGGGGCAAGGCTTGCCGAACCCGGTGAATTTACGAAAAGAGCTTTCCTGAACGGAAGGATCGACCTGACACAGGCAGAAGCCGTAAGCGACCTGATCGCTTCTGATTCGGAAGCCGCTGTCAGAAATTCGATCAGACAGCTGAACGGAAATATCCGCGATAAGATCTCGGAACTCAGAAATGAACTGCTGACCAAAACCGCATTTATCGAGGCTGCTCTTGACGATCCCGAACATATCAGCCTGGATGGTTTCGATTCAGAACTATCGACAACCATAGAGAAAGTTTATTTTGAAATCCGGAAACTGATCGGAACATTCGACAATGGTAGAATATTTCGAAATGGCATTAACACCGTAATCCTCGGAAGTCCGAATGTCGGTAAATCTTCGCTGATGAACCGGCTGCTCGGAACCGACAGGGCGATCGTTACCGATATTCCCGGAACCACAAGGGATACATTGTCCGAATCGGTCATAATCGGAAGCGGAAGTAACGGGTCAGATATCAGCACACTTGGTACCAACGGGATCAAACTCAACATAGTCGATACTGCCGGTATTCGCGAAACCAATGACGTTATTGAGAAGATCGGAGTTGACCGGGCCCGCAAAGCCGCCGATGAAGCGGATCTTATTCTTTTTGTCATCGACACCACAAGAACCGGATTATCCGAAGCTGAAAAAGAAGAACTGAAGGAAATCCATGATAAAAACGCGATAATATTGTTGAATAAGAGCGACGCTATAACAGATTTCGATATCAGTGCACTTATCGATGAATTCAGCTCTTTGACAAACCGAAGAATTATTATTTCCAATACCGGAATTGATATACATGACATTGATCCGGACAAAAAAGTTCAATCTGATCCACACCCGGTAACAAATAAGGGATATGAGAGTGCGAAAAAAGCCGGAAGATCAGAAATCCCCATAATACAGATCTCCGCCAAGACCGGCGAAGGCATGGAAGCGCTTGAAACCTGCATTTCAAACATGTTCTTTAATGAGATCATCGATTCCGACGACAATATTTACATTTCAAACCTGCGACACAAAGAACTTCTCGATAAAGCCGCGAAGAGTCTTGAAAATGTAAGATCCGCGATCGAGCAGGGCCTGAGCGAAGACTTCTACACCATCGACCTTATGGACGCATACACCTCCCTCGGCCTGATCACCGGGGAACACGTAGAAGATGAACTCGCCGACAAGATATTCAAGGAATTCTGCATGGGCAAGTAAAAGACCCGCCGTGTGTAAAGTAATAGCTGCGATATCAAGAATGGGGCCACCGCACTTTTTTAGTGCGTCAGCCCCGTTCTTCTGTTTTTATATGAAACTACTTTCAATTCAGTTCTCGGCTCCATCCGAAGCAACTCCGGCTTCTTTGTTCAGAGCCGCTGCTTTTGCAGCTGCCTTACTCTCAAGGTATTCTGCATAATCCTTCTTGTAATCGGTACTGTAATCCTTGGTATCAGCACCGTATTTCTTGTGGAACTCACGACTGCTTATCGGCTTTTTGCCGTTTCCTCCGCGGTTAAATCCGTTACCGCCGAAATGCTTGCCACCGTTGAATCTGTTATTGCGCTTGTTCTCGTAATAAACGCCCTTCTTGGGAGTTATGATAACCTTGCGGTAAGGCTCTTCACCCTCGCTGTGAGTCTCAACATAAGTATCATTCTGAAGTGTCGAATGAATAATGCGTCTCTCATAGGGATTCATGGGCTCCAATGCCACGAGTTTATGTGTTTTCTTTACTCTGGTGCCGATGTTCTTGGCCAGGTTTTCAAGTGTTTCCTTACGTCTTGCCCTGTAATTCTCTGTATCAAGCTTAACCTTGAAATACTGTTTTGCTTCCCTGCTTACAGCAAGTGAAACAAGATACTGCAACGAATCAAGCGTCTGTCCGCGCTTTCCGATCAAAATGCCCATGTCGTCGCCTTTGATCTGGATCTCGATCGATTCGTTCTGATCATCAAGCTTCGCTTCGATCTGAGCGGTAAGTCCCATAGCTGCGAGGACTTCTCCGAGAAACTTTTCTGCTACGGTGCAGGGATCTGTTTCTTTTAATTTTGCCTTAATGACTGCCGGCTTCTTGTTGATACCCAAAAAACCGGTATTGCCTTCGTCTACTACTTCATAAACGATATTTTCCTCAGTGGTCCCTAATTCGGCGAGAGCTGCTGCCAGAGCATCAGCTACAGTCCGGCCACTGTATGTCTTCCAGTCTTCCATATATACTAAAATTCCTCCGTATAGAGCATCTGTTCAAAATGAGATACTCCGACTTTTCTTATGATTTTTTTTCTTATGATTTTTTCAAGCTGCCGCTCTTATCCGGATGTCAGGTTTCTTCCTTATCCTGTGTTGTCTGGGCAGTTTCGGCCTCTTCTGTCTTGGCGGGTGCAGCAGGTGTGTTATCTTCTTTCTTCTCGATCTGAGGAGCGGAATTGCGTGCAAGAAGATTGGCGTTGGCAGCTATGCTTGATGCACTGTAGGATACCTGGCTGCGCTTGTAATCTCCTCCCGTAGCGTATTTACGCTTATTGTTCTTCTTATAAGCGGTATTATCGTATTCTTCATCGCTCGAATACGTCTTTGTCGATGTTTTGGCTACGCCTGCCATCTGGTTTCCGTATGAAACTCCGAGGCTTTCTTTCTTTTTATTTTCCTTTTCGATGTTCTTTTCGATAATCTCATCCAAACCGGTCTTGTCAAGATAACGGTTGATGAAGATAGTCTGAAGGATCGTAAATACGGCTGATGCGATCCAGTATACGCCGACACCTATGGGGAGCATCAAACAGAATACACCGGACATGATCGGCATGATCGTGTTCATTCCCTTGAGGGAACCGCTCATCGCATCATTTCCCGATGTGGCCTGCTTTGTGTTGGCCATGGAGATTTTTGTCTGCAGCATCTGTGTTACTACCGCAAGTACGGGAATAATAAGCGAAGGGATATTGCCGAATGAAGGAGTATCCAGAATGTTCAGTCCGAAAAGACTGTGTGCTTTGATTATTTTGTCAACAACGTCGGCAATGGGCATTGCAGAATCTTTAACGGTAACCATTGCTGCCTTAAGGCCCGCAAATGCGTCTACGCTAAAGAAACTCTCCCAGTTGGAGGGATTGAACTTGGCCAGCAGATCGATAAGATATTCTCTCGAAATATCACCGGTAAGCTCTATTACCTTTACGCCGCAGCCCGAACGCTCGGTAATGCTGAGTGAATTAGCTGTCATAAATTCTTTCAGCGGTTCCGTAAAATTCGGGATTTCTCTTAACTTGTCAACAACATTTCCGTAAAGTGATCCTATATCTGTAACATAAGCAGGTATGGCATATATAACCCTGTACAATGCGAACATGATGGGCAGGGTGATAAGCAGGGGAAGACAGCCTCCTATAGGGCTTGTACCGTATTTTCTGTATAATTCCTGCGTTTCGGCATTCTGCCGGCGCATCGACTCTTCGTCTCTTTTCCCCTTGTATTTATCCTGAATCTTCTTGAGTTCAGGACTGATCCTTGATGAGAGTCTTGTGTATTTTTGCTGCTTGATCGTAAGAGGCAGCATGAGCATTTTGATAACAAAAGTAAATAAAATGATACAAAGTGCTATATTCGGGTTGCCGAACAATCCCAGGAATTTATGTATAGCATTAAGTATGACTCCCATGATCCAGGCAAAGGGACTTAAAAAACCCGTTACCTGGGTTAAAAAAACGATATTCAAAAAGCTACCTCACTTTCATTATTCCGCTGTACGCAGACCGTCTCATGCGTACGATTACGGAACGGGATCGAATCCTCCCTTTGATAACGGATGACATCTAAGGATCCTTTTCGCTGCCAGATATGATCCTTTAAACGCTCCGTATTTTTCCAGAGCTTCAACAGCATAATGAGAGCAGGTCGGGATATATATACATACACTTCTTCCTTTACGCGGAGAAATGTATTTCTGATAAAATCTTATCAATGCGATCAATATTTTCTTCATGGAATCAGCCTCAAATTGTTATAGCTGAAGATATCACCGATCTTTGGCTATAATACCGTGCATACCGGCCAGATGTAACATAGATTTGTTCACATCCGCGTATCCCGCTTCTCTAATCCCCGCTCTTGCTATAACCACAATGTCCAAACTCCAATTGAACATGTTGTAATTGAGTCTGAACGACTCTTTTATCAATCTGGTAATCCTGTGTCTTACGACACTGTTTCCGATCTTCTTGCTGACTATAATTCCGATCCTGTCCATGACCAGATAATTTTTACATACATACATTACAAGCAATTTGTCAGCGTAAGATTTTCCTTCATTAAAAACCCTGTTGAAGTCTCTGCTGTTTTTCAACGAATTTTCCAATTATGATTACACCGTTTTCCTTTAGGTTCCGGATACAGAACAAAAGGTCACATAAATGCGACCTTAAACTCCTTGAATCCTATAACTTCATTGTACTAAGCACTATCCCGTGTATCAGGCTGAGAGCTGGTGTCTTCCCTTTGCTCTTCTTCTTGCTAATACTTTTCTTCCGTTAGCAGTGCTCATTCTCTTGCGAAATCCGTGTTCCATGGATCTTTGTCTCTTTTTGGGCTGGAATGTCATTTTCATATCGTATACACCTCCTTTTCTACAAAATACAGACAGCATTACAATTATATTGACGAAATGCAAGTAAGTCAAGAAAAATATTAATTTTTTACAAAAAAAGGCCACTGACAGAAGATATCCACAAAAAACTGTGGATATGTTGATAATTTGATGTGGATAAATTGTTGATAAAAAGTTACTATTCACAGCAAAACCATACGAAAAGCTTACGAAAGCTTGCTTTCGGTATGCTTTCCGTGTGGTTTATGCTGCGAAGCAGTTTACCACCCCCCCCATACATGAGCAAGGAGCGAAGCGGATTGCGAATGGATGAGGGGTGGTGTGAATAGTAACAGCTGAATGGTTTACCAATAATATTTTCCTTGAAAATTTCCTTATTATAAAGTAAAATTATTATATATGCCTATTACTGTTTTACACGGAGAAATATACACATGAAAGACCTTATTATCTCGAAATGGGATGATATTCTGGAGTTTTTGAGGACCCAGTATGATATTACCCAGATAAGCTTCAATATGTGGCTTAAAAACCTTAAATGCAGAGATGTTATCGACGGTAAGATCATCCTTTATTTTGAAGATCCCAACATGAGTTCCAATATTTCGTTCATCATGACGAAATACTCCAATTATATAAAAGCAGCCATTGCCGAAGTTATCGACACGGAAATATCGGATATCGAGATAACTGTTGATAAACCTGAAGAAATCACTGAAAAGCATGTGGAAAAGAAGAATACCAATAATGTAAACCATGGTATTCTGCTCAATCCCGATTACACTTTTGATAATTTCGTTGTAAGTAAGAACAATGAAATGGTAGTTGCTGCTGCTCTTAAGGTTTCTGAAGCACCCGGAGAATATTACAATCCTTTGTACATTTACGGTAATCCGGGACTCGGCAAAACCCATCTCATGCATTCGATAGCTCATTTTATCACGGAGAATACTCCTAATCTTAAAGTAATGTACGTTACAAGCGAAACATTTACGAACGAGCTTATCGATTCTATCAGACACGGAACCATTACTCCTGCTGATTTCAGAAATAAATACCGTAATATTGATGTACTTCTGATCGACGATATCCAGTTCATCATCGGTAAAGACAGTACCCAGGAGGAGTTTTTCCACACATTTAACTATCTTTACGAAGCCAAGAAACAGATAGTCCTGTCTTCCGATAAGCCTCCTAAGGATTTCAGCAAGCTTGAAGACAGGCTGCGTTCCCGCTTTGAATGCGGACTTCTGGTTGATATCACTTCTCCGGACTATGAGACCAAGATGGCTATTTTGAAGAAAAAGCTTGAAATGAAGCAGTCCGAGAGCGTTAATTCGATAAATATCGATGATGAAGTTCTTTCGTATATTGCAAAAAACATCACGATCAACATCAGGCAGCTTGAAGGAGCTCTTACGAAGCTGATCGCAATGTCTAAGCTTAATCATGTTTCCATAGACATGGATCTGGCGGAATATGCATTAAAAGATATAGTATTTCCGGACCAGAACAAGAGCTTAACACCTGAATTCATAATAGAAGTTGTTGCGGAACATTATAAGATAAGCGTTGAAGAGATAATGTCCCAGAAAAGAGATAAACAGATCTCGGTTCCGAGACAGATCGCAATGTATATATGCCGCAAATATACCGGTCTTTCACAGACCGAGATCGCCGATGCTTTTAAGAGAGATCATGCGACAGTTATCCACGCAATTAAAAAGATAACCACAGATATATCAACAAATCCTGACATCGAAGCTAAAGTCAACATGATAGTCAAGAAGCTTAACATAACAGAATGACGATCTTATCGACATGATCAATTTTTTATCAACTTCACGAAACGGGCCTGATCGTTACAAACACTGGCTCCGGACGTTTATTAACATATACACACCGCCTATTATTACTATATAAATTTATTATATTTATTTCTAAGGAGGAACCGTAAAATGAAAATCATATGTTCTAAAGCTAATCTTCTCACAGGTATCAACATCGTATTGAAAGCGGTACCTGCAAAAACGACAATGACAGTACTTGAATGCATACTGATCAAAGTCGATAATGATGAGATCAAGCTTGAAAGCAATGATATGGAACTGGCAATAGAGACAAGGATCGAAGGCGAAGTGATCGAAGAAGGCAGCATAGCTATCAATGCCAAGATCTTTTCGGATATAGTAAGAAAGCTTCCCGACAGCGACGTAACGATCGAATCCGACAGGGATAATAACACTCACATTAATTGTGATAATGTTAATTTCAACATTCCGGCCAGAGAAGGTGATGAATTCCCGGCTCTTCCGGTCATCCAGAAGGACAAGAAGATAACTCTTTCGGAGCTTACGCTTAAGGATATCATAAGACAGACTGTATTTTCGATTTCGGATAATGAGAATAACGTAATGATGACCGGTGAATTGTTCGAGATTACCGGCAATAAGCTCAGAGTAGTTGCTCTTGACGGTCATCGTATTTCTATCAGAAAAGTTGATCTGAGAGATAATTTCGGAAATTACAAGGTTATAGTTCCCGGTAAGGCACTGAGCGAGATCATAAAGATCCTCTCAGGCGAGAATTCCAACGATGTAAATATTTATTTCAGCGACAAGAATGTGATGTTCGAATTGTCGGATACCATTATCCTTTCAAGGATTATTGAAGGTGAATATTACAAGATCGACCAGATGATCTCAAATGATTTCGAGACACATATCAACATCAACAAGCAGCAGCTGTTGAACAGTATCGACAGAGCGATGCCTCTTGTTAAGGAAACCGACAAGAAACCTATCATTATCGGAATCGATGACAGCAACATCAGCCTGAAAATGAACACCCAGATCGGTAAATATGAGGACAGCATCAATATCACCAAGGACGGAAAAGATATCCTGATCGGCTTTAATCCCAAGTTTATCATGGATGTGCTGAAGAATATCGATGATGAAAGCATAGATATTTACCTGATCAATTCGAAGGCTCCCTGCTTCATCAAGAATAAGGATGAGAGCTACATTTATCTGATACTTCCCGTAAATATCAGCAATAATTGATCTTGCTCAAGTTAAATGAGGTTTATCTGCGATATGAAAAATATTGTTATCAGAGATGAATTTATAAAGCTCGGACAGGCTTTGAAGCTTGCGGGAGCTGTAGAGACCGGTGTAGAGGCAAAGATCGAGATCGAAGCCGGCAATGCGAAGGTTAATGACGAAATTGATACCAGAAGGGGCCGTAAATGCTATAAAGGCGATGTTATCACATTCAAAGGGGAACAGTACATCATAAAATAATTATGATCATTAAAAAACTGGAACTGACGGATTTCAGAAATTACGTAAATCTGGATATAGACCTTTCCGAGAAGGTCAACATCTTTTTCGGAAATAATGCGCAGGGCAAGACAAATATCCTTGAAGCAATCTATCTGTGCTGTACCACCAGGTCACAGAAAAGAAGCCATGACCGCGAAATGATACGTTTCGGAGAGGAAGAGGCACATCTGAAAATGTGTTTTCAGAAGTCTTCGCTTGACCGTAAAATAGATATCCACCTGTTGAAAAATAAGACAAAAAGGATAGCTGTTGACGGGATCCCGGTGACCAAGGCTACGGAGATCTACGGAATGATGAATATCATTTCATTTTCACCGGATGATCTGTCCATAGTCAAGGAAGGGCCGGCCGAGAGGCGTAATTTCATAGACATGGAGCTATGCCAGCTGGATCGGGAGTATATGTTCTGCCTTTCGTCATATAACAGGGCACTAATGCAACGTAACAATCTGTTGAAACAGATACAGCTCAACAACAGCCTGAGAAGTACTCTTGATATCTGGGACGAGCAGGTTTACGGGTTCGGAAAGACCATTATCGAGCGCAGGAGCAGATTTGTCGATGATCTTAATAAGATTGCGGCTCCGATACATAATAAGCTTACGGATGGGGAAGAGAATCTTGTGATCAGGTATGTACCGAATTCTCCGGCATCGGAACTGCAGAATAATATATTTATGAGCCGTGACAGGGATATCGCGACCAAGATGAGCAATGTGGGGCCTCACAGGGACGATATCGAATGCATAATCAACGGTGACAATGCAAGGACTTACGGATCCCAGGGACAGCAGAGAACCGTGGCGCTGACGCTTAAACTGGCCGAGATAGATTTGGTCAAACAGAGTGTTAAGGACAATCCGGTGCTTTTGCTTGACGATGTTCTGTCGGAACTTGACAGAAACAGACAAAACCAGCTGCTCAACAATATCAGCGGGATCCAGACAATAATCACCTGTACCGGTCTTGAGGAATTTATCAGTGAGAGACTTCGCTGTGACAAGATCTTCAAGGTTGAACAGGGTGTTGTTACGGAAATTAACAGAAAGGATTGAGTTATATAATGTCAGATTTGGAAAATACACAGAATAACGGCGATTACAGCGGCGAACAGATACAGATCCTTGAAGGGCTCGAAGCGGTAAGAAAAAGACCGGGTATGTATATCGGAAGCACTTCTGCGAGAGGACTCCATCATCTTGTGTATGAGATCGTGGATAATGCCGTGGATGAAGCGCTTGCCGGTTATTGTACAACGATCGATGTAACGATCAATCCCGACAATTCGATCACCGTAATTGATGACGGACGAGGAATACCTGTGGATATCAACAAGAAAAAGGGTATTTCTTCGGTTGAGGTCGTATTTACTATCCTTCATGCGGGAGGCAAGTTCGGAGGCGGAGGATATAAGGTTTCCGGCGGTCTGCACGGTGTAGGAGCTTCCGTAGTCAACGCTCTTTCGGAATGGCTCGAAGTAGTTGTTGAGAGGGATGGAAAGAAGTATTTCCAGCGTTACGAGAGAGGAAAGGTCATTGAGCATCTGAAAGTGATCGGTGATTCCGACAGAAGAGGAACTACGGTTACCTTCCTTCCTGACAAGGAGATATTTGAAGAGACGGTATTTGAATATTCCACATTGAAGCAGAGACTCAGAGAGATGGCATTTCTGACAAAAGGCCTGAAGATCATACTCAATGACAAGCGTGAAGGGATCGAGCAGACCAAGGAATTCCATTATGAGGGCGGAATAAAGGAATACGTGCAGTATCTCAACCGCAGCCAGGTGTGCCTGTATCCTGACATTATCTACTGTGAAGGCCAGAAAGGCAATGTGTACGTTGAAGTTGCGATGCAGCACAATGACGGATACAACGAGAGCTGCTACAGCTTTGTCAATAATATCACGACTCCCGAGGGAGGAACTCATTATACCGGCTTTAAGAACGCACTGACCAAGGCATTTAATGATTATGCCCGTAATATGAAGCTGCTTAAGGATAATGAGGAGAACCTTTCGGGCGAAGATATCCGCGAAGGTCTTTCGGCTATCATCAGCGTCAAACTTCCGGAGCCTCAGTTTGAAGGCCAGACCAAGCAGAAACTCGGCAACAGCGAAGCCAGAGGTGCGGTAGATGCGGTCGTTAATGAGCAGCTGACGATCTTCCTTGAGCAGAATCCTTCGGTTGGCAAAACGATAGTTGAAAAAGCGGTCCTTGCCCAGCGCGCAAGAGACGCAGCTCGCAAGGCCAGGGATCTGACCAGACGTAAATCGGCACTCGAGGGAATGAGCCTTCCCGGCAAGCTTGCGGATTGCTCGGATAAGGATCCGAAGAACTGTGAGATCTTCATAGTCGAGGGAGATTCCGCGGGCGGTTCCGCCAAGACCGCAAGACACAGGGCTACACAGGCGATCCTTCCTCTGAGAGGTAAGATCATCAATGTTGAAAAGGCCCGTCTTGATAAGATACTTGCCAATGCCGAGATCAGGGCAATGATCACGGCTTTCGGAACCGGAATTTCCGATGATTTCGATATTTCCAAGCTGCGTTATGACAAGATCATCATCATGACCGATGCCGATGTGGACGGTGCCCATATTGCTACACTGATGCTCACATTCCTGTATCGTTTCATGCCGGAGCTGATCAAACAGGGTCATGTATATCTTGCCCAGCCGCCGCTTTATAAGGTTGAGAAGAATAAAGGCGTCTGGTATGCGTATAATGATGACCAGCTCAATGATATCATGGTTCAGATCGGCCGTGACAGCAGCAACAAAGTCCAGCGTTACAAAGGTCTCGGTGAGATGGATGCCGAGCAGCTGTGGGAGACTACAATGGATCCCCAGACCAGAACGCTGAAGAAAGTCAGCATGGACGAAGATAACAAAGCAGAGCTTGATGTTACCTTCAATGTACTTATGGGCGACAATGTCGAGCCGAGAAGGGAATTTATCGAACTGAACGCGAAGTATGCGAAAAACATTGATATAGCATAAACGGAGGTATATTTTTATGAGATCGGGAAAATTACGTATTTTAGCTCTTGCTGCGGCAGTATGCCTGCTGATGAGTGCATTTTCACCTGCTGCGGGCGTTTCCGCGAAGACTGTTAAAAAGAATTCGGATGAGTATGTTAAGATCAAGGATGATACGGACTGGATAATATTCCAGACGATCTACAACCTGTTCTATGGTTCCGAGGAATACATTACAGGCAAGACAACTTACAAGCTGACAAAGGAAGATTACCAGACCGTTCTGCTCAGTTACATGATCGACGGCACTGAGTACTATTATACCAAAGCAGAGATAAAAGCACTGTCTAAAAAGCTTTTCGGAAAGTCATATGTAGATTCGGATTTCCTGTCGAATTTTGAAAAAAAGGGAAAGAAGTATTTCGTTAACCTCGGAGATTACGGCCAGATAGACTTTAAGACCGATAATCTTACCATTTCAAAGAAAAAGGGATATATCTATGTTTCCGGTGATTATTATGCCGATGATTACGAAGGAAATTTGGAAGATATCGGAAAATTAACCTTCAAATTCGAGCAGGTCGGAGATGATTATGCCCTTAAAGGTGCGAAATTCACACCCGCAAACTGAAGAAATATTCGAAAAAGAAGCTAAATTGAGGTAAATGAGGTTAGTGTAATGGATGAAATCTACGATCAGGTCAATCCTGTCGATTTGAAAGATACGATGGAAACATCGTATATAGATTATGCAATGTCGGTCATTGCATCGCGTGCGCTGCCTGACGTCCGGGACGGACTGAAGCCCGTTCAGAGGCGTATCTTGTACGCAATGATCGAATTGTCGAACACGCCTGACAAGCCGCATCGTAAATGTGCGCGTATTGTCGGCGATACGATGGGTAAATACCATCCTCACGGTGACAGTTCCATATACGGTTCACTGGTCAATCTTGCGCAGGAATGGTCTACCAGGTATCCGTTAGTCGACGGTCACGGCAACTTCGGTTCCGTGGACGGCGACGGCGCGGCTGCGATGCGTTATACCGAGGCGAGACTCAGCAAGATAGCAATGGAAATGCTTGCGGATATCAACAAGGATACGGTTGATTTTATACCGAACTTTGATGAATCCGAGAAAGAACCCACGGTTCTTCCCGCACGTGTTCCCAATCTGCTGATCAACGGAACTACCGGTATTGCCGTAGGTATGGCTACCAATATTCCTCCCCACAATATCGGTGAGGTTCTCGATGCCGTTACCGCGATCATCAACAACAGGATCAACGAAGACCGCGAAACTTCCATCGAAGAGGTCATGAATATCATCAAGGGACCTGATTTTCCGACAGGTGCCGTGATAATGGGAAGGCGCGGTATTGAAGAAGCATACCGTACGGGCCGCGGCAAGATCAAAGTCCGCGCGGTCACGGACGTTGAGCCCATGGCCAACGGTAAAAACCGCATAGTCGTAACGGAACTGCCTTATCTGGTCAACAAAGCCAGACTGATAGAGAAGATAGCGGATCTTGTAAAAGACAAGAAGATTGACGGAATTACCGAATTACGCGATGAATCCGATCGTCAGGGCATGAGAGTCTGCATCGAACTGAGGCGCGATGTCAATCCTCAGGTCATTTTGAACCAGCTGTATAAGCATACCCAGATGCAGGATACTTTCGGCGTAAATATGCTGGCACTGGTCGATAATGAACCGAAAGTGCTGTCACTGCTCGATATCCTGAAACTGTATATCCGCCATCAGGAAGATGTTGTAGCAAGAAGAACAAGGTTCGATCTGGCCAAAGCCGAGAAGGAAGCACATATCAAGGAAGGCCTGATCAGGGCGATCGATGTCATCGACGAGATCATAGCGATAATCAGGGCATCCAAGACGACCAACGAAGCCAAAGAACAGATCATGGGCCGCTTCGGATTTGACGATGTCCAGGCTCAGGCGATCGTCGATATGCGTCTGAGACAGCTTACCGGCCTGGAAAGAGAAAAGCTCGAAGCCGAGTATGCTCAGCTTATGGAAGATATCAAGGAGTACAAGGCGATACTTTCAGACGAGAAAATCCTGCTCGGTGTTGTAAGGGACGAGGTCGATGCGATCGGCGATAAGTACCGCGATGAGCGCAGGACCCAGTTCGGATTTGACGACGAACTGACCGATGAAGACATGATCGCGGATGATGATACCGTTGTAGCGATGACGAGAATGGGTTATATCAAGCGCATGACGCCCGATAATTTCAAGGCCCAGCATCGCGGAGGCAAGGGTATCAAGGGCATGCAGACGATCGATGAAGATCTGATCGAAGAGCTGTTCATGACCACCAACAAGCATTATGTACTGTTCTTTACCAACAAGGGACGTGTATACAAGCTGAAGGCTTACGAGATTCCCGAGTCATCGCGTACCGCAAGAGGTACAGCCATAGTCAACCTGCTGCAGATGACCGGAGATGAGCATATTACCGCGACGATCACGGTAAGAGGTTTTGATCCCGACAGTTATCTGCTCATGGCCACCAAGAACGGATATATCAAGACTACGAGATTGTCGGAATACGCCAATATCCGCAAAGTCGGCCTGAACGCGATCACTCTGCGCGAAGATGACGAACTGATCGGCGTCAAGTGCACCGATGAAAAACAGGATGTGCTGTTATTTACGAAGAAGGGTATCTGTACACGTTTCAATGAGATGGAAGTCAGGGTTACCGGAAGACAGTCCATCGGTGTTATCGGTATCCGCCTTGCCAAGGACGATGAGGTCGTTTCGATGCAGCTGTCCAATCAGGGCGAATATGTTCTGGCTGTTTCGGAGCTCGGCTACGGCAAACTGACGCCTGTATCCGAATTCCCGTCGCACCACAGGGCCGGCAAGGGTATTATGTGCTACAAGATAACCGAGAAGAGCGGAGATCAGGTCGGAGCCAAGATTATAGACAAGGATGCCGAGCTGATGATCATTACGACCGAAGGAACGGTCATCAGATTTGCGGTTTCGGATGTCCGTATCTGCGGACGTGTAACGACCGGCGTTAAGCTGATATCACTTGATCCTTCGAAGGATGTCAAGGTCGGAAATATCGCAAGGATCCGCGAAACGGAAGAAGATGCCGAAGAAAATGCCGGACATTCCGGTGAAACTGCGGGTTTCGAAGATGAAGAAGATCAGGTTGGAGAAGAAAATTTGATATTCCCGGTTGAAGAAGATGAAGACGCCGAACCGGAAGCAGGGGAAGACGATACCGAAAATGAAACATAAAAGACTTAACAGGGATTTAGGCTGGGGATTCCAGTATTATCCGTATTATCAGATGCGGATAGATGACGATCTGTTTCACGGACTGGCATGTTTGATTAAGCTGACGGACGGAGAAGAGAATTACTGGCATACGCCGAAATCCGGCCGGGTTCAGGTAACCGGAGCCGGAATGTCGTGGCTGGAGCTGATTCCCGACAATACCGAAAGGGTGATCACGGTATTGTTCTTTCCGGACGGAACACATGACAGCGAGAGAAAGAATTATCCTGCTGTTGCGAATGAGAAATATCAGCCTTCCCTGTGGTATGTCGATATCATCGACGGGATTGAATATGACGAATACGGGATTGCGATCTTCATAGACAAATATCTTGATGTTATCTTCACACCCGAGGGAGATGTCAAGATCGACGATCGCGATGAGCTTGATAATGCTTACAATTCCGGCGAATTATCGAAGGAACAGTATGACTCTGCCGTGACCGAGGGTGATAAGATACTTGCCGAATTGTGCTCCGATATCAAAAAGACCGCCGAGTGGAGCGCGGCGGTCAGACAGCTGGTTGAAGATAGGATCGCAAACGGAGAACCGGTAAAGTTGTGCAGGGAAACTGCAGAAATGGCAAAATAAATTAATAACATATAAGCATGTTTTTTGCGCGGAAAACATTGATTTTCCGCGCTTCTTTTATTCCGTTTGCTGGAGTTTATAGTAGAATCCCTTCTGCTCCATCAGCTGGGCATGATTGCCCTGTTCGATGATCCGGCCTTCATGAATGACAAGGATCAGATCGGCGTTCATGATCGTCGAGAGACGGTGGGCGATGGCGATGATCGTACGTTTTCCGGTCAGTTTCGCAATAGCGGACTGGATCTGGCGTTCGGTCTGAACATCCACGGATGCCGTGGCTTCATCAAGGATAATGATGGGACTCTTTCTCAGAATGGCGCGTGCAATGGCAACGCGCTGTTTTTGTCCTCCGGAGAGGCGAAGACCTCTTTCACCGACCTGTGTATCGTAACCGTCGGGCATCTGGAGGATATCTTCATGGATATTGGCGGCTTTGGCGGCTTCCTGTATTTCAGCCAAAGTAGCTTCGGGACGCGCATAACCGATATTCTCGGCGATCGTTCCGTTGAACAGGAAAGTATCCTGCAGTACCGGTGAAATATTGTGCCTTAGGGATTCGAGCGTGACTTTCCTGATATCATGACCGTCGATCAGGATACGGCCTTCCGTAACATCATAAAACCTCGAAATAAGCTGTGCGGTCGTAGTTTTTCCTACACCCGTGGGACCGACCAAAGCCACCATCATGCCCGGTTCACAGGAGAAACTGATATTATTGAGAACGGGAATATTATTCTCGTAATGGAAGGAAACATTTTCAAACTGGATTGCGCCTTTGACATTTTCGAGAGGCTCGGCATCATCCGCATTTTTGATCGCGGAAGGAGTGTCAAGTATCAGGGTAACTCTTTCCGCGCCGGCTAAAGACTGCTGGAGATTTTCGAGCAGATTGGCAAGGCCCGATACCGGGGCGTAGAACAGTGACAGATACAGGACAAAAGCTACGATATCCGCGATGGAGAGCTGATTGCGGTATGCGAGATAACCGCCGAAGAATACTACAAGTACGGTTCCGGCTGAGGATAACAGTTCTACGCAGGGATGGAAGATTGCGCTGGCTTTCAGTGCACGCAGCATCGCTTTAACCTGTTCAAAGCTCTTGGTACGTACCCGCTCGCCTTCATAAGGTTCCTGTCCGAAGGCCTGGATCTCGTGAAGACCTGAAAGGCTGTCCTGGAGCTGGGCATTTAAATCACCCATTACACGCTGGGATTCTTTGAAATAAGGGCGGACTTTTTTGGCGAAGATCACACCCGATATGAGGATCAGCGGAATGGGGCAGCAGGTGATGAGCGCCAGTTTCCAGTTTATCGAAAGCAGGATTATGAGAACTCCGGCAAAAGTCACAAAATTGGTGATCAGGTCGGGAATCATATGCGCGTACAGAAGCTCAAAATCACGGGTATCATTTACGACACGGCTCATGAGGTCACCGGTCTGTTTGTCATGGAAGAATCCGAGATCAAGGCTCTCAAGCTTGAAAAACAGGCGGCTGCGCAGATCACCAACCAGATACCACGCTGCCCGGTGAGCGAGATAATTGCTCAGAAACCGGAACAGAACACGCAGGAGATAGAGCCCGAGCAGGAGCAGGGCAAGCCTGATAACCGAATTAAGGCCTTCCTCATTCATTCCTTTTTCGACGATACCGGTCATCGACGACAGGACCTTGGGGGCGGACAGGTTGACGACAGTCAGTCCGAAGGTCGAAAGAATAGCAATCACATACAGTCCCTTATATCGCGCGGCTTCCTTGGTAAGTTTCCAGAGTGTGTTCATATGCGGTCCTTTCGGTGAATAAAACCAGACAGTGAAAGAAATAGCTAATATCATAATTGTAATGTAGAATAAAAGTGTTGGAAATGGATTTTTTTGGTAAAATCTTGCTAAAGCAAGTATTTTTTTATAAAATCATACATAAACCGGAAGAAGAGTTTTTAAAAAGTCTATCCCGATTGATGAAAGAGGTGAATTATGAGCAGAGAACCGAAGGATCTACACGATTTTGAAGATGTTGCAGAGAATTACGATCTGTACCTTGATGTGATGTATAAAAACGAGGATAATCACGCCGGATTTCTTGATTTTTACCTTGATTTTGCGAAGGAATACGGACAGGAAGGTGTGATAGATATCGCCTGTGGAACGGGTGTGGTGGCTCTGTATCTGGCCGAACACGGGATCATAGCCGATGCGACGGATCTGTCCGAGGCAATGTGCCGTGTAACCGCCGAGAAGGCAAAGGCCGGAGGTTACAACCTGAATGTATTTCCGGCAAATATGACCGAATTCAGGAGTGATCGTAAATATTCCTGTGCGATCATTGCACGTAGCGGATTCATGCATCTTACAACACCGGAATTGCAGCGAGCTGCCCTTATCAATATCCGGGAAAACCTGACTGACGGCGGAATGCTTACATTTAACACCTTCGATCCCAACCCCTTTTTCCAGGCACAGCAGATGAATACGAAAGACACCGATTATTCTTTCAGGCTTGAATATACAAATAAACAGGGCAGGCGCGAGAAGATCTATAATGCGATATCATATGATCCTACAACTCAGGTTATGTTCGGAAACTGGAAATTCGAGACGCTGGATGATGCCGGCAATGTGACCGAAGAGAGGATCCGTCCGCTCAGGATGCGCCAGACTTACCGGCAGGAGATGAAATATCTGCTGGAATTGTGTGGATATGAGATAGTAAATATTTATAACGGGTATACTAAAGTACCGGCGGATACTGTAGCTAAAAATGTGATATGGTGCGTGAGGAAGAAATGACATGAGTGAAAAAAATATTGAGATAGTTGCATTGCCCAAAGAAAAATGGAAAGGGACACCGATCCTGATGGTCACGAGAAGCGACAGTTATTATGACGTGGAAATAAAGCCGCTTGACTACGAGGGTTGTACGGTATCTCTGGTAAGAAAAAAGGTAGAACAAGAGATCGTCCACACCCCGGAAGAGTATGATTTTCCGGATAAATTGTATGCCGATCACTGGGAAAATGCCGAAGCATACGGCGTTGTAGGCGAAAACGGAGAGCTGCTCGCCTGCATTGAGGTCTGTCCGGAAGAATGGTCAAACAGGCTGATGGTTACGGAGCTGTGGGTCGACGAATCACTGCGAAAACAGGGCGTCGGAAAACGTCTTATGGATAAGGCAAAGGAGATCGCGGCCCTTCAGAAAAGGCGCGCGATCATCCTTGAAACACAGTCCTGCAACACGAACGCGATCGGTTTTTATCTACATGAAGGCTTCGAGCTGATCGGTTTCGATAAATGCTGCTATACCAACAAAGATATCGAAAGGCGCGAAGTGCGCATAAATCTCGGTTATTTTTTTGATATGGAAGGCCGGAGATAACAGGGTTCGTTTATCATAATATTTTGATCAGGTATACGAAATCGCCTTTCTGTAGCACAGCGCCCCAAGCCCCCCATATAACAATATCAGGATGCCCAGGATCAGGTTCACATCTATCATTGTGCCTAAGAATATCATCAATGCGGCGACCGCCATGGTACCGAACATATTTGGAAGAAGGTAAACAGTTACATTCATGCCCTGTTTAACAACTTCAATTTCATTTTCCCAATCCAGCCGCATGTATTTAAACCCGCATACACCGCCCCAGGCGGTTGAAAATGCGCACATACACACGATCAGCACAAGCATGAGGATCGAGGTAAGCACCGGTACTTTTGCGGAAATGCACAGACATATCGTCGCAAATATACCGAACGGTACCGTCAGATACATATTGAACAGCATCTTGCCCTTACAGAGCGTTTTCTTTGTGATAGGCAGACTCTGGACGATCCAGTAATTTTTTCCTTCGAGAGAGGGTGAAATGGCTGTTGTGGCCACCATACCCGGGAAGAAATAAATGATCATCGGAAACGCGGGGTACAGTATCTCTTTGGTAACCGGAGCACCTTGCAGAGCCATTGCGATCAGGCTGTCGATATTTATGAATAAAACAGCGATTCCTATGATCACCGCAAAAATCTCACCCATGGCAACATTGGTCATGTATACAGAAGAACCGGTCATCCGTTTGAATTCCTTGAAAGCGATGGCGTTCAGCACGCTGCGGCTCTTCTGGGAGCTCATTTTGAATTTCTTCGATGCTGCATGCGATTTCAGCTTCGAATTGATGCTGCGGTAAGAACGTCCCACAGGGACGAAAACAGCAACAAACAGAAGCACGGAAACACCGATCAGCAGCAGTATGTCGGAAATGGCAAAACAAGTCACCGCACCGTTAAACCACTCTGCGGGAAGGTATATCTTTTCAATCTTCCGGATCGTTTCAGCCGCCGACATCAGGGTGTCATTCAGCTTTTCACTATCTCTGGCCAGAGCTTCGATGACGAATCTCAGTGCGAAGATCGCAAGTACAAAGATGATGGTAAGCACTGTCTGGATAATATTCTTTTTTCTGAATCCCGCGCTGATCCTGGCGATGATAAAGCCCAGAAAAGATGCGATAAGCATGGGAATGATCGGCAGGAACAGCGACATAATAATCCATACCGGATAAACCCATATCGCAGGCTGTGTTTTGATCGCATATCCTATCAGTATGGCAACCGAAATACTCATGTTCCAGGGCAGGCTTTTCACATACATATAAATGAATTTGCAGCCCGCGACCGTCGCCGGTTTGAAGGGAAGCGACATGAGCATGTCATATTCTTTGAAATTGAACAGATATCCGTTTGTCTTGAAAAATGTGAAAAACAACGCCAATGCTGTAATAGTAAGGGAGCAGATAGCCGGCATCAGATCGATGATCCCCAATTCTCCGTATCCGATACAGACACCCACGCAGTATGCCATCAGCAGCAGATAAAGAAAGGTAAAACCAATCGTATTTCCGATAATACGGCCTTTCTTCTTTTTGTCTTTGCTGTATTTGTAAATATTGTGCTGGCTTGTGGATCTTAGCAGGGTCTTCAGGAGCACAAGACTTTTATTTTTCATTCTGAACCTCCATAAATACCTCTTCGAGCGATTTCTTGCCGACCAGCTCTTCCATGGTACCGTTGTCGATGATCTTGCCCTGCCGGATGATAGCGACCTTGTTGCAGAGCTTTTCTGCGACATCCAGAACATGCGTCGAGAAGAAGATCGCCGTTCCCTTAGCGCACATTTCATGCATGATCTGTTTCAATGTAAATGCAGCTTTCGGGTCCAGACCCACAAAGGGTTCATCCATGACTATCAGTTTCGGATCGTGGATCAGGGCCGAAATAATGGCCAGTTTTTGTTTCATACCGTGGGAATAAGAGCCGATAAGGTCTCCTAAAGAATCGGTTATCTCAAACAGATCCGCATACTTTCTGATGGCTTCTTCCCTTTGCGCTTCGCCGATCTCAAATACATCCGCGATGAAATTCAGGTATTGTATACCTGTCAGGTTCTCGTACAGATCGGGGTTGTCGGGGATATAAGCCGTGACCTTCTTACATTCCAAAGGTTCTTTCTTAACGGAATGACCGTCGATCAGGATCTCGCCCTCCGTAAAATCGAGCACACCCACGATAGCCCTGATGGTCGTTGATTTACCTGCTCCGTTGTGACCGATGAATCCGTAGATATCACCGCTTTCAATGGTCAGATTAATGTTGTCCGCAGCCTTTTTTCCTTCTCCGTAAACTTTTGAGAAGCCTTTGATCTCAAGCATTTTTAACTTCCTCCGTTATTTATGATGGTTTTATAGCTGAAGATAATTTAGATTTTTATCTAATTAGAATTATATCTAAATACCTTTGATCTGTCAATTATAAAATTCCGAAAACAATAAAAAGGAACGGGCGGGCTCACAGCCCCCCGTTAATGATGGATTTTATGATATATCCGTAGATCACATCAACACCTACCACGATCGCCAGTATGGTTGAAAATATGACCAGCGGACGTGCCTTTGCATTTTTGACAAATGTCATGAATCTCGGGATGATCAGGGCTCCGAATATCGTTCCGAAGACTCCGAAGATCAACACCGATCTGGCGCAGACAAATCCGTCGATATTTCCCCAATTCCAGATCTCGACATTGTAATCCCACAATCTGATACCGCCCATAAGATTGTAGAGGACCCATCCGGTCGCGTATTCAATGATACCCGAACCGACCACGGACATGATGAATAACAGTACCGGATGTATTTTTCTCTTGTAAACGATCAGGGTCAGGCCAAGCGCGCCGAAGGCGTATATCGGAAGCCACGGTCCGAAGCCGTGTCCTCTTTTGATGAAATAGCCGAGATCGATCCGGTAGAAGATCATTTCATAGACCCAGCCTATGAAGGCTCCCATTACGGTCAGAAGGAATATTCCGATGATCGTTCTCTGTTTTTCTGTCAGTTCTTTTTTCATGAGCGTTTTGCCCTTTCATTTGATAAATAAATTAAATCATTAAGAGTATGGAAAGTCAATTTAATTTTGTCACGACCTTGTGAAAACAAGGTTTTTTGTATAGAATAAAAGTGTTGATCCATAGGAAAAGCAGCAGCAATATGGGTTTAGGAAAAGGAGGTTAAGATTAATGAGATTGGGGATTTCATCGGGGCTTAAACACGCGTCCGCGCGTGAATGGGCCGAAAAACAGGTTGCGCTCGGGTGCAGGGCGGTCGTATTTCCCGTGCAGAGCAATGAACCTGAGGAAAAACAAGCGGAATATGTTGAAGAAGCCCGGAAACATGACCTGCTGATCGCGGAGGTCGGGATCTGGAGAAACGCTCTGGCCTCGGATCCGGACGAGCGGAAGGTCAACATGGATTACTGTGTGGAGCAGCTGCGTCTCGCGGACAGGATCGGCGCGAGATGCGCGGTCAATGTTGCGGGTGCTTTCGGGAAGAGATGGGACGGCGGATATCGTGAAAATTTCACGAAGGAGGCCCGGAGACAAACGGTCGAAATGGTCCGTGAGATCATTGACAGGGCAGAGGTCAGGAATAGCTATTTTACCCTTGAGCCGATGCCGTGGATGATCCCGACGGGGCCGCAGGATTATCTGGAGCTGATCGGGGAAGTGGATCGCGAACGTTTTGCGGTGCATCTGGATATCATCAATATGACGAATTCCGCCGAACGATATTTTCACGCCGAAGAATTTGTCGACGAGTGCGTGTCGCTGCTTGGAAAGCGGATCAGGAGCTGCCATATCAAGGATGTGCACCTGAAGGAGGAATATACGCTCCGGCTTGAAGAATGCGCGCCGGGGAAAGGCGAATTTCCGCTGGAATATTACATGTCGAAAATGGATGAGATCGACGGTGATATGCCGATCATTCTGGAGCATCTGAATACCGATGAGGAGTATGTCAGGTATTTTGAGTATCTGAAGACGATGTAATAAAATGAGATTTCTTTATCACATATGAAGAACGGGTTTTACGAATGCGAAACGGGAAAAATGTTCGGAAAACGGCTATTTTTAGGGATTTTAAGGAATGAAGGAGGTAAGATCATGGGGTACGAAAGGATTTCTGATGCAAATGAGATAACCGCAAGATATATGGATTCGATATTGATCGAAGAGAGACTGATCGATTCGGTCGTGGCGTCGACCAAAACGGAGTTTTTCGGAACGGAATTCGATTCTCCGGTCATGACGCCTGCATTTTCACACCTTGGAAAATACGGTGACAGGCAGCTGACCGGACTTGAAGAGTATTCGATCGCCGCGAAGGAACTGAACATTTTGAATTTTGTCGGTATGACCGAAAACGACTGGTTCCGGAAGGTCATCGATACCGGAGCAAAAACAGTCAGGATAGTGAAGCCTTATGCGGATCACGGGAAAGTGATCGACCAGATGAAATATGCCGAGGCAGCAGGGGCGTTCGGCATCGGAATGGATATAGACCATATCTTCGGTGAGAACGGACTTGATGTGGTGATCGGCGAGGAGATGGCGGAACAGACTTCGGAAATGCTGCGGGAATATGTGGAACTGACTTCTCTGCCGTTTGTCGTAAAAGGTGTTTTGAGTGTGGCAGACGCGGTAAAATGCGCGGATATCGGCGCGAAAGCGATCATTGTGAGCCATCACCACGGAAGACTTCCTTACGCGGTTCCTCCGATGATGGTGCTTCCGAAGATCAAAGAAGCACTCAAGGGCAGGGATGTCAAGATCATAGTAGACTGCGGCATAGCAAGCGGTGCCGATGTATACAAGGCACTGGCCCTTGGTGCCGATGCGGCAGCAGTCGGAAGATCGATGCTGCCTTCGCTTGAGGCAGACGCCGCTGAAGGAGTCAGGGGATTTATCGGCCACGTGACGAATGAACTCAGGTTTATCATGAGCTGCACGGGGTTTGCGACAGTACGGGAGATCGATGACAGCTGTATTTATGTGAAAGCCGGATGATCTGTCACGACGATAAGACAAGAGCAGGATATGAATATTTACAATGTTTATCTGAATATTTGCAATGTTTTTATTATCCGGGAACTGATATTATGACATTACCAATAATTATAGGAGGATCAGGTATGAAATGTTTTAAAAAAGCTCTTGCAATGATCGCGGTGCTTGCACTTTTCCTGTCACTCTTTCAGGGTCTGTTCGTAAATGAAAGCGTTCAGGCGGCAGCCAAGCCCGGAAAGCCTGCAATAACCGTAAAGGCCGGAGATGACGGAAAATCGGCGGTCATAACCATAGGAAAGACCAAGGACGCTCAAGGTTACAAGATCATGGTCAAGAAACCCGGAGCAAAGAAGTTTACGAAGCTTACGACCGTGAAGAAGGACGGTACCGCAGAGAGAAGCTATACCGCAAAAAAGCTTGCCGAAGGCGAGTATCAGTTCAAGGTAAGAGCGTATACAAAATCGGGAGATAAAACTGTCTGGGGAAAGTACAGTAAAGTGGCAACAGTAACTCTCGGTGAAAAGAAAAATACAGATGATCTCGCGGATCTCTCGAATCTCGCGGATGCAAAAACAGGTGATATCATTACCTTTGGCGTATATGAACAGGACAATAAAACAAAGAACGGAAAAGAGCCGATCCAGTGGATCGTATTGTCAAATGACGGGAAAGAGATATTTGCGGTCAGCAAATATGTCCTTGACTGTCAGCCTTATAACACAGAAGATAAGGGAGTTACATGGGAGACCTGTACTCTGCGCAAATGGCTGAATAATGATTTTTATGATGCCGCATTCAGCAGTGCGGAAAAGAACAGCATTAAGACCTCAACCTTAAAGAATAACAACAACGATCTCTATGATACACCGGGCGGTAAGGATACAAAGGATAAGGTGTTCCTGCTGTCATTGGACGAAGTGGTAAACAGCGATTATGGATTTGAAGATGTAAAATATAATAAGGCACGTATATGTGCCGCAACAGAATATGCAAAAGCCCAGGGATGTTCATCCGTTGAAAAGATGCTTTCGGAAGAAGCCTGGAAAAAAGACTGTGCTACGGCTGATGGCGAACCTTCATGTATCTGGTGGTTGAGATCTCCGGGTGGCGAGGACCGCTGTGCATCGTTCGGTGATCTCAGCGGCCAAATTAATAAGGCCTACGATGGCGTTGTTTTTGCCAAACGTATAGGCGTTCGTCCTGCGATCCGGATCAGTCTGAAAGGACAATAAGCAAATGAATACAAAAGCCTTGCGCAAGCAAGGCTTTTTGTGTACAATCGAAATAAGTTTCTGACAGGATTGGACAACGATATGAAAAACAATGAAAAAACAAATGTTATGCGGGTTCTGGATTCAAAGAAGATTTCATATGAAAGTCATACATACGAACCCGACCCGACCCTGACCGGAGAACAGATCGCCGGAATATTGGAAGAAGACCCTGAGAAGGTTTTTAAAACCCTTGTAACACAGGGAAAATCCGGCCAGTTTTTTGTATTTGTGGTTCCGGTAAAAGAGGAACTGGATCTGAAAAAAGCAGCCAAGGCAGCAGGTGAAAAATCGATAAGCATGATCAAACAGAAAGAGCTCCTGCCGCTTACCGGATATGTGCACGGAGGCTGCTCCCCGATAGGGATGAAGAAACAGTTTAAGACTTTTATTCATGAAACGGCGCCTCAATACGACAAGGTCTTTGTAAGTGCCGGTAAAGTCGGATGTCAGATCGAACTGGCACCGGGAGATCTGATAAGTGTTGTGGGCTGCGAAACGGCCGATGTGGTATTGATATAAGAAGGCAAAGTAATTCCGGGCTTTGCCAGGCGTCATCCGATCGTATGAAATAATAAACTTTTGACCGCAGCCGGTTTTTGTGGTATTATCATAGTTGAACGACAGGAACGATCGTTGTTCACTTTGCTATAATATATGTACTTATTGAGAACAGCATTGCTGATATTTTCGGAAAGGAGTTTGTTATGGAAATGAAATTTTACCGCTGTCCTGTATGCGGACAGATCGTAGCGATCGTGAAAAAGACCGGCGCACCGCTTGTATGCTGCGGCAAGCCGATGGAGGAGATCATCCCCGGAACAACGGACGCTTCGCAGGAGAAACATGTTCCTGTATATGAAGTTAAGGACGGCAAGGTATTTGTTAAGATCGGAAGCGTTCCTCATCCCATGGAGGAAGCGCATTATATCGAATGGATCGCTTTGAAGACAAAATACGGCAACCAGCGCAAGGCTCTGAAGCCCGGAGATGCACCTGAAGCTGTTTTCTGCATTTGCGAAGGTGATGAAGTTGAGGCGGTATATGAGTACTGCAACCTTCATTCACTCTGGAAGGCATGACGGACAACGCCTGAAAGACGGATAAGAGCATTCGGAGTAAGAAGAGTAAAAAGAGCAGCAAGAGTATAAGAGTAAAGAGTATAAGAAGATCTGCCGGTGTTTTCGCCGGCAGTTTTTTCAAAGAGGTATAGTAAATGATCAGGATAGCTTTTTTTGATACAAAAGATTATGACAGGGCGTCTTTCGAACGCCTCGCAAATAAAGATAATATCGAATATAAATTCCTCGACACCAAGCTGACGGAGGACACTGCGGAACTTGCGAACGGCTGCGATGTTGTCTGCGTCTTCGTAAATGATACCGTGAACAAGGCCGTGATCGACAAGCTGTACGGATACGGGATCAAAATGATCGCGCTCCGCTGCGCGGGATATAATAACGTGGATGTGCAGGCCGCGTACGGCAAGATCCACGTTGTCCACGTTCCGGCATATTCACCTTATGCTGTCGCAGAACACGCCGCGGCATTGCTCCTTACTTCGATAAGGCGTATACATAAGGCATACAACAGGACGAGGGATTTCAACTTCTCCCTGAACGGGCTTACCGGCTTCGATCTGCACGGAAAGACTGTCGGAGTAGTGGGCACCGGCAAGATCGGAAGGATCTTTATCGATATCTGCCGCGGGTTCGGGATGAATGTTATCGCTTACGACAGATATCCGGCAAAGGACAGCGGCATTGACTATGTTACGCTTGACGAGCTGTTCGAAAGAAGCGACATCATCTCGCTTCATTGCCCGTTGACGGATGAGACGAGACATATGATAGATGGCAGCGCGATCGAAAAGATGAAGAAAGGTGTTGTGATCCTCAATACTTCACGAGGCGCATTGATCGATGCTGAGGCCCTGCTTGCGGGGATCAAGGCAAGGAAGGTCGGAGCCGCCTGCCTTGACGTATACGAGGAGGAAGCGGACATCTTTTTCGAGGACAGGTCGGGACATATTTTGAACGATGAGCTGCTCTCACGTCTCATTTCCATGCCAAACGTGATCGTTACCTCACATCAGGCATTCCTGACCGAAGAAGCGTTGAACAATATCGCAGAGACCACGCTTTCCAATATCGGTTCTTATTTTGAAAATGACGGACTGTGCGACAATGAGCTGTGTTACCGCTGCGGAAATATCGAGCAATGCAAGAAGGAACGAAAAGAGAAGTGCTTCTGACATATAAAAGCCTTGCGAAAGCAGGGCTTTTTGTGTACAATCAAACTAATTGAGATTAAAATGATCGATATGATGTGAGATTAAGGAGGATCTTATGCCACCCGCAGGAGGACGAATGGGAGGCCCATTTTCAAGGGGCTTCATGACTGAAGAAGAAAAGGCTGCACAGCCGAAGATAACCAAAGATCTGCTTAAACGCGTATTTTCATATCTTAAACCATACTGGAAACAGCTGGTACTGGTACTTGTATGTATCGCAGTATCATCGACGCTGTCGCTGTATCCATCGGTGTTGACCGGTAAGATCCTTGACGAAGGTATCATCGGCCGCAACATGAAACTGCTGATCATTTTCATCGCGGCATCCTTCGGACTTACGCTGCTTTCGAACCTGATCGGTGTTGCGGAAGGCTATATCAATACCTGGATCGCGCAGCATATCACCTATGACATGCGCAATCAGATGTTCGCGCACCTGCAGCGGATGTCCCAGAGATTCTTTACCACGAACAATCAGGGCGATATCATCACGCGTATGACCAGCGATATTTCGGGTGTGGAATCTGTTATCACCAATACATTCAGGAATATCCTGTCCAATTCGATAACGCTCGTTGTCGCGCTGATCATGATGTTCCAGAAGAACTGGATCCTTGCGATCCTCGGTATCTGTGTTATCCCGCTCTTCGTGATCCCGACCCGGAAAGCCGGAAAAACCCGTTGGAAATTGACCGGAGAAGCGCAGGAATGCAATGATGAGATCAACGGCATTTTGAACGAGACCATGTCGGTCAGCGGACAGCTGCTCGTGAAACTGTTCTGCAAGGAAAAACATGAGTACGACCGCTATGTTTCCGCGAACGGCCGGATGATCAAACTGAACATCAAGGAACGCATGGCCGGTCGCTGGTTCTTCGTAGTACTGAGCACGGTCACAAATATCGGACCCATGATCCTGTATCTTGTGGGCGGTATTCTCATCATGAAATATGACAGCGATCTTACCCCCGGCGACCTGACCGTTCTTGTAGCGCTGCTCGGCCGTACCTATATGCCGGTCAACAACCTTCTGAACATACAGGTCGACTGGATGAGGTCAATGGCGCTGTTTACACGTATTTTCGAATATTTCGACATGCCGGTCGAAATACAGGACGCTCCCGATGCCGTTACTCCGGAGAGCACAAACGGTGAAGTCGATTTCTCACATGTTGATTTCTCCTATGATCCGGAACGGCAGATCCTGAAAGATATTTCATTCCACTTAGACAGCGGCCACAGCGTCGCGATCGTCGGTCCTTCGGGATCCGGAAAGAGTACGATAATCAACCTGATCCCGCGTCTGTATGATGTCCAATCCGGTGAAGTCAAATTCGGCGGAACGGATGTCCGGAAGCTGAGCCTGGAGTTCCTGCGGCGCAATGTCGGAATAGTTTCCCAGGAAACCTATCTGTTCAACGGGACGATCCGCGAAAACCTGCTGTATGCAAAATCTGATGCGACCGAAGAAGAGATGATCGAAGCATGCAAAAAGGCCAATATCTACGACTTTATCCAATCGCAGGAGACCGGTCTTGATACGATGGTAGGAAACAGAGGCCTGAAGCTGTCCGGAGGAGAGAAACAGCGTATTTCGATCGCGCGAGTATTACTTAAAGATCCGGCACTTCTGATCTTTGACGAAGCTACTTCCGCACTTGATTCCATTTCGGAAAGCAAGATCCAGGAAGCGATAGACCCGATCATCGCCGAGCGTACGAGCATTTTGATCGCGCACCGCTTGTCAACCATACTCGCGGCAGACGAGATCCTGGTCGTAAAGGACGGCGAGATCGTCGAGCGTGGCCAGCACAAAGATCTGGTCAAACTCGGAGGAGTATATACCGAGTTGTACAATACACAGTTTAAGCGGGCGGGTATCGATGACTAAGGAAACGCTGATAAAACATCATTTCCCTAAGGTGTTTTAAAATGATCAATGCCGGCTCCATTCGTAAAAAATGTCTGGAAAATGTTTAAAATAGCGGATTTTTATAAGGAGATAAAAGATGTTTAACACTCATGATATTTCCCGAAATGCCTGCCAGCTCTTCGGCGAACAGTCGAGGTGCGGATATGACTGGTGGTGGCATTCATTTACCGGACGTCATGAAACAACCGGAGAAGAGAAACCGTTTTTTATCGAATTTTTCTTGTGCAATCCGGAATCTGGTGCGGAAAATCCTGTATTTGGGCAGCTTCCCGAAAATAAGGAAAAGGGGATCAAGCCGTCATATCTCATGGTCAAAGCCGGAGCATGGGGGAAAGATGCAGCCCAGTTACACCGCTTCTTCGGATGGAAAGAGATCAAAGTGGATTATGGTGTTCCGTTCCGGGTAAAAGGCGATGATTGTTATCTTACCGAAGATAAGACAAAGGGTTCCGTATCGATTTCCGAGGAAGACGCCAAGGCTCATCCCGAGTGGATGTGCCAGTCCGGAAGCATGTCATGGAAGCTGAAGATCGATAAAAAGGTGGCATTCAACGTAGGATACGGAGCTTCCGAACCGATGCGTGACCTTCAGGCTTTTGAGATGTTCTGGCATGCCGAGGGCATGAAGACGGAATATGAAGGCGAAGTGATCTGGAACGGTGAAAAATATATCGTAACTCCCGAGACGTCATATGGGTATGCGGATAAGAACTGGGGCAAGGATTTTACATCTCCCTGGGTATGGATCAGCTCGTGCAATCTTACCAGTGAATTGACAGGAAAAAAGCTGGAAAACAGCGTATTTGACATAGGCGGCGGAAGACCGAAAGTGGGATTGATCGCTCTTGAGCGAAAACTTCTCTCTGCTTTCTGGTATGAAGGAACACCTTATGAATTCAATTTTTCAAAAGTCTGGACACATACCAAAACGAAATTCGACTGCCACGAAACAGACTCTCAGATCATCTGGCATGTTGAGCAGGAAAACCGCCATGACCGTATGGTCACCGATCTTACCTGTGAGAAAGCGGACATGCTCCTGGTAAATTATGAGTCCCCGAACGGCGAGAAAAAACATAACCGTTTATGGAACGGCGGAAACGGACGAGGAACGGTCGAACTGTATCATGAGGGAGAACTCGTCGACAGGATACGTGTTGAAAATGCCGGCTGTGAATACGGAGAATATGACGAAACAGAGGAAGAGAAAAAAG
>JAFZNE010000077.1 GCA_017553035.1 Lachnospiraceae bacterium
AAGAAGTCCGTCTGGATCTTCGGCGGCGACGGCTGGGCATATGATATCGGCTTCGGCGGACTCGATCATGTACTTGCATCCGGTGAGAATGTCAACGTTATGGTATTCGATACCGAGATGTACTCCAATACAGGCGGACAGGCATCTAAGGCTTCCAACATCGGTGAGGTTTGCCAGTTTGCCGCAGCAGGTAAGGAAGTTGGCAAGAAGTCACTTGCTGAGATCGCTATGAGCTATGGCTATGTATATGTTGCACAGATCGCTCTGGGCGCTAACCCTGCACAGGCAGTTAAGGTTCTTACCGAGGCTGAGGCTTACAACGGACCTTCACTTATCATCGGCTATGCTCCTTGCGAACTCCACGGAGTTAAGGGCGGCATGAACCACTGCCAGGATGAGATGAAGAAGGCTGTTGCTGCAGGCTACTGGAATCTGTTCTCATTCAACCCTGCTCTCAAGGCAGAAGGCAAGAATCCTTTCACCCTGACCAGCAAGGCAGGCGATGAGACTTATCAGGACTTCCTCAACAACGAGACACGTTATACCTCGCTGAAGGTTAAGTTCCCCGAGAGAGCAGAGAGACTCTTCAAGGAGTCCGAAGATGCAGCTAAGGCAAGATTTGCTCACCTTGAGAAGCTTGTTGAACTGTATAAATAAAACAATTCAATATTGAGTTGATCTTTACGGAGACCTCCATGTTTTACGATGTGGGGGTTTCCGTTTTTATTGAGATCAACTTCTCACGACCGTTTTTCCGATCAAACTTAAGAACTTTTTAACTTGTTGTTTTGCGGATTTTGTGGTATTGTGTAAATGGATGATTGCGTGTTTCCGGGTGAAAATGAGACCTGTTATGGGGACGGGTCTTATAGTGTCCGCGACATAAGGAGAAGAGTTTATGGGTGAAGCGGTTCTGCGCGAGTGGAAGGGGTTCAGAAAAGGCATCAATCTGGGTGGCTGGTTTTCACAGAGTGACAGCATGATCAAGGCTCATTTTGATACGTTTATCACTGAAGATGATTTTGATGTTATCAAAAGCTGGGGACTGGACCACGTGCGGCTGCCGATCGATTACGACCTGATAGTCGACCGGAGCGGTAATTTCAAAACATCGGGGTTTGCCTATATCGATAAGGTGATAGAGTGGTGCAGGGCCAGAAAGCTCAACGTCGTGATCAACCTTCACAAGGCCGACGGATATGAGTTTATCAATAATGAGAAATACGGCGATTTCTTTGAAAGTGAGATCCTGCAGGAGAAATTTTACGAGATTTGGGCCCATGTTGCCGAAAAATACGGAAAATACAGTGATTCGGTGGCATTTGACCTGTTGAGCGACATTACCGATGAGGCATATTCCGAACCGTGGAATCAGATAATCAGACACTGCATCTCGAGGATACGTTTTTATGCACCCATGAACGTTATAGTGATCGGAGGATGCAAGTGCAACAGCTGTACGGTGATCGGAGAACTTCCCGACCCGAATGATAAGTGGATCGCGTATACTTTTCATTTCAACGGACCGCATATTTTTACGCATCAGGGAGCTCACTGGGTGGAGTGGATGCCGCAGGATTTCAGATTTTCATTTGACCATACTTACAGGGAATATATGGACGAGACCGCGAAGCTTGCGGGAAGACCTACGGGCTTCAAGGACGTGAACCGCGATCCGGATTCGATGCTGGACTCGGGCTATTTTGAGGACAGGATGGCGGAGGCCGTGAAGATAGCGGCGGAACGCGACAAGTACCTGTATTGCGGCGAATATGGCGTGGTTAATAATGCGGATCCTTCGGATACCGTAAAATGGTACCGCGAGATTAACAAAGCCTTCGAGAAGTATAATATCGGCCGCGCGGCCTGGTCATACAGGGCAATGAGCTTCGGACTTGCCGACGAAGAGTATGACGGCGTGAGAGATGAGCTGGTAAAATATTTGTAAAATGGGATAATTATTTGGGAAACGCATGATCGGTGTTTCCGTAAAGCTAATGTAAATGATATAAAAACAGGAGATAACATAATGATCAACAGGAAATACGGCAGCAGGCTTCTTGCAGGTGCTGCCTGTCTGATGCTGGCCGCCGTCTGCATGGCAGGCTGCTCGGGCTCGAAAGAAGGGACACCGGATCCTGATAATGACAAGGGGGAAGTAACGATGACTGTTTCAGATCCGAAGGAAAATACGGATTCTCAGAATACCGGCAATACAGGCGAAGGTCAGGCGGATACTGCTGCGGATACATCTACACCCGCAAACGAGGTGACTCCTACAGCAGAGCCGACTCCTACAGAAGAACCGACACCGACTCCTACGATGAGCCCGGCGGAGCTGTATCAGGAAGGGATCGAGAAATCCCTGCTGTCTACAGGCAATAACTACCGCTTAAAGCGCGTGATCGAAAAGGCGCGAAACGGTGAGGATGTATATATGTGCGCGCTCGGAGGTTCGGTAACCGAGGGAGCGCTGGCCAAGACGAACGACGAGGGATATGCATATCTGTTTGCGGATGAATTCCGGTCGACATATTGTCCCGGTGACGGCTCAAATCTGCATTTTGTCAATGCGGGACTTTCGGGAACACCTTCGGCGCTCGGTATCATACGGTATCAGCAGGATGTTGTGGGCCTTCTCGGCGCTGACCCAGATCTTCTGATAATCGAATTTGCGATCAATGATTATAATGAGCCCACAAAGGGAAGAGCGATGGAAAGTCTTATCAGGCGGGCGCTCGAGGCCAATGAAGACTGTGCGGTCATACTTCTGTATTCCGTCAAGCGCGGCAACTGGAATATGCAGGATAACTACATCAAGACCGGAAATTACTACAGTGTTCAGCAGGTCAGCATCAGAAAAGCGGTATACAGGACAAATACCGATACAAGGATAGCGGAAGCTCTGTATTTTGCGGATGAATACCATCCCACTTCTTACGGGCACAGGTTTATGAAGGATTGCCTGATGAATCTGGTAAAGACAGTGGACGAGGAGGAGCCTTCCGAAAAGATAAAGGTTCCGGATAATGATTATTCGGGAGCTGATTTTAAGGATCTGATAATGCTTGATTCCCGTGATACCAAGCTCGACCGGCTGTATTTCAATCCGGGGAGTTTCTCGGATACAGATGATGCGGTCGTTCAGATGTATTTTACCAAGAAAGCTTCATTTGCGAATAATCTGTATCATAAGGCGGGAAGTTCGAATGAGCCGCTGAAGCTTAAGATCAGATGCAAAAATATCCTGATTAATTATAAAACCTCGTCAAATAAGGATTTCGGCACGGCGCAGTTCCTGATCGACGGAGAACCGGTTGCAACAGCGGACGGTTATTCACAGGGGGCGTGGAATAACTGCAATGTGATCCTGATACTCAATGAGAAAGAATCAGCGGAACACACACTGGAAGTGAAGATGGCTGAAGGCAGCGAGGACAAGGCATTTACGATCCTGGCAATAGGATATGACGAGTAAGAGAGTTTAAAATGGGGGGATTTTCAAAATGGATATGAAAAAGTTAAAAATATCGGGCATTCTCTTTGGATGCTTCGCATTTTTCACGATCCTGATAAGATTTATTGACAGGAAGGCCGTTGGGCCTCTTGAGAGCAAAGTCGGGTTTTCGCTGCTCAACAATGCGGTGAAAAAGGTTGTGGGCTACAGTAAGATGTGGTATGCCCTGTCTTCTTTCTTCGGGATAATCGTGATCCTGGTGGTTGTCGGATTTGCCGCTCTCGGGATCTACGAGCTGATACGTAGAAAGAGCCTTACGGGCGTTGATCCCGATCTGTACGCACTGGCGGTAATTTACGTGATCATGGCTGTATTTTACATTGTTTTCGACAAGGTTATCGTAATTAATTACAGACCGGTACTTGAAGGCGAAGAGCTCGCGGCTTCATACCCTTCATCGCATACCCTTATGGCGGTAACGGTTCTGGGAACAGCGATCATCGCGCTCTACAAGAGACTTAAGGAAGAGAGCACGAGACGCGTGGTGTTTGCCTGTGCAATGCTGCTCATGCTGCTTGCGGTGCTTACCAGATTCCTGAGCGGTGCACACTGGTTTACGGATATTATCGCGTCGTTCCTGCTCGGAGCTTCACTTGTTGCCCTGTATTCGGCATTTGCGGAATATTCGTTCATCCTGCGCAAGCAGATCAAACAGTCTGCGCAGAAGAACAAGGCCAGGAACAGAGAAACGGAGTATGAAGATGATTGAAAAAAATGAACGACAGTATAGATTTTCATGCAACAGCAGAGTCTTAACGGCTCTACTGTTGTGTTTTTCATTGCTGATCTGCGGATGCTCGGGCGGAAACAAAGGACCGGAAGGTGCGGGCGCGGAAGGCGTAACCCAGGGCCAGACTCTGACACAGGCACCTGATACCGGTGTGGAAGGGCAGAATGGGACGAGCACGGGAGAGCAGGGCAAGGCAGGAACGGAAGGACAGAACGGAACGGGTTCCGAGGGACAGGGTACAGCCTCTGTAAATATCCTGGACAACGCGGATATGAACCTGACTCCGGTCGTTGTGGATATTTCACAGACCTATCAGACGATGGACGGCTTCGGCGCCGCGTACACCTGGTACGGCGAGAAACTGCTCAATGCCAAGAATTCGGAAGCGGGACTCGATGCATTGTTCAGCGATGCCAAGCTGACCATTTTGAGATTCAAAAATGAATACGGATACAATGTCGAGGGCAAGGCCGCGAATGCTGTTACAATGGCAAGAAACTATAAGGAAGCAAGAGAACGTGCAGCCGCTTACGGCGAAAAGGTTATCGTTCTTATGTGCTGCTGGTCGCCCCCTGCTTATCTTAAGTCGGACAATTCTATATCAAAAGGCGACGGAACACTCGCAAAGAACGCCGCCGGCGAATACGTTTACGATGAATACGCGCAGTGGTGGGTGGACTCCCTGAAATATTATAAATCATACGGAATACAGATCGATTATCTGTCGATCCAGAATGAAGTTGATTTTGCGCCCGATGATTATGCGGGATGTCAGTTCGCGAAGAAGGAAACCGAGACAAAAGCATCCTATGCGAAGGCATTCCTTGCGGTTTACAATGCTATGCACAAGGAATTCGGCGATGATGCTCCCAAGATGATCGGACCCGAGAGTATGAGCTGCGTACCTTCCGATCTGATGGGATATACAAGCGATATCGTCAAAGAACAGCCGGAAGCTCTTTACGGAGTGGCTTATCATCTTTATGTGGGAGGAAACGGCGACAGCAACACAAATACGGTTCAGCCGGCAAGCTATCTGGCTAATTTTACCGGGATCAATAAATATTTTGAAGATATCAGACGCTGGCAGACAGAGTATTATATAGGAAAAGGGATCCAGACCTGTGAACTGCTGTATTATGCGCTGACCTGTGCCAATATGACCGCATATCTGTACTGGAGCGGTGTTTGGGATGATATGCATCCGGACAGGTTCGAATCTGCCGATCTTGTTGAAGTCAATTCTTCGGGGGAATGGAGACTTACCGCGAATTATTACGCAATGCGCCATTATTCGCAGTTTATCAGGCCCGGATATACGAGAGTTGAAGCGAAAGCAGAGGATTCCGGGGCAAAGGTGAGCGCGTTCGTTTCACCTTACAAGGATAAGATGGCGATCGTTCTCGTGAACAATTCGGACAGGGAATTTTCATACAGGCTGGCTGCGGACGGTTATACGGTTACCGACAGCGCCATGTATTTAACCGAGTTCGGAGATGACTGTAAGTCGGATGAAAAGTGTTTCCGGAGTATCGGCGGTTATGATGCCTCTAAGGGGATAACGATCCCCGCAAGATCGGTTATTTCGATCGACCTCACCGGTTATGAGGGCGATAAACCCGCTCAGGTTCCGGTGGTCACTCCGATCGTATATGATAATGAAGTCATAACGGAGGAGATAGTTGCCGACACACCTGATGAAGGCGAGAAAATTCTTGTTTCAAAGAACTTTGATGACAGAGCCGATACTTCCGCATTTTCGGGAATGGGATCAGGCCGTGCCGAGTATTCGGACAATCCCGGACTTGACGGAAAAGCAGGCTGCAGGAAGATTACCGGCAGATCGGACG
>JAFZNE010000078.1 GCA_017553035.1 Lachnospiraceae bacterium
AGGGAATCGAACAGCTTTCCCAGGAAGGTGCGGTACAGCTCTACAAGCAGCCGAACATCGGTACAGAGACCTATGTTATGGGCGTTGTAGGTATCCTTCAGTTTGACGTTCTTGAATACAGACTTAAGTCCGAATACAACGTGGATATCGTAAGGACTCCTCTTCCCTACAGGCTTGCCCGCTGGGCAAAATCCGATGTCGAAGGGTTCGATCCGAAGGAAATGACACTCACTTCGACTTCGCTTCTTGTGTTAGACAGGGACGATGAGCCCGTAGTGCTCTTCGAATCCGAATGGGCAGTCGACTGGGCGATCGATCACAACGAGAAGTTCAAGCTGACATTCGAAAACATCAATTCGAAGTAAAACTTAGATTACCCCTTAAACGCGTTCCAGCCGATGTCTTTCCAGCACACGCTCTGACCGATCTGGTCAACTGACGAATAATAAGGCATGGCAAGCGTTCCCGTAAGATCTGTTTTCTTCGTAAGCACATCCGCAACGGCATTGCCGCCTTCCGAACCGGGAAGGTAAAGCATAATGCAGGAATCCCAGTTATCCAGATAGTCGCTGATGATAACATTACGGCCGGCAACGATCAGCGTGACCGTCGGAAGACCTGATCCGGTTGCAAGCTTTATGGCTTCGGCATTTCCATTCAGTCCCGAAGAACCTGTTATCGAGAGATCGGCCGTATCACCATACCACTCGGCATAAGGTTCCTCTCCGATGCAGAGCAATACCATATCACAAGTGTTTATCAGATTTGTATCGGTAATGACCTCGAAACCATTTTTCTCACCGGCATCCTTTAGCGCTTCCACTATAGACGCACCTTCAACGAAATGCACTGCAGAACCCATGCCTTCGTTAAAGTCGTGGTCAGTCGAACCCTGCCACCAGTTGGTCCATCCGCCGCAAAGTACACCGACATCATCCGCCGCGGGACCGCACACAAATACTTTCATGCCGGGCTCGATGTACATATTGTCACCGGCCTTCAACGCAACAAACGATTCGGCTGCCAGCTGACGTGCTACTTCGTGCGATCTCTGACTGCCGTATTCGTATGAAGGATTCAGCTTTTCCAGGAAAGGATCTTCAAAGAGGCCTGCCTCTTTCTTGACCCTTATGATCCTCGTAACAGCATCACTGATCCTGTCTTCACTGATGCGGCCTTCTTTTACACCCTGGATAATATAGCTCAATGCCGCCTCATGATCGGTATCCGTCATAAACATGTCTATGCCGGCATTGACGCCGATAATGATATTGTCCTTATATGTCGCGCCTGAACAGTTCATTATCGAATCCCAATCCGAAAGGACGATTCCCTTAAATCCCATATCGTTTTTAAGTATGCTGATGTATTTCTCATTCTCATGCATCTTGGTACCGTTAAGCGACGAGTGCGAAAGCATTATTACCTGAACACCTTCATCGACGAGGGCCTGATAGATGGATAGCTGATCTTTGATCTGCTCTTCAGACAGACGGGCATCACCCCTGTCGATAAGCATCGTATCAGGATCCTCACCTGTCCCGAAAGCCGTCATTCCGTCACCGAAAAAGTGCTTGGGACAAACGATCACTCCTTCAGAGAGAAGGCCCCTCGTATAGGCAACCGCAAGATCAGTTACGATCCTGCTGTCGGACGAATAAGATTCATACGTACGTCCCCATCTCGGATCGGCTGCAGTAGCGACGCAGGGCGAGAAGTTAAGCAGCATTCCCGTGTGTGCAATGTCACTTCCGACAAGTTTTCCGTACTCCTCCGTAAGCTTGGCATCATTGGCGGCGCCGATATTGATGTTGTGCGGAAAAATGACACAGCCCGAAGCGAAGTTTACGCCGTGGAGGCTGTCGTTACCGTAAATAAACGGAATGCCCGCGTCAGATTGCATAGCGAACTTCTGATAGTCATTAACTATACCCATCCACTCGGTATCTGTCGGCATCGGCCAGTCATCTACCCTCGAAAGAACAGAACCGTAATCGACATTCTTCATACGTGAAGGCGGGCAGTTGTAAAGAGTGGGCTGGATCATCTGGGCAGCCTTCTGCTCCAATGACAAAGATGCACAGATCTCTTCCGGTGTTTTGGACGAATAGTCGGCTGTGCTAACATCCGTTTTCCCTCCGGCCGGACCTTCTGTTACTTTCGTTCCGGAACAGGCAGTCCCAAAAAAGACTGACAATAAAAGCAATCCTGCAATAAGCTTTCTGATCTTCATTTTTCTTCTCCTTTTCCCCGTAAATAACAAATCTGATGATGGCACGATTCAAATAAAAAGGGGTATCTCATGGCAGATCAATTTCGCTGTTGAGATACCCCGTCTGTTCAAACTGAAAAAACTTAGTCAGACGGACCCGGATCATTGGAGTCATCCGGATCACCTGTTGAAACCGCTGTATCAGTTACCGGCG
>JAFZNE010000079.1 GCA_017553035.1 Lachnospiraceae bacterium
CCGAGTGAGTGAGCTACGCAGTGAACGTAGCCGACATATGACTTCGTAAATGCGCTGCCCGCGTAGAACGAAGCGTGGAGCATTTTGCGGCGTGCTTTTAAGTTGCTGCCGTCCTTATATGCCTTGCGGATATATTTGAAAATGAGCCTTACGGCGCGGATCGCGTCCCTGCGGGACTCGCTGGTCGTCGAATTGCCGATGTAAGCTTCGACAGCGTGTGTCAGCGCGTCCATACCGGTGCTTGCGGTAAGATGGGGCGGAAGACTGACGGTTACCTTCGGATCGAGCACCGCATATCTCGGAATAAGCGGAAAATCGCTGATCTGGTATTTGTGACGGGTCTCCGAATCGGTAACGATCGCTGCAACGGTAGTCTCGCTTCCGGTTCCCGCGGTAGTGGGAACTGCGATAAGCAGCGGGATGGGCTTTAAGACTTTCAAAATGCCCTTCATTTTGATAAAAGGCACGTTGGGCTTGACGATCCTGACTCCCGCGGCCTTGGCGCAGTCCATCGAAGAGCCGCCGCCGAAGCCGATCAGGGCTTCACAGCCTTCCCTGTTGTACATTTCCGCACATTTCTCAATCGTAAATGTGGTGGGATTCGGAACGGTCTCATCGAATACCACACAGCGGATATTGTTACGCGTAAGAGCGTCTTCAAGGTCTTTGGTAAGCCCGAAACTTGTAATGCCTTTGTCGGTAACGAGCAGAACGGTCTTGATCTCTTTATTTTTCAACATTGCCGCGAGCTCGTTCATATTGTTGAGAACGGTGGGCTTGCGGTAAGGCAGGATGGGTATCGCGGCATGCATTACCTGCTGGAATACCCGGCAATATGCTTTTTTGATAGGATTCATGATATTTCTCCCAAAAGGTAAATTTTATACAACAAGTATCATTGTAACGCTAAAAGATTTGTTGTCAAGTCAGTGGGATCAATATGATGAAATAGCGGAAATATCACTGTTTCGCCTTGCACAGACCGGTAAAATGATATATAATGAGCTGGAAAGACGCATGCATCGGTGGGGATGAGAATTAAGTTCAGATGAAATGAGGTCATCTATGAAAGAAAATAATGATTCAGCAGCTTTACCGGATCAGGTAAAGGAAAAAAAGATAATCGGCTTTATGTCGGCTTCGGGACAGTATTTTCAGATCATAATGAAGAAAAATGGAGTCTATTATCTGAAAAATGAATATACTGAGATACCGAACGAGTTCGGCCTGTATTCGATGAAAACGGTTGCGGAACTGTACAAGGGCTTGCGCCGATGCCTGGGTAAGACTGTGAGCGAGGAGGCCGAAGAGCCTTCGGGGCATCCGAATTCCTGCTTTTATGTGATCTATGAAGATAATACCAGGAAGCTGTACAGGAAGAAGGACGACGCAAGGTTGAATGTCACCGCATTTACGAATAAGGCGGCAACTTATTCCGAATGGGTGCCGGGTACTATGTATGTTTCCGAGTTTGTGACGCTCGACAATCTTCGGGATGCCGTTGAGTACGGCGAGATCGCTTATGACATCTTTCTTCAGGCGGTTAAACACCTGGTTCAGGACGGGGAGACCGGAATTTCACCACATATACATGATGACGGTTCGATCGATCTTGATATGAATGTGCAAGGGAGAGAGTATTCTTTCATTAAGATTGGCGTGGACGGACTGATAACGCAGGCAGGGAACCTGGTCTCCGAGCTTGATTACGTAAAGATACTGAAGGATAATAATGTCCGGGTAGTGAGGATCAACCGGATCAAATCCTGAGGAAACGATGATAAAATCAGTGTTTCCCCGATGGAAAAAGTAATAGCTTGCGGGTACGCAGATGAAGTGTTATCATTGTAGATGCAGTGACCTGTAACAGGTTTTATATGAATCGGAACATAAGGAATGGGGAGATGTAAATGAGAGCAATTGCGGCAGTTGACAAGAATTGGGCCATAGGAAATAAAGGCCAGCTCCTGGTAAGCATTCCTGCGGACCAGAGATTTTTCAGAGGTGAAACGCTCGGGAAGACGGTCGTACTCGGAAGAAAGACGATGGATACATTTCCCGGAGGGAGACCGCTCAAGAACAGGCGCAACATCATTTTGACGCGGGATCCGAAATACTCGATCGCGGATGCCGAGACAGTATTGAGCATCGACGAGCTGCTTGAGAAGATCGCCGACGTCAAGCCCGAGGAAGTATATGTGATCGGCGGACAGAGCATTTACGAACAGCTTCTGCCGTATTGCGACGAGGCATATATTACGAAGATCGATCATGAATATCAGGCGGACGCGTATTTCCCGAATCTGGATGAAAATGATGAGTGGGAGTGCGTTTCGATTTCGGAGGAAGAGACTTATTGGGATCTGGAATACAGATTCTGCATATATAAGAGAAAGGTGGGGAGGAAATGAGTGTTACAACAAGGAGTTTCGGCAAAACCAAAAAGGGAGAGGAAGCAACGCTGTACCGGATTCAGAATTCTGAAGGCATGGCGGTGGAAGTGACCGATTTCGGCGCAAATACGGTTTCGCTTTTTGTGCCTGACAAAGACGGCAAGTTTGATGATATTGTTCTCGGATTCGACAGTGTTACAGGATATGAGTTAAATCCCTGCTTCTTCGGAAGCGTGATCGGAAGAAGCGCTAACCGTATCGCAAAGGCACGTTTCACATTGAACGGCCGTGAGTACGAACTTGAACAGAATCAGGATGATAACAATCTGCACAGCAGTTTTGCAAATGGTTTCCATAAGAGAATGTATAGGGCAGAGATCGGCGAGGACGGCATTTCGGTGAAGTTTTCACTGGAATCACCCGACGGAGATGAAGGATTCCCCGGTAATCTGAGTGTTTCGGTTACTTATAGGGTCAATGAGGACAATGAACTCGAGATCATTTACGAGGGCATTTCCGATGCGGACACCGTACTGAATATGACCAATCACTCCTATTTCAACCTTGCCGGACATACCGCGGGAACGGAAGCGGCGATGGCACAGATATTGATGATGAAGGCATCGAATTTCACACCCGCCACATCGGAATCAATCCCGACGGGCGAGATAAGGCCTGTTGCCGGAACACCGTTTGATTTTACGACTCCTCATGTGATCGGAGAAAGGATCAATGCCGAGGATACGCAGATCGGGTACGGCGGAGGATATGATCATAATTTTGCGATCGATAAAACAAGCAGCGGATGCGATTTCTTTGCACAGCTCGAATGTGAGAAGACCGGAAGAAAGATGAAGGTGTATACCGACCTTCCGGGTGTACAGTTCTATGCGGGTAATTTCATAACGCCCCAGACAGGTAAAGGCGGTGCACAGTACGGTAAGAGATGCGCGGTATGCCTTGAGACACAGTTCTTCCCGAATGCGATCAACGAGCCGAAGTTTATCAGCCCGGTATTGAAGGCGGGAGAGAAGTTCAGATCGGTTACCAAGTACGGATTCTGAATAGTAACATATTATAAAAAATGAAAGGGATTAACATAATGAAAAGAGAAAACATTGCCGACTATGTAAGAACCATACCTGATTTTCCGGAGCCCGGGATCATGTTCAGGGACGTAACAAGCATCCTTCAGGATCCCGACGGACTTAAGGATTCGATCGATGCTTTGATCACAAGACTTAAGGATGTGGATTTTGATGTTGTGGTAGGACCCGAATCACGCGGATTCATCTTCGGCGTTCCGGTTGCTTATTCACTTGGTAAGGGCTTTGTGCCCGCACGTAAGCCGGGCAAACTTCCCTGCGAGACCGTTAAGATGGAATATGCGCTTGAATACGGAACTGCAGCTATTGAGATCCATAAGGACGCTATACAGCCCGGCCAGAAGGTCGTTATTATCGACGATCTGATCGCAACCGGCGGCACCATCGAAGCGATCGTCAAGCTTGTAGAGCAGCTCGGTGGTGAAGTTGTTCGTATCTGCTTCCTGATGGAGCTTGAGGGTCTGAAAG
>JAFZNE010000080.1 GCA_017553035.1 Lachnospiraceae bacterium
AACGCATTGATCGAGCAGATGCGCACTGTGATAACAAAACCGAAATTCCTGTTTCCAATCAGGATGTCCAGCTACTTTACCGGAGCGCTTATGATTAACGCACTGCGCGGCGCGAATGCCTATCGCTTCGAGACTGCCGACCGTCCTACAATCCTTTCCGTGATAAAGGATATCGATCCTTCCGACGGCCTCTTCCTCGGAAAAGAAACCGCCATCCACAGCGTAACTAGCGAGGTAGAGGCGTTCCATCGGGAGACCGATGATATCATTCGATCCGCGCTGAAGAGAGATGACCTCGTTTTGAACGGACCGTTTGAACTTACGGGTGTGAATGTCTATAACGCAAGATATCTGCGCGGCTTCATCACTTCGACCTACTTCGTAATGTACCGCGAAGGGAAAGAGGACAAGATGCTTCAGGGCAACTTCGTGATAAAAATGAAGGATGAAAAGATCATCGATGCTGTGTATAGGTGGGAGTGACAGACTTGAATAGGAAGGCACTTATCATTCCGGCAGAACCGTCATTCAAGCAGCTTGAAGGGCAGTGGTATTCTGAAAGCTACACAGGGAAACCGTTTCAGGAGGGAACAGCTGTGATATTATAATAATTTCCTTCGAAATACTTTAGACTCAACAAAGGAGATGACGGTAATTGCTTATACGTAAAGCTTCCGGCACTGAGATGCTGGAATTGTGGGAATATCCGGATGTTAACACGGCTCCATCCACTGCAAGGTATTTTTACAACAACATTGAGACAGGTAATGCTGTTTTTTGGACGGTAGAAAATGAAGGCGAGCTGATCGGCGAATTGTACGTATTTTATAATCTGGATGATAAAGATTTCGCTGATGGAAAAAATACAGCTTATTTATGTGCATTCCGCATTCGGGAAGATTTTCGCGGAAAAGGAATAGGAACCGCGCTTCTCCGCGAAGTGCTGGCCCGGCTTAAGGCAGCCGGTTTCACCCGGGCAACGATAGGTGTAGGCCCGGAAGAAGAACGTAATATAAAATTGTACCGGAATCAAGGGTTTGTTACAAAGATTAAAGACTGCTATTTTGATCCGTGTGCGGTGGATGATAATATGCGGCCAAAACCGGATGAGGGCTTCTGGCTGCTGGCAAAAGAGTTGTGATCGGTGGTGTGAAAATGGTTGCAGTGTTAAATGATACTTCCAAAGTGAAAGATTTGTTTGCAGGCTGGCAGGAAACATTGATATACTCCTGTGTTCAAAAGGTAATGGGGAAGATTTATGTTACCGATCCCGACAAGCCGGTATCTGCTTTTGCATATGTAGGCTGTTTTGGCTTCGTGGCAGGAGAACCGAACCGGGAGCTTTTAGAGAGCAAGCCGGAAGGTTTTGCGATCATTACTCCGCAGAACGAGGCATGGGCGGCGATGATAGAAGAAGTTTATCCCAATGCCAAAAGAGTGACCAGATATGCCATCAAGAAGGACACAAAATTCAATACGGCTGCTTTGCAGAAGAACATAGACATGCTTCCGGATGAGTATGAGATAAAGGAAATCGATTCAGATCTTTATGACAAGTGTATGGAAGACCCTGTGACAAGAGATTTTGTTTCTTCTTTTGCCGACAAGCAGCAGTATCTTGACATTGGCAGGGGGATCGTCATTTTGAAAGAAGGCAGGATCGTATCCGGTGCGTCCTCTTATACCAGATACAAAGAAGGAATAGAAATTGAAGTCGATACCGTTGAATCCGAAAGAAGGAACCGGCTTGCGACTGTCGCCTGTTCAGCGCTTATCCTCAGATGTCTGAAAGAAGATCTGTATCCGAGCTGGGATGCGCAAAACATGAATTCAGTCCGCCTGGCTGAAAAACTTGGTTATGAGTTTGATCATGAGTATATTGCATACGAAGTTGACAGGACGAGGAGAGTACATTAATTGCTATAAAGGAGACAGACAGTATGGATCTTAGAAATGTTTATTTTGTTATAGGCACATCATATGCAGGAAAATCCACTATCGTAAAGAATCTGGCAAAGAAACACAACGGGATCGCCCTTGAGGAGAATTATCATGATGAAAAGCTTCCCGAGCTGGACAGCAGGGAGTTTCCAAATCTCACATACACACGCGATCTTCAGGACTGGCATGAGTTTATCCGCAGAACGCCCGACGAGTATGTCACCTGGATAAACAATGTCAAAAAAGAATGTGAGATCGTAGAGCTGCAGATCCTTGAAGAGCTTCTTGCCAAGCCGGAAATGAAGGACAAAAAGATATTCGTTGATACCAATATCTGCATCGAAACACTTCATAAAATTTCCGACACCGGGCATGTACTGGTAATGCTTTCCGATCCCGAGATCTCCATTCACCGGTTCTTCGACCGCCCCGATCCAGAGAAGCAGTTCCTTTACCGGCTCATGCTGGAGGAGCCTGATCCGCAGGCCGCTCTGGATAATTATCGTGAAATACTTACACGCATCTGTTCAAAAGAATGTTATGACGAACTTGAAAATTCCGGCTTCAGAACGATCTACAGAGATGAAAACAGAACGCAGGAGGAAACCGTCGCGTTGGCCGATAAGATATTCGGGCTAAATACATTGTCAATTGGATAAAAAAGTCTTATACTGAAACATCATGCCGGATAACGACATAAACCATTTATCGTAAATGGAGGAGATCACAGATGAATTACGCTGAGGAATCGCTGAAACTGCATGGAGAGTGGAACGGTAAGATCGAGGTCATCTCGCGTGTTCCGGTCAGCAATAAAGATGAGCTGTCTCTGGCTTATACGCCCGGAGTTGCGGCTCCGTGTCTGGAAATACAAAAAGACTATGATAAATCATTTACTCTCACGCGCCGCTCCAATCTGGTAGCGGTCATCACCGACGGAACCGCCGTTCTGGGTCTGGGTGATATCGGTCCCGAGGCGGGAATGCCTGTTATGGAAGGTAAATGTGCTCTCTTCAAGGCTTTCGGCGATGTTGATGCATTTCCGATCTGTATCAGGAGCAAGGATGTTGATGAAATAGTCAGGACAATTTACCTTATCTCCGGCAGTTTCGGCGGGATCAACCTTGAAGATATCGCCGCTCCCCGTTGCTTTGAGATCGAGCGTAAACTAAAAGAGATCTGTGATATTCCGATCTTCCACGATGACCAGCACGGTACCGCGATCGTGGTCGGTGCGGCGCTGATCAATGCGCTCCGCGTAGTCGGCAAAGAGATTTCCGATGTAAAGGTAGTCATCAACGGCGCAGGTTCCGCCGGGATCGCGATCGGTAAGCATCTGATGGCACTTGGCGTAACTCATCTGAAAATGGTGGATAAAAACGGTATCCTTTGTGAAGGAGTGGAAATGAATCCCGAGCAGGCTGAAATGGCTGCCGTAACCAATCCGGAGAAGTTTTCCGGCAAGATCGCCGACGCTCTTAAAGGCGCGGACGTTTTCATCGGAGTCAGCGCCCCGCATATTGTTTCAAAGGAAATGATCCGGTCCATGGCACCCGATGCGGTCGTATTTCCGATGGCCAATCCCGTTCCCGAGATCGAGCCGGAAGATGCCAAAGAGGCCGGCGCAGCAATTGTCGGCACAGGCAGGTCCGACCACCCGAACCAGATCAACAACGTGCTGGTTTTCCCCGGTCTGTTCAGAGGTGCGCTTGATGTCCGCGCGAAAGATATCAATCAGGAAATGAAGGTTGCGGCTTCATATGCCCTTTCCGGAATGGTTTCTCCGGAAGAACTGAACCGTGAATACATACTTCCCGCTGCATTTGACAAGCGCGTAGGCCCCACGGTCGCAGCTGCCGTAGCACAGGCCGCAAGAGACACAGGTGTTGCAAGACTGTAACTGATATCACTAATTTATCACAATCGAGCAGGCTGGCTCCTACCCGATCCGACTTATCACACAAAAACGCCGAGCAAGGTTCTTCACCTGTTCGGCTTTTATTTTTTAATCAATATATTCCAGGATCAGCCTGCCGCACTCCGAGCATCCGACACGCTTCATTCCTTCGCTCATGATATCCGCGGTGCGATAACCTGCGTCCAGGAAAGCACCTACCGCATTTTCGACCGCATCTGCCTCTTTCGGCAGATCGAAGCTGTAACGCAGCATCATGGCCGCTGAAAGGATCGTTCCTATGGGGTTTGCCGTATCGGTTCCGGCTATATCCGGAGCAGATCCGTGGATAGGCTCGTACAGTCCACGGGAAGTCGCCCCGAGACTCGACGAAGGGATCATTCCTATGGAACCCGTGATCATCGAAGCTTCATCGGAGAGAATATCTCCAAACATATTCTCGGTAACGATAACATCAAACTGGGAAGGATCCTTTACGATCTGCATTGCACAGTTATCAACAAGCATATCCGAAAGCTCTATATCGCCGTATTCTCCTGCAAGACGATGCATAACCTTCTTCCAGAGGCGGCTGGAATCAAGCACATTGCTCTTTTCGACCGAGCAAAGGCGCTTTTTCCTCTTACGCGCGGTTTCGAAGCCAATCCGGCCTATACGCTCGATCTCCTCTTCGCTGTACTTCAAAATATCGGTAGCAACCGCCGAGCCTTCCGCTCCTTCGGTTTTATGCTCTCCGAAATATATACCGCCTATCAGTTCCCTGACTATGATAAAATCGATGCCCTTGTCCACGATCGATTTCTTAAGAGGTGACGCACCGGCAAGCTGCGGCCAGATCTTCGCGGGACGGTTGTTGCTGTATACTCCCATTCCGGAGCGAAGCTTCAGTAATCCCTTTTCAGGGCGCATTGCGGCCGGAACATCATTCCATTTGGGACCGCCTACGGCACCGAGCAGAACGCTGTCGGCTGTCAGACACTTATCCAGCATTTCCGGGGGCAGCGGTTCGCCCCATTTGTCGATAGCACAGCCTCCCATATCAACATCCGTATAAACAAACGTATGCCCATATTTTGAAGCGATCCGGTCCAGAACCTTTAAGGCCTGTTCCGTTATCTCGGGACCTATCCCGTCTCCGCGGATGATGGCGATATTTTTGTTCATAAATACTTCCCTTCTCCCTCACATATGCTTTGCAAAATCGATCTCTCTTGTCTGTTCAAATTCGACACTTTCCAAATGCGCTGTGATCTTCTCCTTATCATTGCCGGCTTCCTTAAGTTCATCCGCCGACCGGTATTTTGAATACTCTTCACCCCACACGATGCATTCCCGGTCCTTATAAGAAACGGTCGGAAATGTTCCGTCAGCGGCACGGATAAATTGCGGGCAATAATACCCCAGGTCACGATACTCCTTA
>JAFZNE010000081.1 GCA_017553035.1 Lachnospiraceae bacterium
ACAGCAGCACGCAGGGCGGCAGTGACAATGCTCAGGGCGGCTCTGACAGCACACAAAGCAGTATTGACAGTACAGACAGCAGCACACAGGGCAATACCGGCAGTCCTGCGGGAAACACGGGAACAGCCATCATGAGTTTTAAATGTACAAACGGTGCCGCGGTATATGTGGATGATGTCTACAAGGGGACCATAACAGGCGGAGTACTCTCCATCCCCAAAGAGCCCGGAGTCCACTCGATCCGTCTTACCATGGAAGGCTACATGACCAAAAGGTATACCGTTTCGGTGGAGGATGATGATGAAAACGCCGAATTCTCCTTCCCCGCAATGGTGAAGAACTGACACGGCCGGCACCACGTCTCGTTTCCGGGGCATGATCCGCAAAATAGAACTCTGTAATTCGCTCCTTTATACATTTATTCATAAAGAGGATAAATGTTATCATCTATATACTAATAATTCACAGGGAGGAACATCATGAAACAATCATCAGGCATGAGTAAACTGATCAAGATCGGTGTTGTCGTAGTGATCTTAGCGGTGCTGTTTTTCAACGCGTATTACACGATAACCGAGCAGGAAGCCGCAGTAGTCACCACCTTTGGAAAAGCTTCGGCGACTACGGATTCCGGTCTTCATATGAAAATACCTTTTATACAGCATGTATACAAGGTTGACACGACAATCAAGGGTTTCCCCATCGGCTATATCATGGAGACCAATACCACTGTTGAGGATGAATCTCTGATGATCACCTCGGATTTCAACTTTGTAAATGTTGATTTCTACGTGGAATACAAGGTTATCGATCCTGTCAAGGCCATGTACGCGTCCCAGGATCCCGTGGAGATCCTCAAGAATGTCGCTCAGTCAAGCATCCGTTCGGAAATAGGCGCATTTACGGTAGACAGCGTGATCACGACAGGCAAGAATGAGATCCAGTCCAACATCCGCGAGAAGATCACCGCAAGACTCGAGCAGCAGGATATAGGCATCCAGCTTATAAATATCACGATACAGGATGCCGAACCTCCGACATCGGAAGTCAAGGAAGCCTTCATGAATGTTGAATCAGCCAAGCAGGGCGCCGAAACAGCCGTGAACAACGCCAACAAATACCGCAGCGAGCAGGTTCCTGCGGCCGAGGCAAGGATCGACCAGATCCTGAAGGAAGCCAATGCCGCCAAGGAAGCCAGGATCAATGAGGCTGAAGGACAGGTGGCAAGATTTAATTCACTTTATGATGAATATATCAAGTATCCGCTGATCACCAAACAGCGTATGTTCTATGAGACCATGGAAGAGATCATGCCCGATCTTAAGGTGATCATCGACAACTCTCAGACCGGAACGCAGAAGATCCTGCCGCTTGAAAGTCTTGTAGAGGTTGTTTCAGAGGAGAACGGAGGTGAAAACTGATGGCAGATTTTGATCCCAAAAAGAAATTTGAGGAAGCGATAAAGGGCTTTACAGATGCAACCAACAACGGGACGGACCAGGAAGGTACCCCGCGCTACACTTCGACAGGGAAAAAGAAAAAGATTCCGCTGATCATCGCGGCTGTAGTGCTTATCGCAGCGATCATCGTCCTTTCACAGTCTCTTGTAGTTACCCGTGAAAATGAATATTCTCTTATCAAGGAATTCGGCAAGGTCGAAAGAATTATTGAGAGTGCCGGCCTGTCATTCAAAACACCGTTTATACAGACAAGGGATTCGCTTCCTAAAACTCTTCTGCTGTACGATCTGACCAAGTCGGACGTTATCACGGAAGACAAGAAGACTATGGTTGTGGACAGTTATGTTCTCTGGGAGATCACCGATCCTCTGAAATTTACCCAGACACTTACACTGGTTTCCAACGCCGAGGGACGTATCAACACCATAGTATACAACTCAATGAAGAACGTCATAAGCAGCATGGCCCAGAACGAAGTTATCAGTTCGAGAGACGGGGCGCTCAGCACTCTTATCATGGACAATATCGGCAATACGATGGATCAGTACGGGATCACCTTAAGAGCGGTTGAAACCAAGCGTCTTGATCTTCCCAGTGATAATAAGGCTGCGGTCTATGAGAGAATGATCTCCGAACGAAACAATATTGCCGCTTCCTTTACGGCTTCCGGTGAATCGGATGCCAAGATGATACGTACACAGACCGATAACGAGATCGCCATTAATATTTCCGAAGCGAAGGCCGAGGCGGAAAAGATCATTGCCGAGGGTGAGGCGGAATACATGCGTATCCTTTCACAGGCCTACAATTCAGCGGATCGCGCCGATTTCTATACCTTTGTCAGAT
>JAFZNE010000082.1 GCA_017553035.1 Lachnospiraceae bacterium
CGTGACCGGTCTGGTGATCAGGGACACGGCGACTTACTGGTCTGTTTTCGGGCAGGTCGTTATTCTGATCCTGATCCAGATCGGAGGACTCGGGATAGTTTCGATAACCGCCATGATCGCGGCTGCGTCAGGAAAAAAGATATCGCTTCTTCAGCGAAGCCTGCTTCAGGAGACCCTCTCCGCAAATCAGGTCGGTGGACTCGTAAAACTGTTGGGATTCATCTATAAAGCAGTTCTGATAACGGAACTTGCGGGTGCTGTCATGATGCTTCCGTCGTTTTGCTCTGCCTTCGGATTGAAGGGAATATGGATGGCGGTTTTCCATTCTGTCTCGGCCTTCTGCAACGCGGGCTTTGACCTGATGGGTGACAAGACGGGCGAGTTCTCTTCGCTAACTTCTTTTGCGGGAAACCTTGGGATAGTGATCCCGGTCAGCCTTCTGATTGTCATCGGCGGGATCGGATTTCTGACATGGGAAGACATTGCCATACACAGATTTCATTTTCGAAAATACCGAATGCAGAGCAAGGCGATCCTGACAGTTACTGCGGTGCTGATACTGCTTCCTGCGCTGTTTTACTTTTTTAATGAGTTTGCAATGTTCGGGATGAAGGAAAGGATCTGTCTTTCCTTATTTCAGTCGATCACTCCCAGAACTGCCGGTTTTAATACAGCCGATCTGAGTTCAATGTCGAGCGCCGGCATTTCTCTGACGATCATTCTGATGCTGATAGGTGGTTCTCCGGGTTCCACTGCGGGAGGAATGAAAACCACGACGGCAGCGGTACTTATCGCAAATTCTGCAGCAGCTGTCTGCCGCAGAAAGAGCTGCAGGATGTTCGGAAGGAGGATAGACGAGCAAACAGTCAGAACCGCCGCAACTTTGCTCTTGCTGTATCTGTTCCTTTCTCTGACCGGAGCGTTCCTGATAAGTGTTATTGAAGACCTGCCTTTTTCAAAATGCCTGTTTGAAACTGTATCCGCGATAGGAACGGTGGGACTTTCGCTCGGAATAACGACTCTTATCGGTCCGGTATCCAGAATGATACTGATCGTTCTGATGTTCCTCGGACGGGTAGGGGGACTCACTCTGATATATGCGGCGGTCAACAGCAGGGGAGTTGAAGTGGCGCAGCTGCCGGTTGAAAAAATAAACGTAGGATGACGAAGGTGGAATATGAGATCGATACTTTTGGTTGGGGTTAACCGTTTCGGATCGCTGCTTGCAAAGCAGTTTCATGATCAGGGACATCAGATCATGGCCGTTGACAAGGAGGAGGAGCGGATCAACAACATCCTTCCCCTTGTGACTGACGCCCAGATCGGAGACAGTACGAATGAAGCATTTCTGAGAACGCTCGGGATCAATAACTATGATATCTGTATAGTGACCATTGGCGGGGATTTCCAGAGTTCGCTGGAAACGACCTCACTGCTTAAGGAGCTTGGAGGGCGGTTTGTCATCTCCAGAGCGGATCGCGATGTTCAGGCAAAGTTCCTGCTTCGCAACGGTGCGGACGAGGTTATCAATCCCGAAAAGCAGATCGCGGAATGGGCCGCCATACGATATGCGTCGGAACATATTCTCGATTACATCAAGCTGGATGACGATCATGCCATATTCGAGGTTCCGATACCGAGGGAATGGTCGGGAAAGAGCATCGGCCAGATCGATATACGAAAGAAATACGGCATAACGATCATGGCGGTAAAGGAACAGGGGAAAATGAATCTTTCCGTCACGCCCGATACGGTTCTCGATGACAAAAAGACCATGCTCGTTCTCGGCGAACAAAGAGCAATTCAGAAATGTTTCCGCATGTAGCGAAGGAGCCGGATATGTAATATAATAGAGCAGGCGAAAAAGTGAATGTCTGAAAGGAAGCAGAGGCTGATATGAACAAAAATACCGAAGACGCCGAGCACATTCTTGTTTGTCTCTCACCGTCTCCTTCAAATCCGAAGGTCATTACTGCAGCGGCCAAAATGGCAGATGCTTTTCATGCCACTTTGACGGCGATTTATGTCAGACCTACAAATAATGACACGCTTTCAGACGAAGATAAGTCGAGACTGCAGAGCAATATCAGATTTGCCGAGCAGAATGGTGCGTCGATCACTACGATCATAGGGGATGATGTTCCGGCTCAGATTGCGGAATATGCCCATATTTCAGATACAACCAAGATAGTTATCGGGCGCAGCGGGATGAAAAAGCGACATTTCTGGAGCAAGGCGCATTTGACGGAGCAGATCATACTAAGTGCTCCTGATGTGGATGTTTATATCATCCCGGATTCGGGAGTGGATTTTAAACAGCAGAAAGAGAGTCTGTATATTGCCGACCAGATACGTCCGACGCTAAAAGACCTTGTTATCACTGTTCTGCTCCTGGCAGCGGCCACGGGAATCGGGTTGCTCTTTACCCGGTTCGGCTTCTCCGAATCAAATATTATAACCGTATTCATCCTTGGTGTTTTGGTGATATCGGTATTTACCGTGAATCCGCTTTACGGCGCTTTGGGATCGCTTGCGAGCGTTCTGTTGTTTAACTGGTTTTTCATCGACCCGAAATTCAGTTTTCATACCTATGAGACTGAATATCCGGTGACCTTTGCCATAATGCTGATATCTTCCCTGATCACGGGAACCCTGGCCAACAGGATAAAACGCAATGCCAGTCAGGCGGCACGTGAAGCATTCAGGACCAAGATCCTTCTGGATACCAATCAGCTTCTGCAGAAGGCGGAAAGTCCCGACGAAGCAATGAGAATAGCCGCCAGGCAGATCATAATGCTGCTGAACAGAGGTGTGGTCATTTTTCAGCGTGGTGAGAATACAGGTCTCGGAGACGGCATGGAGTTCGAAACGGCAGACTTGAGCGGAAATCCGGCAAGCAGGGACAACAACGAAAAAGAGATCGCACAGTGGGTATTTGTCAACCGTCGGGCAGCGGGCTTCAAGACGGAACATTTCAGGGAGGCAAAGGCACAATATCATGCAATCTGCCTTAATCATTACTGCTACGGTGTTATAGCCATCCGTCTGAACAGGCTTCCTATGGAGCCGTTTGAAAACAGCGTTGTTATGTCGATACTGGGCGAGTGTGCGCTTGCTCTTGAAAACCTGAGGAATGCCAGGGAAAAAGAACAGGCTTCGGTCATTGCGAGAAACGAACAGCTCAGATCAAACCTTCTCCGTTCAATCTCCCATGACATCCGGACGCCGCTCACTTCAATATCAGGAAATGCGGATAATCTGCTGACGCATTACCGGCAGCTGGACGATGAAACGCTTAAACAGATCTTTTCGGATATTTATGATGATTCCGAGTGGCTTATCGATCTTGTGGAAAACCTGCTTTCAATCTCGCGGATCGAGAACGGACAGATGAAACTGAATCTGTCGTCTGAAGTCGTAAGCGACGTTATCGAGGAGGCGCTCAGGCATATCGACAGAAATGCGGACAAGCATCATATAACGGTTCGTGAAAGCGATGATATTCTGCTTGTAAAAATGGATTCACGGCTGATCATGCAGGTTTTGATCAATCTGATCAACAATGCGGTCAAAAATACGCCGGAGGGCTCCGAGATCAGCATTGAAAGCCGGCAGGAAAGAGAAGAGGCAGTTGTCGTCGTCAGGGATAATGGCCCCGGCATTCCCGATGACATCAAGCCGCATATATTTGAGATGTTTTATACCGGTCCCAACATGGTTGCGGACGGGCGAAGAGGCATGGGGCTCGGACTTGCGCTCTGCAAAACTATCCTGGAGTCGCATGGAGGCAGGATCACGCTTACGGACAATGTTCCTACCGGCTGTTGCTTTACAGTATCATTACCGATGAGAGAGGTACAGATTGATGAATAACCCCGTAGTTCTGGTGGTTGAGGATGATACACCCGTCCGAAACCTGATCGTTACGACCCTGAAGACACACGAATATAAATATCTTACCGCGGTAAATGGAGCAGAAGCGGTAATGGCCGCTTCTTCTCATAATCCGGATGTGGCCTTCCTTGATCTGGGGCTGCCCGATATGGACGGGATCGACGTTATCCGTCGGATAAGGAGCTGGTCAAACATGCCGATCATTGTGATAAGCGCGCGAAGTGACGACGCGGACAAGATCGAGGCGCTTGATGCGGGCGCGGACGATTATCTGACCAAACCTTTTTCGGTGGAGGAACTGCTGGCCAGACTGCGCGTTACGATCAGGCGGCTTTCCCTGATGGGCAACGACAACAACAATGATCGTTCGGTATATACTAACGGCAGGCTGACGATCGATTATTCCGCCGGAGTTGCTCTCTTGGACGGGGAAGAACTTAAACTGACCTCGATGGAATACAAGCTTCTGTGTATTCTGGCCAAAAATACGGGAAAGGTTCTGACTCATACATATATTACACAAAATATATGGGGACGGAACTGGGATAATGATATTGCGTCTCTCCGTGTCTTTATGACTACGCTCAGAAAAAAGATCGAACCCGATCGGGATTCTCCAAAATATATTCAGACGCACGTAGGGATCGGATATCGGATGATGAAGGTCGATTGATCTATTATGTTCCGGCACTCGTCCCTTTTTGACAGGAATCCGGAGTTCGCAAATCAGAGGGAGAGAGTAAATGAATCTGAACAAATTGATACCTAAAGTTGGCTCGGCGATAGTTGTGTTGACAGTCTTTTTATTTGCGCTGTTTCTGATAATCAACTATTCCATGGGAAGTTTCTTTGTGTGCCTTATCCTACCGCTCGGGTTTATTATGATGACGGCAGGTTTTCGCAACGAATGTGAAAACGACCGCATAGTGGCTGCAAATACCGGTATGGTTCTTGCAGCGGTGTACTGTGTGTTTATTATGTTGGTCTACTTTACACAATTGACCACAGTCAAAAACGAAAATCTGAGCGAACAGGCGGTAAATCTGTTAAGCATGGGTAAGCTTGGGCTTATCTTCAACTTTGACCTGCTGGGCTACGGCATAATGGCGCTTTCGACTTTCTTCACGGGGCTTTCGATGAAAGCAAATAACAAAGCGGACAAGTGGCTCAAAGCGCTTATGATGATACATGGAGTATTCTACTTCAGTTGCACATTTATGCCAATGACGGGTGTGTTCGCGGAGATGTCGTCCGGCGGTGACGGTCTCGGCGGAAGACTTGCTCTTGTTGCGTGGTGCGTGTATTTCCTTCCGGTCGGAATGCTGTCTTATCTTCATTTCAAAAAAGTTTGTTGATTGCCATTATAAGCTGAGCACCCGTTTCCCCGAAGAGATTACGATCAAGGCATTTGTTGAAGAATTTCGGGGCGTCAGACTGAAACTCAAATATATCATGACAAACTGCGAGGACAAGGTAGTCTGCGAAGCAACCTCCGAGCACTGCTTCCTCGACGTGAACGGCCGGCCTGTCAGGATGGAACGGGATTATCCCGAACTGTTCGCGCTGCTTCAGCCGGACAAAGAGAAAGGACAAAGAAATCAAGGAAGGTACCATGATTCAGGACATTTATCCGAGCAAACTTAATAATTCATATAAAAATCTGACTCCCGAGAGCGGTGACTTTTTCTTTGCTTTTGACAGGGAAGGAAAGATACTTCACGGCGAAAAGGACGGGGTCATGACCTTTCCGACATTTGAGAATGTATGTGACCGGCACGGGGCTGATTCTTCGGAATCTAAAACGATCTACCTCTTCTCGATGGATGAGGATCGGTTCTTC
>JAFZNE010000009.1 GCA_017553035.1 Lachnospiraceae bacterium
ACATCGGGTGCGTACAGACACATATGTCCGTCCTTGTTAAGGGGATCGGAGGTCTTCGGATAGATCACTCCCTCATAGCGCCAGCTTGCCAGATCGTTCACAGGTGCCGACCAGCACACATAGTCGCCCAGGCAGAAGGTTTCGCCGTCATACAGATCATGTGATCCGTAAACATATACCCTGTCGCCGAACACATAAGGCTCTCCGTCCGGAATGTACTCCCACGAAGGAAGATAAGGGTTGAATGCAAGACGCTTGCCGTAACCGGGAAATTCTTTCTTCAGGAATGCGCCATGAGAACCGAATTCCATCTCGGCACGATCGGCGTTGTTATACGGTCTCCACTCGGGCAACGGTTCTCCGTCCCAGCCGTTACCGTTGGGATTGCCGGTCTTGATGAAGTTTGCGTAATAATCCGCCATCTGTCTTGCCAGGTCAAAATGCCTTCCCGCAAACGGTCTCCAGCATTTGCCCAGGGTCTCGAAGAAGAACCACAGATCGCATGAATGGAAGGTTCCCGCATGATCCCAGCCCGGGATATCCGGAGCAAAGCGGTAATAGAACATATCCTTGCTGTCGGGCTTGTTCTCCTGTGCCTCGAGGAATGCGGTCTTGACCGATCTTTCAACAGTGTTGAGGCCGCCCATGCGGAACTCATCATCGGTATTACCGGAGATAACAGGAACAGGAGCACGCTTGCCTGCAATGAAGCGGCTCATAGCGTCTTCTTTGTATACTTTGCCGTCGATGAACGGGAACATTCTCGGATGAGTCTGGGCAAATTCGGCATATTTAGCCCTGATTGTCAATGCATCTATATTACGGGCTTCCTCAAGAGTCTTAACTCCCAGGAATTCAAAGAAATCTTCGCCCTTCTTCTCAGCCTTGTCCAGTGTCAGAGGTTTGAACAGATCGTCTTCCCTGTCGAAATTCCTGATCATACCAGAAAGGATAACTGCGCCTTTGATATCATCAAAATTCTCTTCACAAGTCAGTTGGTTCATAACGCTTCCGCCGCCTGCAGACTGTCCGGAAATAGTGATCCTGTCGGGATCTCCGCCGAATGCCGCAATATTTCTGCGAACCCATTTAAGTCCTGCCTGCTGGTCGAGCAGACCGAAGTTACCGGGTCTGTCGGGCGATTCTGCAGTGATCTCGGGGTGAGCCAGGAAACCGAATGCTCCGAGACGGTAACCGACACTTACAACAACTACTCCCCTGCGTGCCAGCTTCTCACCTTCAAATTCCATCTCTGCGGTGTATCCCCACTGGAAACCGCCGCCGAAGAACCATACCAGAACCGGCTGTTTCTCATCGGCTTTCTTGGCGCTTGTCCATACATTCAGATACAGGCTGTCCTCGCTGATCGGGATCTCCGGATCAACATGCCATTCGCGGTCATACAGTCCGTCGCCGCCACCGGGCGTATCCTGCATTGAAATGGGTCCGAACTCATATGCGTTCCTGACGCCTTCCCAGTTCTCACACGGCTGGGGCGCTCTCCATCTGTTCTTTCCCACGGGCGGTGCCGCAAAAGGAATACCCTTAAATGCGGTAACGCGCGGATCATTGCCCGGCAAACCCCTAAGTTCGCCATTTTCAACCCTAACTTGTCTTAACATACCATACTCCTCCGTATTTATCTTCATTACCTTTGTAAGATAACGATCATTGTATTTCATTGAGTTTTCGCTGAAAACTCACAAAGCAAACTTGCCGTAAATTAGTATAAAGACCTCAGTTGGTTAGAACTTAAAACTTCTTGCCGGCGCTCCGAACGATGAGAACGTTGCTGTGGCATCTTCAAAATACAGTACTTCTGTATTGTCATCCTCTGCCGAATACATTGCCTTGAGGTTCGGATAAGCATCCAGCATGTGAGTCTTGGCTTCAATGCGGTCATCACGGATCAGCTTGCCCGCAACACGCAGCCACTTGCCCTCCATGAATGCGCAGATCTCAGCCTTGGGATTGGCCTGTAATTGCTTTGAAACTTCCTTGATCTTGCCGGTCTGGATGTAGAGCTTTCCTTCGAAAATATCAACCGTTCCGAACGGACGCACTCTCGGCTGATCGCCTTCTACCGTTGCCAGATAATAAACTCCCGCTTCCTTTAAGAAATCATAAACTTCCTGCATATCGTTACGCTCCTTTCTTTCGGGCATCCCCGTACATTCGAAGTCTTTATCATCAAGCTCAAGCTTGAATGCTATTTCACTATCCGCGGCATCTGCTTTTCCGGAAGCCGCAAGAGCCGCCCTGATAACCTCATAATAAGCCTCTTTGGCCTCACAGTTGCCCTTGAACAGCAGCGGATAGCTCTTCTCTCTTCTGAAACCCGACAGCCAGGTATGATCGTCGGTAATATTCCAGAAAGTAACCGCTGTAATATTGGCCTTGCCTGATTTCTTCGCCTCAAGATATATCTCGAAGAACTTACGGTAACGTTCAGCCAGCGCATGCATCGATTCATCCGAAGGATCGGCATTGTGCATGTCAAGCTCTGTCACCTGGATCTCAAGGCCCAACGCACCGTACATTTCAAGCGCTGTCCTGTACTCATCGAAATCCGGATGATCCATCAGCAGATGCGACTGCATACCCATTCCGTCGATAGTTCCGCGTTCGATCAGAGGTTTAAGTATCCTGGAAATGATCAGATCACGCTTCCACACCTGCATCGTCTCATAATCATTGTAGAACAGAGCCACACCCGGTGCAGCATATTTGCGCGCATATTCAAATGCTTTGAATATGAACTCTTCACCGCATATCTTGTACCACGTCGATTGTCTGAAATCGCCTTCGTCAATGGCTTCATTGACAACATCCCAGGCATAGATAACTCCGGGATATTTTTCATTTACAAATCCGAGAACTCCCTTGATATAGTTCTCGAGCCTTGCAAACATCGTTTCCTTGTCCGCCAGTCCGTTCGTCTCACTGTATCCTTTATGGAAGAACCAGTTCGGTGTCTGGTTATGCCATACCAGCGTGTGTCCGCGCATCGGTATCCCGTTGGCCTTCGCGAATTCAAGATAAGGTATCGCGTTGTCAAAAGTAAGCGCCGGAGCAAGATCATATTTATCAGGATTCTGCTTGCATTCATGTGAATCCATGAAAAACATCGGTTTCATATCGTTCTCGCAGGTAAAGCTGTTAAACTGTGCTTTTACCAGTTTCGTATGTGCCGGTGTATGGAGATTCCATCTTGAAATTGCCACTCCGATCTTAAAATACGGTTCAAATGCGGTTTTCAGATCCATTTCGTTGCCACCCCTCCTAAAATAAGTCTGACAGCGAACGAAAAAATCGCTCGCTGCCATTATTGTACCATATGCGGTTGTTCGTCTGATACGCTGTTTTTGCTAATCATAAATCAACTAATGCTTAATGATACGGACCGTCCATTATTTATGATACGGAGCGCCGCTTATTATCCGATAGCTCCGGTAAATCTGTTCCAGCAGTATCACGCGCATCAGCTGATGCGGAAATGTCATCTTCGAAAAGCTGAGCCGCATATCGGATTTCTTCAAAATGTCATTTCCGAGCCCCAGCGATCCTCCGATCACAAATACGATATGGCTGCTGCCCGCGACTGCAAGACTCTCAATTTTCTCTGCGAGTTCCGGTGACGAAAGCTGTTTCCCTTCTATCTCAAGGGTTATGACATATGCGTCTTCCGGAAGACTTTTCAGCAGGCGCTGCGCTTCCTTCTGCCTGATCTGCTCTTCTTCGGTCTCACTTGCGTTGTCGGGAGTCTTCTCATCGGCAACTTCTGTGATATTTAGTTTACAATATCTCGTAAGTCTCTTTGAATACTCGTCAATAGCATCCCGAAGGTATTTTTCCTTGATCTTTCCCACGCACAGGATCGTGATCTGCTGCATCGTTTACATGCCTCCGCAATTCCTGATATATCCGGTAAATACAGGTAGTTTTCTGAAAGTATCGACAGACTCCCTTGCAATACATCACTATCAAATAGTCTGTTACTACTATCTTTACAACTGTCTCTCCGGTTCCAGCGCTCTTCGGCACACCTGCGCAAGCATCACAAGTGCCGCCCCGCTTCTTCTGCCTGTCAGCCTTTTCCAGTCTATCTGGCCGGGCTCAATGACATCTACTTCCGAAAATGCCATTATCTGTTTCTTCAATTCCTTGCGCAGTTCGTCATTCACCTCGCTGCGTCGTAACAGATACATCATCGCAGCTTTAAGCATAGCATTGTAGGCATTGTTCTCCGACAGAACATCCGATTCGCACGAGATCAGATATTTTCGTTCCAGACGGTTCTTAACAGTTCCCCGGATATCCATCGTCCCGTGCATTACCGTAAGGTCTTCCTGCTTGCGTATATATTCCCTGTGCAGACCTGTCTTCAGCTGTCTGCCGACTGTACGGATGATGATTGCAGCGTACAATTCAGCCTCATTATTAAAAGATTCCGGAATGATACTGCTGTATTCGGCGGTCTGTAGTACGGGATATTCGCCTGCAAGCTTTTCATAGCACTTTTTTGTATCAATACTCATAAACACCTGCTGATTAAAAAATTAACTACGATTGCTGCTCAAAAACACATTATATAAATCGTATTTTATGGGTTTCCTCAACTCTCCACAGCAGCCTTCAGCGCCCTCTCCCACTTTACCGTACGCGCCGGCTCATCAAACCAGTACTCGCGCAGGGTCGGAACGATGTCATAATCGATCACCGAATTGAGCCATTCGATCGTACAGTTTTCGGGTGTACGTCCGCAGAAATAGCTGTGTCCGATGCAGAAGCCGCGTCCGAGCGAAGGATCCGATTCGATCTCGCGGTTCAGCTCGATGACTTTGTCAATCAGGCTGTCAAGCCGCCTGTTGCCGAGCGATATGCGATATTTCGTAAATCCGTCCGAAGTAAATCTCGGCCCGATCTCGTAGAATCCGAAACGCCTGCGCAACGCGTAATCGATCAGCGCGAGCGATCTGTCCGCCGTGTTCATCATTCCGATGATATACAGGTTCTTCGGCACCATAAACGAAAGCCCGTTATACGACAGCGTTGTGGTCGTTCCGCGGTAATCCGCCTCGATCATCATCAGCAGTTCGCCGAATATGCGGCTCATATTTCCGCGGTTTATCTCGTCGATAATGAAGAAATAATCTTTATCGGGTTCATTGCCCGCAAGCAGACAGAACCGGTAGAAAATACCGTATTTCAGTTCAAATCCGCTGTCGGTGGGCCTGTAACCGAGCATGAAATCTTCGTAGGAATAATTCTGATGGAACTGAACGAACTCGATACGCGACTTATCCTTCATCCCCATAATAGAATACGCCAGCCTGTTGGCGGTAAATGTCTTGCCGACGCCGGGCGCACCCTGAAGGATGATATTCTTCTTGGTCTTCAGCACCTCGACCAGCTCGTCATAGCTGCTCTCGGACATATAGACTTCGCTAAGGAAATCATCTTTTGTATATTTTGGAATGGATGAACTGTCACGCAGGGGATTCTCTTCGCGGATAATATCCATGATCCTGTCATACTCACCCTGATTGACCTTAAACAGGCTTCCCTGCATATTTTTGAAGAATTCCATCTTGCCGAGTTCGGGATTGTTGCGTATCACGTCATATTCGATCGGCGAAGACAATCCTTCGGTCTTTTCAAAATAGATGTATTTGTCATCATGAGCTGTGCTGACCCTGCCCAGTCCCACGATCTGGTTCGAAGGATGCGACTCGTAGCCGATAACGATATCGCCTTCCTTTGCATTCATGAAATTGTCGAAAATACGGCGTTTATAACCATTATCATTGTACAGTGAAAATGCTTTGACCTCGCCGACCGCGGCATGTGAAAAGCCCCATACCTTCGGATTCGTGTTCAGCAGCCAGTAATTCTTGATCCTGCTGCGCGGCACAACATCAACATACAGCTCGATACCTGAAAGATCAACATCGGCAAGTGCCTCGGCAAGTTCGGGACGCAGCCTCCAGAGCATATTTGTTTCATCGAATTCACGCGAAATACGCCATGTGAACAATACCGAACACAGCCGGGAAAAACTGTCTTCAACCGGAGCGATCGCACATGCGGTGTTTTCTATGATCCTCTTCGCCAGCGCCATGACCTGGGTATTGTAATAATGCTTCGTTTTTCCGTAGTTGGCGGCAAGATCGTCACATGACATGGGATTGTCGTAATCCTTCAGCCTGGCCAGAACGGCAAGTGAATCATAATCAAAAATATCTTCATCAAGCAGCAGTTCGGCCCATTTATTCACGGGGATCTCAGGATCATATCCTGCGGGAAGCCAGCGGACTTCGTTGTGCGCCTTACTTTCAAGAAATTCCGAAGCAATATAGGAGCAGACATCCGAAGTAAGTATGAGCAGTTCCTTATCCTTATCACAGGTTTCGTCCAGTTTATCCCGGTAAAGCTCAATAAACGCGCTGTCCTCGTAAAGGATGTCACCCACTTCATCGTACAGATCATTGCCTATATCGAGGTTGATCGAAAAATCCGCATTTATATCAGGTTCATTGACGGCCGGAGTGCTATTCGAAGAAGAATTGACCGCATTCGCCGGATTACGCACACTCAGGCTCATACCTGCGTTATTCCATAAACCGCCTTTTCCTGCCGGCTGTGTTCCTGTGCTTCCCGGCCTGCCTGCGGTCCCTGTCCCGAATTCCAGATGATCACAAGCCCACTTGATCTCACCGAAACTGTACAGGTAATATGTTTCGGGGTACATCAGAGCCAGCAGTACCGAAACCGCATATGGGCTCTGTATGCGCATTGCCTGACGGACACCGTTTTTACCCGAGATAATATTTGCATAATTACAGAAATCCTTTATCCTTCTGTAAACGTCGCGATCTTCATCAAAAAGATTATCGAACATTGCCCTGACATCATCCGTGGCAACACGTGCCAGTTCGATAAGCGTAAATCCGTCAAATGCCTCATCGGCAAAAAAGAGCCTCCGGGCGCCTTCCAGCGATCTTTTCAACATGCCGGTAAAATCAAACGCACCGGGATCCCAGTTATCCTGAAACGTTTTCACTGCCTGCCATTTATACTTGGATTCTTTGAAACCATATGATGAGAATTGCTTTTTGTATTGATCGAGATATTCTTCGAGCTTCTCCGTATTCATAATGTAACCCCTCATAAAGTTTATAGTTTTTACCATCCACCCACAGTATAATCTTACCTCAAAACCCGCTTTATAGCAAGACAACATTCAAATAAATACATGGCTCCGGGCGCATTTGATCAACTGTTTTTGCTCCATTTACGATCAATTGACACGTTTGACATAATCCTATATAATACTTGATTAACGGCCGGAAGGAGGAAATACAAGATGCACAAAGAATTTCTGATGGGTAATGAAGCGATCGCTCTCGGAGCCCTTGCCGCAGGCGTAAATGTTGTCTGCGGATATCCCGGAACCCCGTCATCGGAGGTTTTGGAAACTGTCGCCGCAAGGCGCACCCCCGCCACATATGTTGAATGGTCGGTCAATGAAAAAGCAGCTCTCGAAATGGCTGCCGGAGTAGCATATTCGGGCGGACGTGCCCTTGTGACCATGAAACAGGTAGGTCTGAATGTTGCCTCCGATCCTCTTATGAGCCTTGAATACGTAGGCGTAAAAGGCGGTCTGGTGGTCTTAAGTGCCGATGATCCCGGCCCCATTTCATCCCAGACCGAGCAAGACACACGTACATTTGCACGTTTTTCAAAGGTTCCGTGTTTCGATCCCTCATCCGCTGCCGAAGCCTATCAAATGATCCAGGAAGCTTTCGAGTTATCCGAAAAATACGGAACACCTGTATTTTTACGTCCCACGACCCGTGTATGTCACGGCTACGCTTCGATAGATGTTAAAGATGTTAATGAATACCATGTCAATACCCCGTCAGGCTTTGAAAAGGACAGCTCAAGATGGGTGATCTTCCCCCGTCTTTCATTTGCAAATCATGCCAAAATAGAAGCCCGAAATGAGAAATTGCAGGATGAGTTTTCGGATAATGCGCTCAATTCAATACTTGAGATCAACGGCAGCTCCCGCATCGGGTTTGCGGCAGGCGGTATCAGTTTTGCCTACGCGCTTGAAGAATTAACTTCGATATGCACTACCGACGACCGGACTGTTCGCGACTTAGCGGATCAATTCGGCGGATTTGGATTATTGAAGGTCGGTACTCCATTCCCCTTCCCCGAAAAACTTGCCCTGTCCTTCTTAGAAGGCCTTGACGCCGTACTTGTTTTTGAAGAACTCGATCCCGTTATCGAACGGGAGCTCACATATATCTGCGGAAAATACGGGCTTAAGACCAGGATCTGCGGTAAGTTGAGCCATCATACCGCTCCTTCCGGAGAAAATACAAGAGATTCCGTACGCGAGGCTGCCTGCAAGTTCATTAAGGAGTTCTCTGCCGATTCCGCAAATATCCCGGCAGAGCCGACAACATCCGCAGTATCTCAGGGAACAGAAACCTCTCCTTCGGATACCGTTCAGGCTCCGAAACTTCCCGTACGACCTCCCGTACTTTGTGCAGGATGCCCTCACCGGGCTTCGTTCTACGCCGTAAAGAAAGCAATGAAAGGAAAAAAAGCTTTCTTCGGCGGCGATATAGGCTGCTATACGCTCGGAAATGCGGCACCTCTTGATATGGTCGACACCTGCCTGTGTATGGGCGCCGGAGTCAATATAGCCCAGGGTATCGGATGCATAGACCCCGAAACCGTATGCTTCGCTTTCGTAGGGGACTCTACTTTCTTTGCTTCAGCGATAACCGGAGTGGTAAATGCGGTCTACAATCAGGCCAATATGACCCTGATCATCCTTGATAATTCAACCACCGCAATGACCGGCCACCAGCCTCATCCCGGAACCGGCAAAACGCTCATGGGCGATGTGGTCAATATGATCGATCCCGTCAGGATCCTTGAAGCGATCGGTGTTACCGAAGTTGTAAAAGTCAATCCCCTCGACCTTGAGCAGTCTGTTGAAACTGTAAAAAGAGTCAGCGCGCTTCCCGGGGTCAAAGCCATTATTTTCAAATATCCCTGCATTGCGCTTTCCAAGCCCACTATGCATTGCGAAATAGATGCAGATTCCTGTGTTGACTGCCGGACCTGTATTAATGAGATCGGATGTCCCGCACTCGTGATCCGCGACGGAGCCGTCGACATCGATACGGCGTTATGTACAGGATGCGGCCTGTGCTCGCAGGTATGCCCGATGGGCTGCATTTCACTCGCGTGAAAGGTAACTGTTCATAACCCCTTTATGAAACTATAGTTACATTTTAAGATAAAAAATGGAGATAATACCATGGATACTAAAAATATAGTTCTGTGCGGGATCGGCGGACAGGGCACGATACTCGCTTCCAAGCTGATCGCCGCAGCAGCCATGAATAAGAATATTCCCGTAATGAGCGCGGAAACGATCGGCATGGCCCAGCGCGGAGGAAGCGTATTCTCACATCTTCGGATGGGTGACGGTCTGAACTCCCCGATGATCGCAAAAGGAACTGCGGATATCATCATCGGTTTCGAACCATCGGAAACGGTAAGAATGCTGCCCTACCTGAAAAAGGGAGGCAGGATAATCACCTCATCACATGCTGTAATGCCGGTTACCGCCGCACTTACTGGCGGTGATTACAATGGCGGAGATATGACGGATTATCTGAACCGTGTCTCTGACAATGTGATCGTAGTCGATACCGACAAGCTGTGCGAGCAGCTCGGCAGTTCCAAGGTCATGAATGTACTATTGCTGGGCTTCGCCGCAAGAAGCGGCGCACTCGGGCTCGATATCGATGATATCAAAGAAGCTTTAAAGGCAAGACTGCCCGAAAAACTGTGGGAGTTGAACTTCAGGGCATTGGATGTGTCAGCTTAATAAATTACAGCAATATATGAAGTACGATAACTTCGGAAATAAAAATACGACATAAGAAAGGAAAAAGGAAAAATGCAGATTTCACAATCACAGATCGAACAGGTCAACAAACAGATACAAGCTCTTGTAAACGCCAAAAGCTTCTATGGCAAAAAACTGGCCGACGCCGGTATCACAGGTATTTCGAGCGCCGAAGATTTCGAATCTCTTCCGTTTTCGGAAAAAGCGGATCTGCGTGACGCATACCCTCTCGGACTGATGACTGCCCCGGAAGACAAGATTGTTCGTATTCATTCATCTTCCGGAACGACCGGTCTTCCTGTCATCATTCCCTACACCCGGAAGGATGTCGACGATTGGGCGACCATGTTCGCAAGATGTTATGAAATGGCGGGAATAACCAAAGAAGACCGTATACAGATCACTCCCGGTTACGGATTGTGGACGGCAGGCATCGGATTCCAGGCCGGCTGCGAGAAGCTCGGCGCAATGGCGATCCCTCTCGGTCCCGGCAATACCGAAAAACAGCTTCAGATGATGATGGATCTTAAATCTACGGTCATCTGCGCTACTTCTTCGTATGCTCTCCTTCTTGCCGAAGAAATCGAGAAACGCGGCATCCGCGATAAGATCTGTCTGAAAAAGGGTGTGATCGGCTCCGAGCGCTGGGGCGAAGCAATGCGTAAGAGGATCTCCACCGAACTCGGCATTGAACTGTACGATATTTACGGACTCACCGAGATCTACGGCCCCGGCATCGGCATCAACTGCAAATATGATACCGGTATGCATTACTGGGATGATTATATTTACATTGAGATCATCGATCCTGTTACCCTCAAACCCGTTCCGGACGGCGAGCAGGGTGAGATCGTCATCACGACGCTTGTCAAAGAAGGTGCACCGCTCATCCGTTACCGTACACATGACCTTTCGAAGATCATTCCCGGCGAATGTCCCTGCGGCAGCAAATATCCCCGTCTCGGCGTGATCATGGGACGTACGGACGATATGATGAAGATCAAAGGTGTTAATGTATTCCCGAGCCAGATCGAAGAAGTCCTTTCCGAGATCCCCGATGCTTCAAGTGAGTATCAGATCCGTATTTCACACCTTGACGGAAAAGACACTATGCGTCTGTATGTCGAAGCTGTCAGCGGACATGTTGATTTCGCGGAACTCGGCCAGCACATTGCCGAGAAGGTCAAAGGCAAGATCGGATTCACCCCGATCGTCAAGATCGTCGAACTCGGCATGCTTCCTCGAAGTGAGAAGAAATCAAAGCGCGTAATTGACGAGAGATATGAGTGATATCAGTATTCCTTACGTTTGTATATCACCGCAAATGCAAGTCCAAGCAGCATAACGCCGCCGCTCGCACCGACCATTACCAGAGAAGTACCTGCATCGACTTCTGCGATGCCGGAGTCTTCGGCATCTGTTTCACCGACATCCGTTGACCGGCTGCCGCTGTTCTCTCCGGAGTTATCCGCTGACGGACCTTCTCCCGGTGCGTCCTGGCCCGGTCCTCCCTGATCCGGTTGTGTTCCCTGTCCGGTTCCGCCCTGCATTCCCGGGAATCCCGGACCGAACGAGATGCCTGAGGTGTCTCCGAAGGTCGTTACCGTACTCTCCTGCGTGATCTCTTCAACCGTATCTCCTGTGGAAATGCTGTATGTCTCACCGGTCTTCATTTCCGGACAGCTGATATTGACTGAAGTAAAATTATTCGGAACATCATAATCGAGCAGTACATTACCCGATGCATCGGACAATGTCAGCTTTGATCCTGCTTTTGCAGCACTTTCCATAATGTACAGGATCGAGCACTGGCTTGACGATTCATCAAAGCTCTCTATCATCTCGCTGCCACCGCACGCAACAACCGTTCCGCCGGTGATCACGCACACACCGCCGCTCTCGCTGCCGTAATCGATCGCTGCGTTAGTCCCGCTTCCGGGCAGACTTATCCTGATATCTCCCCCGGAAATATAGATATTTCCGTTCGAATCGAGGCCATCGCAGTCTCTTCCCTTTGTATTGACGATCGTCAGCTTGCCGCCGCTGATCGTGATCGCGGAATCAAGTGCAGATGATGAATTATCCGTCTCTTCCGTCGGATCGTTCCGGTCGGGCATCGCAGGCATGTCACTTCCGTCTGAAGACTCATTCCGGTCCGGAGGTGTGGGCATGTTGCTTTCATCGGTATTTTCACTATCAGAAGTATTATCTCCAAATCCTTGTCCGGGGCCGCCTTGTCCGGTAAATCCTCCGGTACCGCCCATACCGAACGCATCACCCGAACCGCCGTTGGCATTAAAGCCATCATCGGAAGGATATATGGTAACATCACCGCCGGTCATTGTTATCGAAAGAGCTTCAATGCCCTCATAGCACTCGTTGATCTTTATGATACCGTCATTTATAAATACATTCGTCTCCGAATGAATTCCGTCATCCGCCGCGGCGATCGCTATCGTTCCGCCGTCAATGATCACATCTTCGGTCGAATTGACCGCATCATCCTTGGAAACAATACTTATATTTCCCGACATAATATAGATGTAACCGTTATTATCATTATCTGTACTGTTGTTCTGAAGCACCAGTCCGTCATCCTCGGCGGCTACATCCAGCACGGTATCACGGATCTTGAGTTTCTCATTGACCCTGATCCCGTCTCCGACAGCATTTACGACGATATCCCCGCCGGTGATCACCAGATTGTCCTTCGCGGTTATCCCGTTCTTGTAATTGCCGTTGATCGTAAGCTGTCCGCTGCCGTTGATCGTCAGGTTGTCATGAACGTAAACGCATGCATTCGTTCCGTCGGCCAAAGCTTCTTCCGACATCTCTTTCCCATCGGAAAAAGTATTCTTTGTTCCTTCGGCAAGGGTCAGAAATACCTTTTTGGCCTGATCGATCCTGAATGCTGCATTGTCGGACGCCGTAACGGTCACTCCGTTCAGCATTATCCATATACGTGATTTGGAAGAAGCATCCACGACAATGCTTCCGTCCTCCAGCTCGCCCGTGATCACATAATAGCCGCTCTGTACAATATACAGGTTCCCGTCCAGGAAATAAGCACCGCTACCCGAAACACTGCCGTCAGTGCCCTTCATCGTTATATGCGATGCCGTTTCGTTACTCCAGGAAGGATATATATCATTTGCAGTAAAATACTCGCTGTCGGACGTTCCTTCCCGGTCACCGTCGGCTACGGCCGTGATCCCGAAGCTTTCGCCGTTCATAAAAAGGATCGTCAGCACAAGCGCGAAGATGATCACCCCAATGCCGACTGCATTGATCTTTTTGTTCGTTATCATGTATTAATATCCTATGTTAACATACTTAAATTTTGTTGCAGTTGTTTGTGTCCGCCGCTGTCATCAGGCAGCATAGTCACCGTTGTAGCTTACCAGTACGGCACTCTCAACGCCTTCCATGTCCGCAAGTTCATTGATGAATTCCGTATTATCGTCGTTGAGCCTTATGTCAAGGTTCAGCTCGATCATCCCTTTTGCAACTGTCTTGCTCTTGACCGAGCATTTCTTTACTTTGGATGTGATGAACTCCGTAGCGGCTTTTTCAGCCTTCTGGTCATTGACACGCAGTACGATGATGTAAGGGTTTACAAATGTCTTGCGGTTTACGAACAGGATCATCACAATACCGATTATCACGCTGCCGAATACTGCCAGCGGAATCAGTCCTGCGGCAAGTACGATACCGGCTGCGATCGACCAGAACAGATAAGCGATCTCAAGCGGTTCCTTGATCGCGGTACGAAAACGAACGATCGAAAGCGCACCGACCATACCGAGCGAAAGAACTACATTGCTGGTTACGGCAAGGATAACAAATGCCGTGATCATCGTGAGCGCGATCAGAGTCACACCGAAACCGGTCGAGTACATAACGCTCTGGCAGGTTTTCTTGTAAACGAAGAATATAAAGAGTCCGAGGCAAAATGAAAGCAGCATCGCAAGTGCCATGTCAAGAATGCTGATGCTTGTTACATTGTCAAGGAAGCTTGATTTGAAAATGTCCGAAAATGATGTTGCAAGAAAAGTCATTGTTTTGTTCTCCTTTTTTTATACTTAAATATTCATAACCACCTCACCTCGCAAAATTTGATCATTATTATAGTTTAAAGAAATCAAAATTGATACTTACTATGGTGGTTATGAATACTTACCTTTTAATCATATTGCCTGCACGCCAGATATTTTGAATACGCTCCCGCTCTTTTATCGAGCTGCACCGCCATGCGGATTATTTCCGGAAGGAACCCGTCCCACTTGACTTCAAGCAGTATCGGTGATTCCTTGACCGGGATCGTCGGAACGTCATAGTTCAGGAAATCCGTTGATTTAAGACCTGTTCTGATATCATAATCCAGAGTCACCCTGACATTGCCCGGCCTGTAAGTAAACGGCTGCCTGGTATAATCAACTATGGTCTTCGGCGCAAGGAGCGTGGTCTTCATCTCGGTATACAGCTCACGGATCAGCCACTGCGGATCATCCGCCATCCAGTCGATCCTGCCGTCGATGATATCCTGAGTCTGTTCGACCGTAAGTTTTGCCATGTCCTTCGTGCCGAGCCCGTCCCATTTGCCTTTTTTCTCAAGACGTATAAATCCCGAATCCCGGTTGTAGGAACGGATCCTGTATTTGTGACGTATCGGTGCGCCGTCGGCCTTCTCCCGGAGCGCATGATCATCAGGTGTATCAAAATAGAGACTCCTGATATAGTACTTGCCGTCTATCGCATGCGCGTCGCTTTCCGCTATGGCAAGCATTCTCTGTCTTATCGTAAGCAGGTCGAGGTAAGTTATCTCGTGCTTCACCTCGTGCCTGAAATCATCACGCATCGTATTCCCCCTTTCGGTAAATGCACTGAGGAAAATGATAATTCCCACCCGGAAAAAAGTCAAGCAAATACATAGAACATTCACATTGAACATATAAAAATCATATTAAACAAATAGATTTCACAAAACAAGTCATTTGCTCTTTTCTGTGAACTAATGCCTGCTTGTCCCCATATTTGACACTAGATTCAAAATCATTTATAATGTGAGAAAATGATCAATAACAATGACATTTTTAAACTCAGGCGATGTAACCCCCGCCTGTTGCCTGCAAATATGCACGATGCCGGTCGTCCCGGCAGGAAGGAACCCAATGGACGGTCACCCATATATCGGACTCATAATTATTTTTGCATTTACATTTATAGATTATTTTGTATCTCTTGCGAAAGCAGCTTTCAAGGATATCAGCGAATCATACCTCGAGAAGCTCGCCGACGACGATGAAGACGATCCCGCGTTGGCTGCGAAAGCTTCCGAAGCTCTCAAATTTATCGATAATAAGGAACGTTTATTTTATAACGCTACCTGGCTCGCCATAGGAATCTCGTGGATATGCAGCGGCATTTTCTATGCGCGTATGACTGTACCCACACTTCGCATTTCCATATTTGCCGCATTAAGCCGTGGAATGAATGAATCGGGCGCTAATGCGCTTTCGATCGCTGCCGTTATCCTTATCACGATACTCCTGATCTATCTGATCATATTGTTCGCTCATATTATGCCCGACCGTCTCGGCAGCAAGCGTTCCGAGAAGTATTTCTTCAAAATGTTCGGGCTCATGAAGCTTATCACTGCGTTCTTCAGGCCTCTGAGCGCACTGCTCGAAGGCGGATGCCGCGTGATCCTCAAGATAGTCGGAGTCGATTCCGATGCAGAAGACATCGTGACCGAAGAAGATATCATGTCGATGGTCAATGAATCACATGAGCAGGGCGTTCTCGAAGCGGAAGAAGCGTCGATGATATCCAATATCATAGAATTTGACGAGAAACAGACCAAGGACATCATGACGCACCGTACAAGGATCGTTGCCGTAGATTCCGAAATGGACATAGAGCGGGCAATGCGTTTCATGGCCAAGCAGAGCTTTTCGCGCTTTCCCCTTTATACCGACAACATCGACAATATCGTCGGCGTGATCCATATGAAGGACGTTGTAAAATGCTTCTCCTCAGGTAATTATAAAGATAAAAAACTTATCGATATATCCCGTAAGCCCAAGTTTGTCCCCGATACACAGAATATAGACGATCTGTTCAGGGAAATGCAGACCGAGAACGTCCATATGGTTATCGTGATCGACGAATACGGCCAGACTGCCGGTATCGTTGCAATGGAGGATATACTTGAAGAGATCGTCGGAAATATCCGCGATGAATTTGACAAAGAAGAAGATCTGATAAGCAAATGTAAAGACGGAACATTTGTCTGTCTCGGGGAAGCACATCTGGACGAGATTTCCGAAGCTACCGGTTTCGAGCCTACCGATGAGGATCTGGACAATTACGATACTTTGAACGGTCTGCTGATCTCCATCCTCGACAGGATCCCGGAAGATAATGAACA
>JAFZNE010000083.1 GCA_017553035.1 Lachnospiraceae bacterium
AGGGCTCGTGGCTCATCTTCAGGAAATTGATGTTCTGATAAAGGGCATCCGCGGTTCCTCTGTACCAGAATGAATTGTCCAGCGTGATCGTAGGCGTAAATACATACAATCCGCCTTTCTTACGTCCGAAGTCCCACCATTTTGAAGAACTCAGGTGTTCATTCAGTGAACGCGAATTGTACTGGGTAAGAACGGCAACCTTCTGAACATGTGAATTGGCCATGCTGCTGAGCGAAAAATCGATCGCTCTGTAGCTTCCTGCAACAGGCATGGCAGATATAGCTCTCTTGTTGGAGAGCTCGCGCATACGGACGCTGTTACCGCCCGCAAGAATGATACCTATCGCTTTCATCTGTTCACACCTCCCTTGATAAGGCATTCTCCGCCGTCAAGCCAGTTGTTCGCATAATCCTCGGGCGTGGTGGTTCCCGAGATAACGGTGTTCTTGCCGATCCTGACATTGTCCGGGATAACGGTACCTTCGCCCAATGTTACCAGACCGTTGCAATAGATATTGGGATGGCTCTTATTCTCCTTCTCCTCACCGACACCGAGTTCGCAGTTATTGCCCACGTGTGCGTTCTCGGCCATGATAACCTTGTACAGCTTGGAATTGCGGCCGATATAGCACTTGTTCATAATGATCGAATCGGATATTACCGCACCCTCTTCGATGATAACGCCGGGACTGATGACCGAATTGTAAACCTCGCCGTAGATCTCGCAGCCCTCGCCGACTATACTGCGGCTGACAACACCGGAAGATGCGATATACTGGGGCGGGATCTCGGTCGACTTGGTGTAGATCCGCCAGAATTCCTCATAAAGATTGAATTCCGGAACCAGATCGATAAGCTCCATATTGGACTCCCAATATGCGGCCAGAGTTCCGACATCCTTCCAATATCCGTTGTACTCGTAGGCAAATATCCTTGCGCCGTTCTTATGGCAGTAAGGTATGATATGCTTGCCGAAATCGCATCCGGGCTGTTCCGACAACTCGATAAGGGCATCACGCAGTACCTTCCATGTGAAGATATAAATACCCATGGAAGCCAGGTTGCTGCGGGGCTTGGGAGGTTTCTCCTCAAAATCGATGACCTGCTTGTTCTCGTCGGTGATAACAAGGCCGAAACGGGATGCCTCTTCCCACGAAACCGGATATGTCGCAAGCGTGATATCCGCATTGTTGCTCTTGTGGAAATCAAGGAGCATCTCGTAATCCATCTTGTAAATATGGTCTCCGCCAAGGATCAGAACGTACTCGGGATTGTATGTTTCCATATAGCGCAGGTTCTGATAGATAGCGTTCGCGGTACCCGTATACCATTCGGCGTTGTCCGACTTCTCATAAGGAGGAAGTATGCTTACGCCTCCGATATTACGGTCAAGATCCCAGGGGATACCGATCCCGATATGAGTGTTCAGGGCAAGCGGCTGGTACTGTGTAAGAACGCCGACGGTATCAACTCCGGAATTTATGCAATTGCTCAAAGGAAAATCAATAATGCGGTACTTGCCGCCATAGCTTACGGCAGGTTTTGCCATATCGGCCGTCAGGATACCGAGTCTCGAACCCTGACCTCCTGCAAGAAGCATGGCTATCATTTCTTTACGAATCAAAAGACCACCTCCAGTTTATAAAATCCTTTAGTCAATTCTAACATATTTTTTCAGAAAATGGAACCACTTTTTAGATATTTTTCCGTGTTCTTTTGATAATTCATGTGTTATAATTTTCATAAATAATAAATAATCGTCCATAAATAAGGAAATGTGAGGCAAAAACTTGAAAACGATAGATCTTAACAATCCTGCAAAAGTTCATTTTACCGGTATCGGAGGGATCAGTATGAGCGGCTTCGCCGAACTTCTGCTCTCAAAAGGATTCACCGTCACCGGTTCCGATCGTAAATCCTCCGATATCACAAAGGCTCTCGAGGATAAGGGCGCGGTCATTTTTTACGGAGAACAGCGTGCCGGCAATGTTGCTCATGATACCGATGTTCTGGTATTCACCGCTGCGGTTCATCCGGACAACCCCGAGCTTGTATTTGCGAGAGAACACGGCATTCCCTGCATCGAAAGAGGCAAACTCGCCGGAGAGATAATGCTCCATTATAACAGAAATTTCTCCGTAGCAGGTACCCACGGCAAGACTACGGTCACATCCATGCTGTCGATGATCCTTATCGAGGCAGGACTTGATCCTACCGTTTCGGTTGGCGGAGTCATTCCATCGATCGGCGGCAACATGAGGATCGGCTCGGGAACCGATATGGTCATCGAATCTTGCGAATATACCGACAGTTTCCTGAATTTCCATCCCACTCATGCGATAATAACCAATATTGAAGCTGAACACCTTGACTATTTCAAGACTTTCGAGAGGATGCAGCAGTCGTTTGTCATGTTTGCGGAACTCCTGCCCGAAGACGGTCTTCTGGTATATAACACCTGTATTTCCGACGCGAAGAAGATCTTCGCAAATGTAAAATGCCCCCTTATCAGCTATTCGATAACCGACAGGGACGCCGATTTCTTCGGAACACAGATCAGCTACGACAATATGGGACATCCGTCTTTTGATCTGTACCACGGCTCGGAGAAACTCGGAAGGATCGATCTTAAGGTAGTCGGAGAACATAACGTGGCCAATGCCTGCGGTGCCGCGGCAATGGCGATAAGTGCCGGAATACCTTTTGAAACGATAGAAAAGGCGCTCGGTTCATTCTTCGGAACAGGCAGACGCTTCGAAAAGAAGGGCGAAGTAGGCGGTGTTACCATAATAGATGATTACGCTCATCACCCCACCGAGATCGAAGCTACGCTCAAGGCAGCTCTCAGATATCCTCATAAGAAACTGTGTGTGGTATTTCAGCCTCATACTTATTCAAGAACCGCGGCCTTCCTGGACCGGATCGCTGAAGCACTCTCTATCGCCGATCTGATCGTGCTTGCGGATATTTATGCTGCCAGGGAAACCAATACATTCGGAGTATCCTCCAAAGACATCCAAAAAATCCTTCAGGAGAAATTTGGTAAAGAAACTTACTATTTTTCTTCGTTCGATGAGATCGAAACTTTTTTACTCGAAAACTGTTCAACAGGCGACCTGTTAATAACTATGGGTGCCGGAGACGTTGTGAAAATAGGCGAAAGCCTCCTTGGGCAGTAACTTATCCACATTATCAACCCGGGGATGATACAGTTGTAAAACAGATCGAAAGTACCTGTTTTTTACCCGTTTTGGGTTTGTCAAGTGTTTTTTTATCCACTTTTTTAACAATAATGTTCGACAGCTGTTTTACGGCAAAAATGTTGTTTGATTATCCAATTTTCTATGCTATAATCCCTTACACCGGCAAATGTGGAAGAACAGCGCCGAGACTGTTGATTTGGGGATGTTAACAGACAATGACAAAACGGATTAAATTACAGTTGGGTAGTGAATCGATCTCGACTGTTATTTCAAATATATTCATAGACAAATATATGGCGGAAGCCAACGGCTCTTACGTAAAGGTGTACATTTACCTGCTACGCTGCCTTTCCGATCCGTCCATGGACGTATCGGTATCGGGATTCTCCGAGAAGCTTGACGAGACGGAAAAAGACATCATAAGGGCTCTTAAATACTGGGAAAAGAAAAAACTCCTTTCGATCACCTGGGACTGCGACGGACAGATAAGCAATCTGACCATTACCCAGCTCGGCGGTATGACCGATACCAGGGATAATGTTCATGAAACCGTTGATGAGGACTCCGCGGATGATATGGATATGATAGGGGAAATTGGGCCCGCCGTATCCGAACTTCCCGGCAAACCGGCCCTGAAGGCTCCCAACTATACTCCTTCCCAGATTGCCAATCTTAAGGAATATGATGATTTTGACAATCTGATCGATTATGTGGAGAACCGCCTCGGTGTCCTGAACCAGGCCAAACTGAATTCACTCGCGTTTGTTTATGAGATCCTCGACATGAACACGGATCTTATAAAATATCTGTACGATTACTGTATTTTCAAGGGCAAGACCGGGTCAAAATACATCGAATCCGTAGCAATAGCATGGCAGAATAAAGAGATCGATACCGTTGAAAAGGCACGGCAGGAGACTTTCTCCCGCACGAAAGAATGCCTTGCGGTCAAGAATTCGTTCGGACTTGCACGGGCACTCGGCGGAGTTGAGCTCGAATTTATCAGCAAATGGAGACAGGAATATGGTATGTCTCCTGAACTGATCAAGGAAGCCTGTGACCGGACACTGATCCAGGTCAACAAGCCTGATTTCAAATATGCCGACAGGATCCTTAAGGACTGGATGAATAATAACGTAACCGGTCTCGAAGATGTAGCCAGGCTCGACGAAGTCCACAGAAATAAAGCGGTCCGTCCGCGTTCGACCGGAAATGTTCAGCCCGTACGTACGACTTCGTCCGACAAATTTTCCCAGTTTCCGCAGCGGGACTATTCAAAAACCGATTATGATGAGCTGGAACGCAAGAAGATAGCAAATAATAAAAATTAGGAGACACAAACGGTATGGGATTGACTAACCGCCAGTACGATCTGCTCCGCCACAGTTATGATATCAGAACGCTGCAGGCGAAGCTTGAACTGGAGCGACGCAGGGAAGAAGTATATGCCGCACATCCCGATATAAAGGAGATTGAAGAGCAGATCGCCTCAGATTCCATCAAGCGTGCCAGACTCGCGATCAAAGGCGACAAGTCCGCTCTCGACCATATCGATGAAGACAATGCCGCGCTGAAAGCCCGAAAAGAATCTCTGCTTGTCTCATACGGATATCCTGCCGATCATCTTCTGCCCCATTATGTGTGCCCGTTATGCCACGATACCGGATTTATCGATAATGTACCGTGTGAATGTTACAAACGCGCAGTCAGCGAGATGATCTACAATGATTCCAATCTGTCGGGGATCCTTAAAGAACAGAATTTTGACAATTTTGATTATGACCTTTATTCTTCACTCGAGAGTGAGCGTGATCCGAATATCGGAATGACTCCCCGTGAGAATATTGAAAGAGCCGTTGAAATATCAAAGGATTTTATCGCTTCCTTTGATACCGATTTCCGTAATCTGCTCATTTACGGAAATACCGGAGTCGGCAAAACTTTCCTCTGCAGCTGTATAGCCAAGGAACTGCTTGACTCTTCGCACATCGTGGTTTATTATACAGCATACAAGTTCTTCAAGCTGCTTGAAAAAGATAAATTTCAAAATGATGATACCGAGGGGGATGTTCCGGGCCCTGAATTTCTGATCGACTGCGATCTGTTCATCCTCGATGACCTCGGGACCGAGCTTACGAATTCATTTACAAATTCAGCACTTTATTCGGTTCTCAATGAACGCGAGCTGAAAAAACATCCTACAGTTATTTCCACAAATCTGAGCCTTGCCGATCTGAACAGCCGTTACAGCGAACGTGTTTTTTCGCGGCTGAACAAGGATTACACCTTTATCAAGATCATAGGCAGGGACATTCGTTGCCTGTAAAGGCCGTCACTTTATGTTTGATCCGGAGTGGGTGTTTGCCCGGCTCCGTTCAAAATATAAAACCTAAGGAGAACAAAATATGTCACAGGAAGAATTCTTAGAGACCATTCCCGTAGGAAAGCTTGGTGTCATCGCACTCAAGAGCAGCCAGGAGTTGGGAGAGAAAGTCAACAACTATCTGGTAAGCTGGAGAGCCAAGCGCGATAACGAGCATACTTCAACCATAGCTTTTTCAGGATATCAGGCCGACAGTTTTCTGATCGACTCGAACTGTCCCCGTTTCGGATCAGGCGAAGGCAAGGGAGTTATTACCGAATCTGTCCGGGGATATGATCTTTACATCCTTGTTGACGTTACAAATTACAGTCTCACCTATACAGTGTGCGGACATCAGAATCATATGTCCCCCGATGATCATTTCCAGGATCTGAAGAGGATCATCGCAGCCGCCGGAGGCAAAGCCCGCAGGATCACGGTTATCATGCCTTTCCTGTATGAGAGCCGTCAGCACAAGCGTTCCACTCGTGAATCACTCGACTGTGCGATGGCGCTCGAAGAACTGTACAATATGGGTGTTGAAAGTGTCGTAACCTTCGACGCACACGACCCCCGAGTACAGAATGCCGTTCCCCTGAAGACTTTTGAAACGGTCAAGCCCACTTATCAGTTCATAAAAACACTGCTTCGCAATGTACCCGATATAGAATTCAAACCTGAGAAGATGATCATCATAAGCCCGGATGAGGGTGCCATGGAGCGTGCGGTATATTTCGCAAATGTCCTCGGACTTGATATGGGACTCTTCTACAAGAGACGTGATTACACCAAGATCGTCAACGGCCGCAATCCGATCGTTGCCCATGAATATCTCGGAAGTGATCTGTCGGGCAAGGATGTCATCATCATCGATGACATGATCTCATCCGGCGACAGCATGATAGAAGTTGCCACGGAAGTCCGCAAGAGAGGTGCCGGAAGGATATATGTCTGCGCGACCTTCGGTCTGTTTACCGACGGACTTGCAAGATTTGACGAAGCTTATTCGAACGGCCTGATCTACAGGGTCGTTACTACCAACTCCATCTATCAGACACCTGAGCTGCTCTCGAGAGAATACTATCTGAGCGCCGATATGAGCAAGTATATCGCGCTGCTCATCGATACACTCAACCATGATCAGAGTATCAGCGAGCTGCTCAATCCTACAGACAGGATCCACAGGATCCTCGAGAAGTACAACCAGAACTGATAACATCCAGTTATCGCACAAAATACGGCTCGGCAGGTGTATACCTGTCGAGCCGTTTGAAATTTTACTAATGATCTTATCAGGGTATTATTACCGCAGAGTCGAATATCAGCTTTTTAATCTTCATTTCTATTTCACTGTCGACAATGGCCTGCAGGCTGGTCATTTCCATAAGCTCTTCGAAGGTATCGCAGCTCAGCATTTCCATATAATCGTTAACGACCGTGATCAGTTCGGCGCCGGTGAGCTTTATGTCCTCTTTTGCCGCGATCGCCGCATAGAATCTGTAATCTTTCAGTTTGTCGGCGACATCGTCGTCCATCAGCGAATAAAAAGTCCGGGTGTCTATGCCTTCCTCAATAAACGATTCCTCGGGTGTAATGCTCTTGTCCGGGAGTATATCCCAGATCATATTGTAGTATTGATTCCAGACCCTGTAATATAGTTCCTGCGGAAGATCGGTGTACCCGGTTTCTTTCTTTGCTTCCTCCACGAGCGTATACATGATCTCGTCATCCGTAACCTCAACCTTTTCGTAGAGATCCTCTTTGAGCATTTCAAGGCATGAATCGAGCGAATCAAATCCCATATAGCCGCATATAAATTCTTCGGTCCATTCGGGTTTTACATACCTCGCGATCTTGGTGACCGTTACCTTAAATGTGGCTTCTACTCCGGCAAATGCACCGTACTGGCTTCCGAGCGTCGTCGTGATTTCTTTGGATTCCCCGACTTTCATTCCGATGATCTGTTCGTCAAGGCCCTCTCCGTACATCTCATCTCCGATCCTGGCATAGCTGTTCCTGTAATGGTAAGCCTCTATTGCCACGCCGTACATGTACGGAAGTATGTCCAGGTAAACTTCATCGTTCCATTCAACGACTGCCTGGTTCTGATCGACCAGTATTGTATTCTCAAGATTTTCGAGATATTTTGTTTTGGCATTTTCAATGCTCTCGGGAGATGCTTCCTCAGGTTCGGGCGTTTTGAAGGTTCTTCCCCTGTATTGCCCCAGTGTTGCATACTCCGCGAGATCAAGATTGGAATAATAGTAAGCCTTTCCGGCTTCCGGGTATTCGCCCGTATGTTCTACCCTGTACGCAGGGTAGCCCGCATCATTCAGATTGTAAGGATTGGGATCCCAGAAACGCCAGCCGGCAGGTATATCCTCGGGATCCTTTTCGAGCATTTCCCGTAAGGAATCCAAAGTTAGTCCCGAAAGATTCTGTTTTTCCAGCTCTGCGTTGATCCTCTTTTCAAGCTCGGGCTCGCCGATCCTGTCCAAAACGGTTATAGCAAGCTTTCCGATATCGTAGACCGAAAGATAATCCGACTCGGTTATCGTTTCGATCGGATAAACCGTCTTTGTTCCCCTGTTCAGTAAATGAGTGCTGAAGTTTTCCCTTATTATTTCCTGAGTCAGTGAAGCCAGTTCGGAACCCTGCTTTTTCAAAGTTAATTTATATGTATCCTCGTATTGTTTCGATGAATGATCGATATCCAGTTCAATCCCCTGATAATCCCCGAGGAAAGTATCCACAAAAGAATCGGGAAGGATCCTGAGAGCAGATGTCCTTTCATCACCGTCATTTTCGAAATTAAACTCGATATCTACCGCATTAATCTGGTTCAGCGACAAGCCTACGGTTCCGCTGATCCCCTTTTCCGTCTCTTCCCACCGGATCTTCGCACCCAGTTTTGTGGCTTTATATGTGATCTTTACATCAGTTGCGATCAGATTGGCTTTATTATCCACATAAAGGATCAGTTTGCCTGAAAGATCATCATTGATCAGTTCGATCAGTTTGTCGAAATCTCCGCGCTTAATGTCGTATCCGATCTTTTCCGACAGTTCATTCAGTTCATCGGAGTAATCTTCATAAACCAGATCAGACAGGTCTTCCAGCTGCTGCCTTATCTCACGGCCTTTCATTGAAACTCGTATTTCGGTACATTTTACCGGCTCTTTATTGATCGATACGGAAGAATCGGTGAACAGTTCGACATCTTCAATTGAATCAATAAGCAATTCGGCATAACGGCGGTATTTTGAACTGATATCCATCGGATCGACCTTCGAAGTATCCGGGATCATTTCACTCAGTCTGTTCTTATATTCGTTGATCAGGTCTGCGGCTTTTTTCCCGTCTGCCACTTCCATATTGAGCAGTGATGACAGATCGATGATCCCCTCCTTGTAATCGGGAAGTTCAGTTTCCAGCCTGTTCTCTTTTGAATCATACAGCGCGTTCAGGGTAAGCAGCCTGTTTCCGTCGTATTCCGGGCTCAGCGAGATACTGGCACTTCCGTCGGTAAATGCGATATCCGTCTTAAGTCCCATATCCTTGATCGGAAGTATTTTGCACATGTCGGTAAATGCTTCGGCGGTGTGTGTTTTCAGGTATGCCCTGATAACTCCGCTTCCCTTCTCGGGGAACAAGCCTTCGGCGGCTTTTTTAAGCTGATCCGAACCTTCTATCTTCCGGCATGCTTCATCGACTTCACGCCCGGCTACCCATTGAAAATAGCCAACTTCGGATTTGGTCATCAGCATGAATTTATTTATTATGATGTCCTTCGCCAGTACAAATGTTATGGCAGCTCCGATCAGGATCACGCCTGTTATCGAAAGAGCGATGATCAGCTTTAGATGCTTTTTCATTACTAATCTCCTTTTTCTTCGTCCTGTTGCCCTTCATTATCCTTCTTGCGGGGATCGACCCAGATTATCTCACCCTCCCCGTTATCATCGGCAGGACCATTATACTCAGAAGTATCATCATTGTCAAAATACCCTTCCGGAAAGTCATCCGGAATTCCATCCCCGTCCGTGTCAACCCAGCCTTCCGGATAGCCGTCCGGGATCCCGTCTCCGTCGTTGTCCACCCATGCGTAAGGATAATCATCCGGAATTCCGTCACCGTCATTGTCGACCCAGCCTTCCGGATAACCGTCCGGGATCCCGTCGTCGTCATTATCCACCCAGCCGTAAGGGTAACCGTCGGGAATGCCGTCTCCGTCGTTGTCCACCCAGCCGTAAGGATAGCTGTCGGGAATAGTGTCACCGTCGGTATCGATCATTCCGTAATAATCCGCCGGATCGTACCACTCGGGATAGCCATCGGGAATGCCATCATCGTCATTGTCTACCCAGCCTAAGGGGAAGCTGTCCGGAATCCCGTCCCCATCCGTATCCATCATTCCGAAAGGATAATCGTCGGGGATACCGTCTCCGTCCGTATCAACCCAGCCTTCCGGATAGCCGTCGGGAATCCCGTCTCCGTCATTGTCGATCCAGCCCTCCGGGAAACTGTCGGGGAATCCGTCATCGTCCGTATCGATCATTCCCTCGATGAAGCTGTCGGGAACACCGTCTCCGTCCGTATCTATATAGCCTTCGGGATATATGTCATCCGGATCCCTCGGATCATCATAAGGTTCAAAATCAAAATCCTCCAGACCCTCATGGATCGCGGTCATGTATTCATGCCATATCCTCTCCGGATATGTATTGCCCATCAGATCTTCGACTTCCCTGGGCATGTCGCAGCCCACCCAGATACCCGTCGTATAATACTTCGTATACCCCAGGAACCATCCGTCCTTCTGATCGTTGGTAGTTCCGGTCTTGCCGGCGCTGGTCATGCCTTCAAGCGCAAGCTTGCGTCCGGTTCCCTTCTCCATAACGGTTTTCAGCACATCCGTCATGATACGTGATGCATTCTTCTCGTACACTCTTTCAGTACGGACTGTGTTGGTATACAATCCGTACTGAACAGTATTGTCAATAATATCCTTTCCCTGAGCATCCGTTATCCTCATGATGCAGGTGGGCTCGCGGAAAATTCCGTCATTTTCGATGGCCGCATATGCGGAAGTCATTTCGACCGCGGTCACTCCGTAAGTAAGTCCTCCGAGAGCCGCAGCGGGCACATGATCGCTTTTTACGATGCTCGAAAATCCCATTTTCAGCAGATATCCGAGTCCCTTGTCGATACCGAGCTGCTGAAACAGCCTGAAGGCTATCGTATTCTTCGAAACCCTCACAGCATAACGGATATCGATTATTCCCGAATATACATTGCCGGAATTGCGTGGTCCGCCGGGATCACGCTGGTCGATTACAAGAGTCTCGGGCCAGTAACCGTTTTCAAATGCGGGCGTATAAACGATCAGCGGTTTGATCGAACTTCCCGGCTGCCTCGGGCTCTGATAAGCACGGTTGAGCGTATAGCCGTTATATTCCTGGCTGCGTCCGCCCACTATCGCAACGACAAATCCGGTCTCATTATCGATGCATGTACCTGCCCCCTGCATCATGTATACGCCTTCGCCGTAAGTTTCGACATAATCCTCGAGTTCATCGTCAACCGCCTTCTGCAGCAGTTCCTGTTTTACGGGATTGATCGAGGTATAAATGCGGTAACCTTTTGAATACAGGCTGCGAAGCGTCCTTGCATATTCATCATCGTAAAATTCTTTGTAGAGAGCCTTATCTTCATCATCCGCAAATGAATTTCTGATCGTAAATCCTTCGGCCTTCATCAGTGCCTGCACGGCACAGTAATATGTATATGTTTCTTCGTAATTGTTGCGCTCGCTTGTCCCGCGTACCAGAGTTATTTCTTCCGCAGTTGCTTTTGCATACTCTTCCCTGCTGATATAATCATTTTCGAGCATCTGTTTGAGCACGCTGTCGCGGCGTTTCAGGGTCTCTTCAAAATGAAGTCTCGGGTCGTATTTTGACGGACTGTTCGGGATTCCGCAGATAAAAGCGATCTGCGAAAGTGTCAATTCACCGACTGTTTTATTGAAATAGCCCTTGGACGCCGATTGGAGTCCGTAATAACCGTTGGCAAAGTATATATTGTTCAGGTAGAACTCCATTATATCGTCCTTGGTGTACCGCTTTTCAAGTTCGGCGGCAAGGAATATCTCGGTAACTTTTCTCTCAACCGTCCTTTCGTTGTTCAGATAAACATTTCTCGCAAGCTGCTGTGTGATCGTACTTCCGCCCTGTTTGATCTGCCCATCGTTGTCGATATACGCTTTGGCGGCACGTATGATCGCGTAAATATCGTAACCCTTGTGGGAGTAAAATTTCCTGTCCTCGGTAGCAAGAACTGCTTTGACCGCGTAATCCGGAATAGCGGCATAATCAAGATAGTAAACGTCTTTATCCCCGCGCATGATCTGCATTACACTGCCGTCGGAATAATAACATATCGAAGTCTGGCTGCTCTTAAAATCGCTTCTGGATGCCGTGGCCGCGATCCTTTGTGCCGTTGACTTAAGTTCAAGGATCCTTTTCCCGTATTTGTTATAGAACCATATCCCGCCGACCAGAAGGGCTATGAGGATCAAAAGCAGCAAATATAGGAGTATCCTTTTCAGAATACTCCAAAATCCCCGTTTTTTAGTCTTTTTCACCGATATTCCATCTTCCGGGGTCAGGTCTTCTTTACGTTTACTGCTCCTCGGCATATATCCGACTTCCTTCCGGCCTAACTTTTCTATCTCGTGTTACTGTTCGATCCCGGTCACCCGTATTCACAAAGTGATCAGCTTGTAGTCCGCTCCGAGTTCGTCCAATATCTTTCTTTCCCGCCTGCTGCATGCGAACAGGATCATCTGTCTGCCTTTCAGCCTTGAAAGCGCTTCAAGCGCGGATCTAATCCTGCTGTCATCGTAGTAGGCGAATACTTCATCAAAGATCAGCGGTATTTCTTCATTTTCGAAAATGAACTCTGCCATAGCCAGCCTGAATGCGAGAAATACCTGTTCCGCCGCTCCCACACTCAAAGATCTCACAGGGATAAATCCCCGGTCCGTCATGATCTCGGGTTCGCAGTCCGGTGTAATGCGTGCTTTTGTATATTTTCCCGATGTTACAAGTTCACAGTTTTTCCCAAGCAGCTCATTGATCTTTCTGTCGAAACTGCCTTTCAGATCATCCGAGATCTCTCTGATGCACGATACGGCGGTTTTTACGGCTTCAAGTTCTTCGGTAAGCTCACTCTTGCGCGTCCTGATTTCGTCAAGATATTTCGTGGCTTCATCTATGCGTTCGCCGATATCCCCGTATTTTAGCAGGATCCCTTCTATATGAGCCAGTTCTTTCTGCTTTTCATTGATCGCAGTATCAAGCTCTCTCGTGCTTTCTTCAAATGACCTGATCTTCCCTTCCAGCCTGCTGCGTATTTTTTCAAAATCTCCTGCCGGATCGGCGCTTGTCTTTACGGTTTCCGCAAAATCCGGATCCGACTTTTCAAGCTCTTCGATCACTTCGCGTTTTATTTTTTCGGAATTCCCGGTAATGTGTTTAATATCCGCCTCGAGTTCTTCCTTTCTCTCGACGATCCCGTTCCTTTCTACTGTTGTCTCCTTGACCCCGGACTCAGCTTCTCTGTACTCACTCTCGGCTTTTTGAAGCTTTTCACCGATCGCTGTTATGCCGGCTCTGATCCGATCAAGTCGTCCGGCAAGTTCATCTGCGGTTTCAATATCCTTCGCCGCCTTTTCTGCGGCTTCATCGGTATCCTTGTGCATCCTTTTAGCCTGCCGGGATCCGATACATCCGAACAGCAGACCGATCAGGCCTGCCAGCGCAAATACCACGCCCACTATAACGCCGGCTTTTGACCGTTCGCTGAAAAGAACCGCTGCCACAAGTCCAGTACTGCGATCAGGCCTCCGTACAGCATAAGTTTTTTTGCTTTTTGTGCAGTACCTGCCTGTGTTGTTTTCAGTTCTTCGAGAACCGCTGTGCTTTCTTCGGCTTTTATCCGGGCATCGTCGGCTGCCGCAGCTGCTGTTTCGGGATCATTTTCACCCGTGGACGCCGTCTCGAGTTCACTTTTGATATCCTTCAGGTTCTCTGCCGCACGGGTAAACTCTTCCTTCCTTGCATCCAGCCTGTTTTCACACTCCGTAAGCCTAACCCTGTAATCATCGGCTCTTTCCGAATACCTTTCGGCTTCGGCTCTGTCCCGGTCCGCTTCCTTGAGCTTCCCTGCCATCCGGACGGCCAGTTCATGCTTTATACGCAACGCTTCGGGATCGATGTCCCGCATGACATTATTCTTTTTTCCCTCAAGATCCGCTATGGCCGCTCTGGCTTCATCCCTGTCGGCAATGATATAACTCTCATCCTTCTCATCTTCGAGAAGACTGTTCAAGTTTTCCTGTGCAGCATCTTCGTCCGTATCCTTCAGTTTACGGGTGATGTCTCTGACTTTGCCGTCCAGCACCTCGAGCGCTGACGATACATCGACTCTCGAATCGCGCGAATCAGCCATATTGGCAATATAACTTCTGATGTAACTGCCGAAATCTTCTTTGCTCTTCAGCTGCTGCTGGGCACAACTTACGGTATTGTCGAACGCACTCGGGGTCAGTTTGTCGATCAGCGCGGTAATTCCCGCCTCCCCGAGATCAATATCCTTTCCCGTGTCGATCTCCTGCGCGCTGCAGGCTTTGGCATTTTGAAGGAACACCCTTGAGATACGTATGTCGCGTCCCCCCATCTCCACATCCAGGCTTCCCTGATAGGCACCCGGAGTATCCCAGGGCAGATAGCGGCTGTAAATATCGTTCTTGCCTGCACGTCCTCTTGTCTTCTCTATACCGAAGAACATTCCCCTTATAAATGCATGCAATGTGGATTTGCCGGCTTCATTATCACCTTCGATGATATTCAGTCCGTTGCCAAATTCAAGCTCTTTATCGGTGAATTTACCGAAGTGCTTCATTTTGACTGCTTTTATCTTCATTGTATCTGCCTTTCAATCTCAATAATAGTTCTGCGGGCAATCCCCCGTCAGAGCCATAATTCCATAAAACAAAGCTTTCTCGGAAATCCTGTCGTTTTCCGGAGACGATCTCATCCTGTCTATGAACATTCCGATCACATTGCCGTCATTGGCTGCATGGAGTTTCTGCAGATCCAGTTTCGGCCGCGTCTCGTCAATGATACGCACTATATAGCCCATATCGCTCAGCCCCTCCAGATCGAACGTGATCTGCGGGTCATATTCGCCGAACAGCCTGAGGATATAGAGGTTCCGGTCAGATTTTTCATCTATCAGGGCTTTTACCTTGCTCCTCAAAGACCCATAGGTATCCTCGACTCCGATCCCGATGTCGGCTTTGATGTATTCACGCTTCGCAAATTCTACTCGTGTAGTAGAAACTGTTTTCCCCATGCTGCCGGCCTTTCCGGCCTCAGGAGACGAATGAGACGGATCAGCGGTAGCTGCACCTGTGCATATCTCCCCTGCAATATATCCATGTCTTCCTGTTTCGTTCAGGTCTACGGGTTCAAGGCTGCCCGAGTATCGTATTGTTTCGGAAATATCGATCGGCTTGTGAAGATGCCCCATCGCCACATAGTCAAATCCCGCTCTCTCGATCTTTTTCCAGTCGGCAGGTACTTTTGAAGGCTCTCCTCCGTGGCCGATCAGGATGTTTATGCGCGCTCGGTCCGTAGGCCTTATATCATCAAGAAGAGGTTCCGAAATGTCCCTCGTATGATAGCTGAAACCAAAGACTTCCGTGTTGATGTCTTCAAAATAAACACTTTCCGGGTGATCTGACATCAGAAAAGTAACATTTTCGGGCCACTTAAAGTTCCGATACCCGGATGTTCCGCTGATATAATCATGATTGCCTGCAATGATCACCGTTTTGGTGTCGGGAACAGCAGACAAAAGTCCGGCTGCCTCTTTCAATTCCCTTACCAGCGGCTGTTTATGAAAAAGATCGCCGGCGATCAACAGCAGATCGGTCTTCTCTTTCCGGCAGATCTCAATAATATTCGAAAATGCATCCCACAGCTCCCTGCCCCTCATTTTCGACCAGGAACAGTCCTTGTCGGGCTCCATCCCGAGATGGAGATCGGCGATGTGTATAAATCTCATGGTACCTCCGTCGAAATATTTGCGATAAAGCAGTTATGGCTTTTGACCTTAACATCAGATCATAGCTTTCGGCACTCTTATCATTTATTAATATTTCTCTTTACAAATAACAATCTCTATGGTATTATTTCACACGCATCGCAAATAATAAGCACTACGGTGCGGTGAGTTCGTAACCATCCTCACCATAAACAAAACTAAGGAGGACGCCGTTAAACTAACGGCTGTATTGTCATGCAGAAACAGAAAAGCAAAACCCTTTTTATCGCACAGGCAGGTATCATTGCCGCACTTTATGCAGTGTTGTGCATAGTACTTGCGCCTATCAGCTACTCGGCGATCCAGGTACGTGTTGCCGAAGCACTGTGCATACTCCCCTATTTTACTCCCGCAGCTATCCCCGGACTCACGGTCGGATGTCTCGTTGCCAACATATATGGCTCCGGAATATTCGACATAGTCTTCGGAACGCTTGCTACCCTGATCGGCGCCGTAGGATCTTACGCATTGCGCAGATATAAATATCTGGTGCCTGTTCCGCCGATCGTTGCCAATACCGTCATTATTCCGTTTGTCATCAAATACGCGACTGTAGACCCGGTAACCGGAGAATCCATAGCAATCGATGACACAATACCTTTTCTTATGATGACCATCGCGATCGGGGAGATCATCGCAGTCGGCATCCTCGGCATTGCTCTTATGCTTGCCCTCGAGAAAAGCTCGAAAGTCATTTTCGCAAAACCGGAATGAATTACAAATAAACGATCCTGAACCGTTTTTCGTAATTGTCAGCTTCCCTCTTTCAGAGGGAAGTTTTCATTTTCACCAAAACCGTTCCGGATCTTCGAAGGCGAAACGCCGAAGCGCTTCTTGAACAGCTTGCTGAAATGATAGGCATCGTCATAACCAACGCTTGCCGCGATCTCACCGATGCTCATCCCGTTCTCTTGGTTCAAAAGCTCCCGCGCACGGTCAAGCCTGACATTTATCAGATGACGGATCGGTGTATCCCCGGTCACGCTCTTGAATATTTTCGAAATATAGAACGGGCTTACGTACATATTCTCGGAAATGATATCAAGGGAGATCTTCTCCGAATAATGTTCCCCGAAATAATCTATGATCTTGGTCACGATCTCGTTCTTGTTTATCGATTCAAACGAGTAGCTGCCGCCGGAAGCGCTCTTCGGCTGCCTTTCATTGCGCAGGACCAGGAGCAGGAACTGTATCAGATAGCTCTGCATCATATAATAACGGCCGACGCGGCAGGCATCATTTTCCGCGCCCATCGACGTGCACAGTCTCATAAGCTGCTGCTTGAGTTCCGAACTTGTTTTATAGATCGGAAGACTGTCCAGTTCAAGATGATTGGGCTGCATTCCCTCAAAGCAGAAGTCACATGCCCCGATAAAGAATTCCGTTGCCGGAAACTTGGGATCCGCAACGAGAGCCTGATGGTAAACTCCCGGATTCAGGATCAGCAGGTCTCCTTCGGAAATATCATAGATCTTGTCGTCGATCTTGTATTTTCCGCGCCCGGACATGATAAAAGCCAGTTCTATATACTCATGCGAATGGTATCTTTCCTCATCCTTCATCCGCACACCCTTCCACGTAAACAAAAATGTTGGATTCAATCCGTTTGAAACAACGCTGTCATTATGCTGCATGATCTTTACCTTCTTCCTTTAACTATTCCAATCCCTTTTCCCTGTTCTCATTATGCTTTTCTGCAGCTATACATTCTCATCTGCCGGTATTTTTCCGGCTTTCTTTGCAAACAGAGCCGCTACATCTCCCCAGTACTCATCTTTCGGATCGCCCTCAAGCCCGCCTGTTTTCAGCTCGGGATCGGGTGAACTTTCACCGCCGTTCTTTCCCGTATCTTTCGGATCTTCCGCTGCCCTGACGGCGATCAGTTCGGCTGCAATGCTTATTGCGATCTCTTCGGGAGTCTCCGAACCGATATCCAAACCTATAGGATTATGTATCCTTGCGAGGTCATCTTCGCCAAAGCCGTCATCCGTAAGCTTATTAAACAGGATCGCTCTCTTGGATCTGCTGCCCATCAATCCGACGTATTCCACATCTGTAGAAAGCACCTGCTTCAGCACCGTATAATCGTCCGTATGACCTCTTGTCATGATCGCGCAGAAATCGGTCCTTTCCAGGCTTATACACTCTCCCAGCCTGTCAAATCCGTGGCAGATCACTTTTTCCGCCTCCGGAAACAGTTCTGTGGATGCAAATTCCTTTCTCTCTTCATAAACGATCGGAGCGAACTCTATTCCGGCGAGTACCGGAACCAGAGCCTGCGCCACATGTCCGCCGCCGAAAATATATACTTTTCTGCGCCTGTGTTCCCGGACAAGTTCTGCGATCATCTCTCTTATCGCCTGATCGTCCCCGGAAACATACGCTAATTCGATATCCATTCTGCCGCAGCAGATATATTCGTTATCAGACACATCCGGGTACAGGTCAAAATGAAGTGTCTCTGTATTTCTGTCGTCGCCCAAACCATCGGTCAGGGCTCCTCCCATCATCTCGCGGGCCTTTGAAATACAGTCATACTCAATCTTTCCGCCTCCGACGCTGCCGATCGCAGTCCCATCAGGCTGCACGGCCATGACGGCGCCCTCACCCCGAGGCGTAGACCCTTCCGCAGCAGTTACCCTGCACAGAACAAAACTGCTGCCCCGGCCTGCAAGTTCCCCTATCTTTTCGTAAATCCCCTTCGCCATATGCTTATCCTCTTAAGATTAAAAAAAATATGGAAAATCTCTCTCTATCGTATTATACTATACCCAATAACGAAAATAAATGCTTTTTCGTTACTGAATTCCCAATAACGAAAATAAAACTAAAATGTGAGAGGAGAAGTCTGACAGCCCGAATATGCTGTCAAACGTACGGATTATGGACAAAAACTTATTCGCGGTAACCCCGCCCATGGGCTGGAACAGCTATGATTACTACGATACGACGGTAGATGAGCGGGCTGTAAAAGCCAATGCCGACTATATGGCCGAGAATCTCAAGGAGTTCGGATGGGAATATATAGTTGTCGATATTGAGTGGTATGCCCTCGAAGCCGGCTCCCAGCGCAAGAAATATCAGTACATTCCTTTCTGGGATGTGGAAATGGACGAATACTCCCGCCTCCTTCCCGATCCCGCCCGCTTCCCTTCATCGAAAGACGGCGCAGGATTCAAGCCGCTGGCGGATTATGTTCATGACAAGGGGCTGAAATTCGGTATTCATATCATGCGCGGCATTCCCCGCCATGCAGCTGCAAAACACGGCAAGATCCTCGGAAGTGACATGCTTGCCTGTGATATCGCCGATCCGTCGAGCATCTGTTTCTGGAATCCCGATATGTACGGCGTACGTCCGCAGCTTGAAGGCTCTCAGGCATATTACGATTCGATAATGGCGCTGTATGCACAATGGGGCGTTGATTTTATAAAGGTTGACGACATTTGTAGAATGGATATGCCCTCCGCGCGTTCCGAGATAATCATGCTTCAGAAAGCAATCCAGAAGACGGGCAGAGATATCGTTCTTTCACTATCGCCGGGCCCTGCGAAGATCGAAGAAGCCTGGCTGTATGAAAAATATGCCAATATGTGGCGTATTACCGATGATTTCTGGGACAGATGGGATCTGCTCCTGAATATGTTTGAACGCTGCGAGCTGTGGCAGAAACATGTATCATGCGGCTGCTGGCCCGATTGCGACATGCTCCCCTTAGGACAGATCGGCGCGGCTTTCGGACATGAACATCCGACCAATCTCACATACAACGAGCAGGTTACCATGATGACCCTGTGGTCCGTGTTCAGATCTCCTATGATGCTCGGATGTGAACTTACCAAGCTCGATGACCGTACACTGGCCCTCATTACCAACAAGGATGTGATCAATGTCATCAATTACGGCATAGATGCTGAACAGGTAATGCGCGATAAAGAACAGGCGATCTGGAAGACCTTTGATATTAATGATTCTTCGGTAATCTACGTAGCCGCCTTTAATTTCCGTGAAGAGAGCGCTCCCGTAAGGTATGATGCCGATGACTGCACCTGCTCCGATGATCTGGTCACCAGTTATCTCAAGGAACCCTGCACCGAGCTCTGGACAGGTAAAGAATATGTGTCGCTTGAAGAAGCATTTAAGGACAATATTGAGTCACACGGAGCGAAACTGTTCAAAGTCAACGGTTCGGAAGGAACCTGATGATAACAGATCGTTTTTACAGTTCATGATAGCTGACGGGAGGTTAGGTATGAAACCGCAAAAAAGGGTTATAGCAGTATGCGGCGCCCAGCTGTATGAGGAAAAGGAATTCAGTTTCCTCTCACGGCTTAATAACGCATGCCGTGAGCTCGGTTACGTTGTTTTAACCTTTAACCTCTCCACCGATCCACGCAGACATGATTCGGAGGTAGTCAATGAAAAGCCTTTGATCGATATGATACCTAAGTTTCCGATCGACGCATTGGTTATCATGTCTGAGTCCGTTAAAGTACCGGAGATGCGTGAATACATTAAAGAATCCGTAAAAGATCTTAATATCCCCGTATTTGCATTGGACCGCCACATAGAAGGCTGTATCAATATCGCATCCGATTTCGGGGACGGATTCAGCAAAATGATCCGTCACGTGATCAATGTGCACGGCTGCAGAAAGATCAACATGATCGCGGGCCTGAAGGACAATGACTTTTCTGAAGAACGAATACAGGCATATAAAGACGTACTCGCCGAAAACGGCATCCCGTTCGAAGAGAAGAGGCTAGCTTACGGTGATTTCTGGGATCGTCCGGCACGTGCTGCCGTAAAAGGATTTATCGATTCCGGAGACATCCCCGAAGCCATCGTATGTGCCAACGATACCATGGCTATTGCCGCTTGTTCCGTGCTTCATGAGAACGGTTTCCGTGTTCCCGAAGATGTTATCGTGACGGGCTATGACGGTATTATGAGCGGAAGGCTCAATTTCCCTCCTATTTCCACCGTGGCACCGGATTACGAAAAAGAAGTCGGGCTGATACTCGAGTTGATGAAAGCTTACTATGAAGACCGCCTTCCCGATACGGAACAGACCAGATATATTGATTATATCGTTCGTGAAAACCGTTCGTGCGGGTGTGTAAGCAATGACAACCGGGTAACCGCAGAACTCGTAAACAAACTGTCTTACGCATTTAATGATCAGAAATGGCAGGTCGCCGCAATGAATAAACTGCTGCTCTCCGCAGCAGAAAAACAGCATATCCAGGAACTCACTTCGATCCTCGAAGACGCGGTCGAACTGTGGGAACAGAACTACTATTATGTCGGCATACATTCGGAATTGATACATTCGGAACATCCTTCCGAAACAAACGACAACTCTTATGTTTCACTTTTCCACATGCAGCACGGTTCCCAGGTAAAGACCTGTGGTAATTGTCTTTCATCCGTCATTCCGCCCGATTTCCGTAACTTACTGCAAAATGACGATGAGTATGGCATTTATATGCTGAGACTCCTGTTTACCGACAATGATATTTACGGGTATCTTATTGAGGGATTTAACGATATTGATATCCGTTCCATGCGAAGATGCGATGAATTCGGTCTGTTCATTTCGACCGCTGTAAGCGAGATCCTGAAGAATGAGAAACTCTTCTGGTTCAATGAGCGTCTGCAACAGCTGAATCGTGAAATGGCCCACGCCGCGATCCATGACCCGCTGACCGGGCTGTACAACCGCAGAGGATTCTTTGATGAACTTATGAGGATCTCAAAAGCATCCGTCGGCAGATACATTACCATATTTTCGATAGATATGGATGAGCTTAAGCACATTAACGACAATTACGGTCATAATGAAGGCGATATCGCTATTACCGCTCTGGCCGCAGCCATCCGCCGCTTTTCGGCCAGAAACGGAATATGTGCCCGCTTCGGAGGGGATGAATTTGTTTGTGCCCTCATTACGGACCGGCCGCTTTCATTGTCTCCCGACACGGTAAGAGCCCGTCTCGATTCCGCCATGGCCGGCTCAAAAGCGCTTCAGGACAAGCCATACAGCATCTCCGCAAGCATTGGGTATGAATGCGTTAAAATGGACACTGTACTCGATTTCGATTCTGTTTTGAGAAAAGCCGATGAAATGATGTATTCCGACAAACATGCAAGGAAGAAGGAGCGCATGGACTGAAATACCCTGACTTAACACGGTTATGGATATATTCGACAATATTCGACATTATCCGACAAATAAAATACATTGAATGCAACTGTTTTAGTGCTATACTTTTGCGCAAGGTGGATCCTCACCTTGCGTTTTTACGTGATAAGCAAATATGACAGCAGCCGGCCTGCTCAGTTTGTTTCTTGCAGATAACACGGTGTAAAGTCTGTACAGAGACGGTTGATGGTATATAGGAGTTTGCTATGAGTAATAAAGCGGATAGATCTATTTTATTTCCGAAATCGCGTTTTGCCTGGCTATGGGAAAATATGGCCGGTAAGCGTGGTCTGTTTGTTGCCGCTCTGATAGGAACAGTGGTATATAATATCCTCCAGCTTGTCGTCCCGTTCTTTTCCGGCAAGCTTGTGGACTTGTTCCTGTCCCTCAATGAAAGCGGCGAAACACTGAGCGAGAATGCGCATACATTCTATTTCTTCATCGGGATGATGGTCGGACTTACTCTGTTCAGGGTTATCGTGGTCTATTTAACCTGTATGGCCTTTGAGCATGTGTCCCAGTCCGCGCTTTTTAAGATCCGTAATTTCCTGTATGACAAGATCCAGCGCCAGGATATGAAATTTTACAGTACTTACCGTACCGGCGATCTGATGACGCGTGTTACCGGAGACCTTGATGCCGTACGCCACAATATCGCATGGGTCATCAGATCGATCGTTGAATCATTTACCCTGTTCGGTGCGGCGGCGGTCTATTTCCTGGTCATGGACTGGAAGCTGGCTCTTGCGATCCTTGTGATCTCACCGCTCATCTTTGTGATCATTTTCAGATTCAGAAAAACAGTCGCTCCCAAGCATGCTCTGTTGAGAGAGAAACTTGCGGGAATGAACACCTACGCGCAGGAGAACATCTCCGGAAACAGGGTCGTTAAGGCATTTGCACGTGAAGACTACGAAATAGCCAAATTCGACGGTGCAAATAATGATTATGCACAGACCAATATCAATACCCAGTATACATGGCTGAAGTTCTATCCTTATGTCGAGTCCATCGCCAACCTGATGCCGATAGTGCTGCTCGTGATCGGTGGTGTTTTCATTATCAACGGCGATCTTTCCATGGGTGAATACGTTTCATTCTCCGGTCTTATCTGGGCGATCGCGAACCCCATGCGCCAGATGGGCAATATCATGAACGAATTCCAGCGTTTCAACGCTGCGTCCGCCAAGGTCATGGAGATCTATTATTCCGAACCCGAGATCGTTGATGCTCCCGATGCCATCTCCCATCCCGGAAGATTTGACGGAAGCATCGAGTTCGATCATGTTTCATTCCAGTATGAAGACGGTAATCTTCCTGTTCTCAAGGATGTTTCATTTAAGGCCAGGCCCGGTGAAACTATAGCGATCATCGGTGAAACTGGCTGCGGTAAAACTTCGCTGATCCAGATGATACCGCGATTCTATGAGCCGACAAGCGGCCACGTTCTGGTCGACGGAGTTGACGTAAGCCGTTACAAACTCGAGGATCTGCGTAAGAACATCGGACTTGCCACACAGGACGTTTTGTTGTATTCCGATACGATCGAGGGCAATATCGCCTACGGTGTTTCGCATCTTACAGCTCAGGAAGTTGTGAAATTTGCACGCTATTCGGCTGCCGAAGAATTCATTTTGAAAATGCCGGAAGGCTACGATACGATCGTCGGCGAGCGCGGCGTCGGTCTTTCGGGCGGTCAGAAACAGCGTATCTCGCTTGCCCGTGCGCTTGCGATCGAACCTTCTATACTGATACTTGATGATACTACCTCGGCCGTCGATATGGAGACCGAGAAACATATACAGCACTCCCTGCGGGATCTTGATTTCAAATGTACCAAGATCATCATCGCACAGCGTATTTCCACCACCAAATTTGCCGACAAGATACTCGTTCTCAAGGACGGTCGGATCATCGAAGAAGGCAGTCACGAAGAACTTGTGGCCAAGGGCGGTTATTACAGGGATCTTGTGGAACTGCAGCTCGGTGAGAGCGTGGAAGCGCTGAAGGGAAGCGTAAATATAGCGGACTGAGAAACACCTCATCAGTCTGCAGCTAAAACATGTCGCAGACAACTTCCCCTCAAGGGGAAGCCGATCCAACACATGAAGTATACAAACCGGAGTTTTTCACGATAAGTCGAAAAGTAGAAAGGACCATAACATGGCATCACGAAATACTTACCGTCAGGACGAGCAGCTCGACGAGCCTTTTAACCTGCGTCATCTGCTGCTGGCTTCGTCTTATATAAAAAAGTATATCGGGAAAATGGGACTGGCGATCCTCCTGAGCGGCATCGGCGGTGCTGCGGGCCTGCTTTCTCCCATGATCACGCAGATAGCGCTCGATGATGCGATCCCGAAAGGAAACCTGACTTTGTTATTTGAGCTGGCAGGTCTCCTGGTCGGAATATTTATCATCAGCGTCATCTTCACCACCCTGCGTTCAAGGATCATGGTCAGGGTTTCGCAGAGGATCATTTACGATATCAGAAAAGATCTGTTTGCTCACTTACAGCGCCTGAGTTTCCAGTATTTTGACGACCGTCCGCACGGTAAGATCCTCATCCGCGTGGTCAATTACGTCAATTCGGTTTCTGATATGCTCTCAAACGGTCTGATCAATGTAATCCTCGAGACCTTTAACCTGATCTTTATCGTTATTTTCATGCTGCTGGTCGATGTCCAGATGTCGCTTGTTGTTATGTGCGGTGTTCCGATACTCGCGGTATTTATGTTCTGGATCAAGCAGAAGCAGCGTAAAGCATGGCAGCGTGTGTCCAACAAGAATTCCAACCTGAACGCGTATCTGCAGGAAAATATCGTCGGAGCACGTATTACACAGATATTTGCGAGAGAAAATGAAAATGCCGAGATCTTTGCCGGTCTTGCCGATGACTGCCGCAAAACATGGCTCAGTGCGGTCAGCTATAACAACCTTGTATGGCCCGGAATAGATGCTATTTCCGTATTCATCAGGGCTTCGATCTTCATTTTCGGAATGATAGTGTTCGGACAGGGCGCCAAGACCGTAGGTACGATCGTTGCCATTTCAAGCTATTCCGCCCGATTCTGGCAGCCTATCATGAACATGGGAAATATCTTCAACAACTTCCTGAACAATATGGCTTATCTTGAGCGTATTTTCGAAACAATGGGTGAAAAAGTCGACGTCGATGATGCTCCCGATGCCACGGAGCTTCCTCCCGTCAATGGAAGTGTAGAATTCAAGGATGTCAGCTTCTCATATGAAGAGGGCAAGGAAATACTGCATCATGTTTCCTTCAAGGTCGATCCGGGTATGAGCGTTGCCCTTGTAGGCCCTACCGGTGCGGGCAAGAGCACGATCGTCAACCTGATCTCCCGTTTCTACAATGTCGACAAGGGGCAGGTTCTGATCGACGGGCAGGACATCTCCAAAGTCACGCTGCATTCACTGAGATCGCAGATGGGTATCATGCTTCAGGACAGCTTTATATTCTCGGGCACGATCAAGGATAACATTCTCTACGGCAAGCTCGACGCGACCGATGAAGAGATCCGCGAAGCCAGCCGCAAGGTATGTGCGGACAACTTTATCGTCAAAATGCCCGACAGCTACGATACCGAGGTCAAGGAACGCGGCTCACTGCTCAGTCAGGGCCAGAAGCAGCTTATATCATTTGCGAGAACGCTTCTGTCGAACCCTTCCATACTGGTTCTCGATGAGGCGACCTCAAGTATCGACGTACAGACGGAAAAAGCCCTCCAGCAGGGCCTTAACACCATGCTGAAAGGCAGGACGTCATTTATCATCGCCCACCGTCTCTCGACCATCCGCAACTGCGATATCATCATGTATATCGACAACGGCGGCATCGTTGAGTCCGGCACGCATGAAGAACTCATGAAGAAGGGCGGGGCTTATTACCATCTGTATACGTCACAAATGGAGGATATAGCGTGAGGTAACCTCCTTAGTTTTGAACCTTTTAAGGGGACTGTCTTTGAAGGACAGTCCCCTTTGAAGACGCGTATCCTTCCTGTATCGAGCTGTCAAACTCATCTGACTAAATTCGGGTACTACTGCTGATTAATTTCTTTACTCACTGTACAGGAAGCAATGGATGCACTGAATATCCCGCAGAATGACAGAGCCGAACTGATGGCGAAGTTGTGATTTCAGCAAACCAAAAGAAAACGCCCACAACACTCCTTATATCATTTACATTGTATATCAGGATGATCGTGGGCCGTTTTTATACATTTCAATACGTATTATTATGCTCTCGGCATAAGACTGTCGTGATTAATTATGATACTATTATTTCACAAAATAATGTTTCGGGGGTA
>JAFZNE010000084.1 GCA_017553035.1 Lachnospiraceae bacterium
CCAGCTCCATTGATACCCGCACGGAAGCCCACATCGAAAAGGGCATGGATCAGCTCATGGAAGGCAGAACGGTATTCGTTATCGCACACCGTCTTTCAACCGTTATGAACTCAGATGTCATCATGGTATTGGATCACGGCAAGATCATCGAGCGCGGTTCACATGAGCAGCTGATCGCAGAAAAGGGTACATATTATCAGCTTTATACGGGAGCATTCGAGCTCGAGTGATAATTTTCCGCGTCGCGGGGCTTCCGCGCTTCGCTTCGCTCGCTTGTGCAGAAGCGACGCGAAATAATTATCACTCTCGTGCATAAAGGAAAAATTAAAAAAAGAGGTTGCTTTGTGGCAACCTCTTTTGTTTGCTCGCCTGTAAATTGCGGGGATGGTATAATTTCATTAAGGGAACATTGGGATAAGATTAAAAGGAATTTTGATATGAAAAAGAAATTGGCGACATTGCTTATAGTATCCGTTCTTTCTGTATCGCTTACTTCGTGCACAGGTTTCGGTGGCGGAAAAAAGGGCGGAAATACCGGTAAAGACGATAATACAAGCACGTCCACTTCGTCCGGTTCGCTCATATCTTATACGTTGCCGAAGGGCAAGCCGTCACGCGATCTGTCGCAGGTGGATGCTTTTGAGACCTTTGACGATCTTTATATCGATGAGATCAAAGAACCGTGGGGAGTTTCTCAAAACCTTCGCATGGTAAGCGGAAATGTCGATAATTATTTTGTGTATTTCGCGCTCGACGGCAGTAAAAAACAGATCAATGAGAACTTGAATTTCATATCGACAGTTACACAGCCGAGTGTAAAAGCTTACGCTTTGGAAGATGATCCCGGATATATTGTTTATGAAGTCGAATACGATCAGATATTCCCGGTCTATTCCAGAGAGCCTTCATATGTGTCCACGTCATTTTTCTCGTATCACAATGTCGGCTTCGTTGACTATTACACCGGAACGGAATTTCCTGCGATCAATCTTTCCACGCAGATAGACAGCTTCGGCGTAACCGGCAACGTCATCTACAAGGGATCGAAATATCATATCGGATATTATGAATTCCGCACTCAGGAGATCGTATCAAACAGCACTAAGTCATCCGACAACGGTTATGTGATCTTACAGGAAACAATAAAGATCCACTCGGTATCGTATTTTATCGTTCCGGAATTCTACAACGGTCTTCTTATGTGCGTCTTTGTTGCCAATGATACGAACACGCCGCTTCAGGAGATAATGGATGACAACACGCCGTATTTCCTGCCGCCGTCACACTTTGGTGATGATGAGAATCCGGATGATTATGTGTTTTACGGAATAACAGCACCGAAATGATTTTCCCTCAGCGCGGGTCCTCCGCGCTGCGGAATAAATCGGTCAAGTCCTACTGAAATCAATAATTCTTACGATTTCAGTTAAGAAAACATGTTAATTCTTAACTGAAATACTTTGTTTTTTATTTTTCAGTTAATCTGCACCAACTCGTGAAACAGTTCCTGATTCCTTTCATTCTTTCTTTTCGCCAGGCTGTTCCAGACCTGATGTTAAGAGCTTTACTGCTATCGCGCACTCTATTCTCTTTTTGAAGATATCGCAGC
>JAFZNE010000085.1 GCA_017553035.1 Lachnospiraceae bacterium
CTTGGCCGGTCTGTCCTCTTCCCTGGCATATTTGTGAACATTGGCGATATGATGGATCGCGCCGCCCAGCGCATCAAGCAGCGCGGTGTAGCCTCTTACATAGTACTGCCTGTCGTTCATCGGCTCCACCTTGCTCACCGGAACACGGTCGTAAATAACCTCCGTCCGGTCGTCAAACAATATTGTGGAAATGAAGGCCTCGCCTTCGGCCTTACGCTGCTTCTCGATCATGGAATTGAAACCTCCGATCGTATCGGATTCCAGACCGCTCATCGAACCACTCCTGTCAAGGATAAAAACAACTTCCGTCAAATCTTCACGCATAATCTTAGCCCTCCTTAAATGCCGCTTTTACGCGGTTTTTTTATCTGATGGGCTCATTATACAACACGACCTTTAAAAAAAGGTCGCTTCAAAAGCGACCCTGAAAAATTATGAAATAATGCACGGCAGACCGTGTTCTTCAAGCTGTATGTCTAGTTCGATCATGTCGTAAATCTCATTTTCGATAAAAAATGAGAAAATAATGTCTGTCTTATCGCACGGCGAAAGCGCGTACCCCGCACGTGCGAGCAGATCCTTCGATTCATCCAGGTTCAGTTTCGCTCCCACGCACAGACACAGCGCCGTCAGCTTCTGCGGGTGATAATCGGGATTATTTTTGATCTTTGAAAATATCTTCTTGTCAACAATGGCGTTCTTGTAAACCTCCGTATTGCTCAATCCCTTCTGCTCGATCAGATACATCAGATATTCGGAAAATGTATCGGATCTGTGCCGCATCCGTTCTTTCAGCTTGCTCTCATTTATTTCCGGATGGTCAAAATAAGCCGGTTTGGCGCCCAGCGCAGCCCCGGCGGCAGCAAAACTTTCTGCACTGCGGAATCGTATGGATTCAGGCTTTACAAATCGTTTCGTTCCTTTTTTCGATTCACGTCTTGACTCTCTTCTCCGATAGTCGTGATCGTCTTGATCGTCTTCATCCTCTGAAAGCCACTCCGCAGCGGATTCATCCGAAAGACATTCCGCAGCGGATTCATCCGGAGGAAGCAAACATGTCGAATCTTCCATGACGAAGCCGAAGTCGTACTCCTCATCCTGCTTCTCTTTAACATAATGCCTGTCGATATACTCTTCCAGCCCCGGATACAGCTTCCCGCCCAGCGATGTCGACTTTTCATCGAAAACGACCAGGTATATCTGCATATCATTCTTCAGAAGAAATGCGCTGATCTCGTCCACGGCGATGCGCATTCCCTCTTCCTTGGGATAACCAAATCCCCCGGTCGAGATCAGAGGAAACGCGACAGAACCGATCCCGTTAGCCTTCGCCAGCTCAAGGCTCTTCTTGTAACAGGACCGCAGCTTCTCCGCCTCGCCAGCATTTCCATTTTCATAATGCGGGCTGACCGCGTGAATAATATACTTCGCCTTCAGATCAAATCCCGGCGTGATGAACACATCGCCTTCCGGAACGAAGCCGATCTTCTCCTGCCTGTATTCAAGCAACTTGTCGTATCCTGCTGCCTTGTAAACGGCACTGTCACAACCCGTACCCACGGTAGGATTATCATTGGCCGTATTAACAATGGCCTCGGTATCCATCTTTGTAATATCATTACGAACGATC
>JAFZNE010000086.1 GCA_017553035.1 Lachnospiraceae bacterium
GTACTATTCATGCACTGACTACAATCTGATCGAAAAGGAGAACTGGATAGGTCTTTCAAACTATATTTACCTGTTCCAGGATCCGAGATTCCTGAATTCCATAAAGGTGACGCTGCAGTATGTATTTCTTTCGGTTCCGATAAAGCTTGCTTTCGCGCTTTTCATCGCTTTCCTGCTGACAAGGCCGAGCAGGCTCGTGAGCTTTTACCGCTCGCTGTACTACCTGCCTTCGCTGATAGGCGGAAGCGTGGCGGTGGCGCTGGTCTGGAAGGAGCTCTTCGCAAGGAAGGGACTGATCAATACAAATCTTGCCTCTCTCGGTGTTAAGACGATCAATTGGTTCGGAAGCATGACCGCCGCAAAGTGGCCGATAATCATAATGACCGCGTGGCAGTTCGGTTCTTCTATGCTGATCTTTGCGGCGGGACTTAAGGAAATACCCGGCAGCTATTATGAGGCGGCCAAGATCGACGGAGCGAACGGTTGGAAGATCTTTTGGAAGATCACGATGCCGTGCCTGTCGCCGGTGATCCTGTTCAACCTGATCATGCAGCTGATCTCGAGTTTCATGGTATTTACACAGGCCTTCGTTATCACTGCGGGCGGACCGAACGACGCAACAATGTATTACGCCCTGTATGTTTACAAACAGGGTATTCAAAGCAGAAATATGGGCTATGCAAGCGCGATGAGCTGGGTTATGCTGTTAATAATGGGTGTGATCACGGCAATCGTATTCAAGACTTCCAGACACTGGGTATTCAACGAAGCTGAAGGTTAGGTGAAATATGAAAGCAAAGAGGATCATATCGACAACGTTATATCACATATTCATTCTCGGCCTCGGACTGCTGATGATCTATCCCGTGCTCTGGATGATATCGGGGTCTTTAAAGAACAATCCCGAGATATTGAGCGGCTCCTTAAACCTTATCCCGCCCGCATGGAGATGGGACAATTTCTCCCGCGGCTGGGCAGGTTTCGGCCATGTGACATTTACGTCTTTTTTTAAGAATTCGGTCATCATAACGGTGATCGCGACTTTGGGCACGGTACTCAGCTCGGCCTGCATCGCGTATGCTCTGGCGAGAGTTAAGTTCCGCGGAAGCAAAATACTGTTTACGATAATGATAGCTACGATGCTCCTGCCCGGACAGGTGGTAATGATACCGCAGTATCTGATCTACAACAGGATCGGATGGGTGGGCACCGTGCTGCCGCTCATCGTACCGCATTTCTTCGGAGCGGCATTCTTTATCTACATGATGATGCAGTTTATGGCCGGGATACCGAAGGAACTCGACGAGGCTGCGATCATCGACGGCTGCAGCAAGTACACCGTATTTACGCGCGTGGTGTTCCCGCTGTTAAAGCCTGCTCTCATTTCCACGATCATCATTCAGTTTTACTGGAAATGGGACGACTACATGGGACCGATGCTGTACCTCGGAAAACCCGAATCCTATACGGTTTCGATCGCGGTCAAGCTGTTTGCGGACGCGACGAGCACTACGGATTACGGAGCAATGTTTGCAATGTCGACTTTGTCAATGATACCCGTTTTCCTGATCTTCCTCTTCTTCAACAGATATCTGGTGGA
>JAFZNE010000087.1 GCA_017553035.1 Lachnospiraceae bacterium
CCCTGAGTCATCTTCTGGATCTCTTCTACCTTCTTGGTATCGGCGATCCTGTTCTTCATGGTATCGATCGCTTCATTCAGACGGTTGTTCATCTGCTCATCGGTTTGTTCGATCTCAGTCTTGAGCTTCTCAACATTGCTGAGACTTCTGTTGATGTCTTTTGCCTTTGCGTTCGCATTGGCGCTGACCTTGCTTGTAAGTTCGGTAATATCGCCAATCTGAGCGGAAACCTGAGTCGTCGACGCAGAAGTTTCTTCCGAGGTCGCGCTCATTTCTTCCATCGCGGAGGAAATGTTTGAAGCATTGTCCGAGCTGATGTCCGCAGCGGTCTTTAATTCCTTTACATTATCGATCAGCTGACCGGATGCGTTGTTGATATCAGAAATGATACCGGCCATCGCTGTCTTTAAGTCATTGACTGCGGATACAAGGTCGCCTACCTCATCCTTTGACTTGGTCTCAATATCACGTGTCAGATCAGCGTTGCCCTCGCTGACGCTGACAGCCATGGCTTTAACCTTCTTGCTCGCGTCGGTAATGGGGCCTGCGATCCAGACGCCTGCGGCAACAGCTACAATGATAGCCAGGATAAGGCAGATGATCAGGATCGTGATCATGGTATTCTTTACAGCATCGGTTAATGAGCTGTAGTTGCGTGTAGGTGAAACATAAAATACTTCCCACTCGGATGTGGGGATGAGGCCCTGCGTTACATATACATACTCACCGTTGTAATCCTCAATTCCTCCGTCGGGATCTTCCGTGGCGGCTACAAGATAATCGACGCCGAGTTCGGAAACATTCATGATCTTATCGGTAGTAGGCTGGAAATCTCTGTTGGGATGATATACCATGTTGCCGTTCTGGTCGGTAATAAAGAGGTATTCACCCTTCGAACTGTCGCTGCCGACAAGTTCATCGATACGCGAAAGCATAGTGTCGATATAGATATCTACTGCAACAACGCCTTCCCAGTTATTCATATTGATAAATTTCGCAAGTGTAATGATAAGGCCGCCGCTCGCAACATCTATATAGGGCTCGTTGAATACCATCTCACCTTTCGCGTTCACGGCGTTTATATACCAGGGTCTCGTACGTCCGTCAAATCCTTCTGAATCCCACTGGGAACCGTTAAGGAATGTGCCGTCGGAAAGCTGAACATAAACCATCGCAGCTTTTTCATCCTGTAAGGTAATGCCTTCAAGTGAGGAAACAATGGATACAAGTGACTGATCACGATGTTCCGGAGTCGAATCCATGCAGAGAACAGCGGATTCGATAGCGCTCAGAGTTCCGGTCTCCTCATGCATCCAACCATCGATCGTGGTCGCAAAATAATCGGTTTTGATCTCGTAATTCTCGTTAAGAACGTCCTCGAAGCTGGAACTTGTGCGCTTGTAGGTAACAAAACACTCAAGCGCGAGCACAGCCGCACAGAGAACTGCAATGATGATAACAAGTTTAACTTTCAAACTGCGTAACATGTCTGGCCCTCCTTTTTGGTTTGTATAATATTATACACGAATGCTTATGTAAAAATCAATAGTTTTGCGAAACATAGACAAAAAAATTGCGAATACGAAAATTATATATCGTATTCGCAAATATATATTAAATATCAAGAGTAAGCTGCATCTCATCTTCCGCTTCGGATTTGAACTCTTCGATCTTTTCCTGATTGATCTCGGGCAGCTCGTCAAGCGAAGTAAGGCCGAAGTTCCTTAAGAATTCTTCGGTAGTTCCGAACATGCAGGGACGTCCGGGCGCGTTCTTTCTGCCTACTTCACAGATCAGGTTATATTCGAGGAGCTTGTTGACCGAGTGATCGGAATTTACTCCGCGGATAGCCTCGATCTCCGCCTTTGTGATAGGCTGCTTGTAAGCGACTATCGAGAGCG
>JAFZNE010000088.1 GCA_017553035.1 Lachnospiraceae bacterium
GCGGTGCCCACGAGCGTCGGCTACGGAGCTTCATTTGAAGGACTTTCAGCGCTCCTTTCGATGCTCAACTCCTGCGCAAGCGGCGTTTCAGTCGTAAATATCGATAACGGCTTCGGCGCTGGTTATCTTGCCAGTATGATCAATCACATGGAGGCAAAAGCTTAAAAAATAACGACCAAATTATTAATCAGTATAGAAAGAGGACTTCCTATGAGAACACTATATTTAGATTGCGGAATGGGAGCCGCCGGCGATATGCTCACAGCCGCTCTTATCGAGCTGCTTCCCGACCCCGACGCATTTATTGAAAAGTTGAATAAGATCGGAATCCCCGATGTTCAAATAACTAAAGAAAAAGCTGTAAAATGCGGCATCACAGGCACGCATGTTTCCGTTAAAGTGCATGGCATTGAAGAAGATGAGAGCATGCACGAGCACAGCCACGGTGATGACCATGAACATCATCACGAACATAGCCACAGCGATGAGTATGAACATCATCATGAACATGGTGATCACTGCCACGACGACGAACATGAGCATGATCACGACCACCACCACGACCATGCACACAGCCACGATCACACCCACCACCACACCTCTCTGCACGACATAGAGCATATCGTGCGGGATCATATGGATATCCCGGATGAGGTCAAAAATGATATCCTAAGTGTCTACAACCTGATCGCTGAGGCTGAAAGCCACGTTCACGGTGTTCCGGTCACCGAGATCCATTTCCACGAGGTCGGAACAATGGATGCGGTTGCCGATATTACTGCTGTCTGCCTTCTGATGCATGAGCTTGGCCCCGATCAGGTGATCGCCTCTCCTGTGAATACCGGCAGCGGACAGGTTAGGTGTGCGCATGGCATTCTCCCGGTTCCCGCGCCCGCTACGGCATATATTCTGCAGGATATTCCCGCATACCAGGGCATGATCAGGAGCGAGCTGTGCACTCCCACCGGCGCCGCTCTGCTCAAGCATTTCGTTACAAAGTTCGGAAATATGCCGGTGATGCAGACTACAGCCATCGGCTACGGAATGGGCAAGAAGGATTTTGAGGCTGCAAACTGTGTTCGCGCAATGATCGGAAATTCACAGGACCTGACCGATACGGTCATTGAACTGTCCTGTAATGTCGATGACATGACCGCGGAAGAGGTTTCATTTGCGATGGACCGCCTTTTTGAAGGCGGAGCTCTCGAGGTTTATACCGTTCCCGTCGGAATGAAGAAATCGCGTCCCGGCCTGCTTATCCGCGTATTGTGCAAGCCTTCGGACCGGGACGATATCGTAAAGCTTATTTTCAAATATACTTCAACGATCGGCATCCGCCAGACGCAGGCAGAACGCTTCGTTCTCGACCGCAATATCGAGACGAAGGATACTGCTTACGGGCAGGTGCGCATCAAAACATCCACAGGATACGGAGTTACTCGTTTAAAATACGAATATGACGACCTTGCCCGTATCGCTGCTGAGCAGGGAAAGAGTCTCAGGGAGATTTCGCAGGAGCTTGGAAATGAATGAATTACATGATAAATATGATCATCTGATATCATACCTTAAATCTCTCGGCAGCGTCGCCGTCGCTTTTTCAGCGGGAGTTGACTCGACTTTCCTGCTCAAAGCCGCTCAAGAAGCGCTTGGTGAAAATGCTGTTGCGATCACGGCGCAACATGCTTCATTTCCCGCGAGGGAGAACCATGATGCGGAAGAATTCTGCCATTTGCTCGGTGTGAAGCAGATTGTTGCCAAGATCGACCAGCTGGCTATTGAAGGGTTCAGGGAGAATCCCAAAGATCGCTGCTATATATGCAAAAAAGCGTTGTTTACAACGCTTCTTACACTTGCTCATGAAAATGATTTTAAATATGTCGCCGAAGGCTCCAATATGGATGATCTCGGCGATTACAGGCCCGGTCTGAAAGCCATCGCAGAGCTCGGGATCAAGAGTCCGCTTCGCAAAGCCGGTCTTACCAAGAGCGAGATCCGCTCACTTTCCGAAGAATTCGGTCTTCCCACATGGAACAAGCCCCCGTTTGCCTGCCTGGCAACAAGGATCCCATACGGCGAAGAGATCACCGAAGAAAAGCTTAACATGATCGATGCCGCGGAGCAGCTGCTCTTCGATCTCGGATTTCCGCAGTTCCGCGTCCGCATGCACGGCGACATCGCCCGTATCGAGATCGAAAGGCCGTTCTTTGACAAGATCCTTGAACCCGAGATCTCGGACAGAATCTACGAGCATTTTACAAAGCTCGGATTCAAATATGTAGCGCTCGATCTGCACGGTTACAAGACCGGAAGCATGAACGTAACGATCTGAGTCATCGGCAGCCATTATGAATCAAGATCGTCATAAATACGTAATTGTACGAATCTGCCCGCGTTTATCTCAGTCTTGTAGTCTCGAATCTTCCTCTCGTGCGCAGATAGTACATCACATAACCGATGCGGTCATCGATGGTAGCTCCGTTCTTGGCTACGATATCCAGCGAAAGCTCGATGTTGAGCAGCGTGCGCTCATCTATTTCCGAGCTTCTCTCCTCGAGGATCCGGCGTTTTTCCTCAACAGTATCGGCATCCAGGAAATCCTCAAGTACCTGAGGTATTCCGCTGGGTGCTGTTTTATTTTCGTTTTCGTTCTGCTGTTTATTATCGAATTCTTCCATTTGAAGACCTCCTTATCACGACTTATCTTTCAAATTCAGATAAAACTGTGCATACTCATCCGTTATCAGCCTGAACTGCACCATTTTCTCGACATCCTCGCGGAAATCGAAGCGCAGAAGCTTGGGATCGTTGACCATCTCCTGCAGGATCGCCCTGATGCGGCGCTGGTACTCCTGAAGTCCGATCACGTTGTCAGTCCAAAGGATCTTGTTTTCGTACGCTTTTTTGAAGTACTCGCTGTATTCGCCGCGGGTATTCAGCGAGTCGAAAATGTTGGTATTGAACCTGAAACGCTTACGCAGCTCCCTCATTGACGGCGGAGCAAGCGCTATATCCTTTCCCAGCAGGTACAGATTGACGGTATAACTCGTCGCGCCGATCTGGTCTGTCGACGATGTAAATGCGGGCATGACATTTTTGAACATCTCGTAAGCGCCCATATTGTCCTTAATGTTCTTGTAAGCCTTCATGTCCGTCTCGGGCACATTCTTCTGATACCAGACATTGATGAACTTGTCGGTCTGTACCGAAACGTCTCGTTCCATGTCGCCCTCAAGAAGCAGGAAATGGACATGATCATCCTTGACATAGCACAGTGCCGGTGTTTTCACGACGTTCTGACTCTTCCAGCTTTCGATAAATACCGGAATAAAGTCCTTGCCGATCTTCTTGGCCTTGATGATCTTCTTCATGTTGGAAGCAGTATACTTGGAAACGTCAAGTTCTTCTCCCGGGCGCCGCGGCGGACGGGATGCTTCCTCAGGATTGTTTTTACCGCCCTTATCATCTTTATCATTTTTACCCGATGATTTCTTCGGTTCTTCCTTGGCTGCGTTTTCCTCATCCTCGTCAGGAAGGATCTCGCCGGTCTTCGACCTGCGTTTAAATTTCGGTCTTTCGGGGACTTTCACCGATGTATCATCGCCGGTTTTGTCGCCGTCATATTTGGTTGTTTCGGCCTTTTTTCCGGCATCATCTTCCGATCTGTCATCTTTTTCAGGTTCGTCGTATACATTTCCGAACAGGTTCTTGAAGAACCCGCCCAGCTTCTTGAATAATTTTCTGCCGGATTTCTTCTGCTCGGGCTTGCCGGTATCCTCGTTCTCAGACTCTTCGATAGTACTCTGCTTTATCTTTGTGCTTCCGGACTCTTCGATTGTATTCTGTTTCTTCTTTGTGCTTTCAGTGTCTTCGAGGGTACTGGGCTTTATCTTCTTGCTTTCAGGCTCTTCGAGGGTACTTTGCTTAATCCCGGTGCCCTCAGTCGCACGCTTTTCTTTTACATCGGCTTCTTTCCCTGAGTCCTTATCATCGCCGGTATTCTTTAAATAATAGTTCCTCCAGGAATCATCCTTCTTTTTATCGTTTTCTGCAGTCTTATCGTCAGCATTCGCTGTTTCGTCCTCCGACTTCCTGGCCTGCTCTTTGCGCCCCTCGACCTTGCGGGCGTACTCCTCCTCCCTCAGCTTCTCCTTATCGGCAAAGCTGAGCTCGTTTTCAAATTTCTCCTCAAGGTCCTGCCCGTAAATATCGGTCTTCTGCTTAACCTTCTTCTTGATCTCCTTGCGCTCTTTACGGGTCTTCTTTCCATCCTCCAAATGCTTCTTCTTGGCCTGTTTATCGGCTTTGGCGGCTTCTGCGGCTGCTATAGCCTCCGGATCCGCCGGTTTTTTGAAAATAGAAAACAGACGCTTGAAGAAAGGCTTCTTTTCGGTCTCTTCGCCTTCTATCTCAGCCGGCTTCACATTTGTATTGTCGGAAATATAGTCACCTGCGGATTGTGTCTGAGCCTTATCTTGTTTCTTTTCATTTGTACCTGCAACGGTTACCGGCTCAGGACGCTTTTCGGGCGGAAGTCCGTCAATATAAGGCCCCGACGAAGGTGACAGATTAGTAGGGTTCTTCACCCTTTTCATTACCAATTCCTTGGACGCCGGATTGTTCTTACTCTGCCCGTTAGCCGGCTGCTCCTTGACGATCTGCGCCTTCGCTACAGCCTTCTCCTTTATCTCGTCGGGAACATATCTTCCGTCATCTTCGGCATAGATTACATCATTGCCCTTCTTGGCTCTTTCAACGGCCGAGCGCAAAGTTTCATTCTCGCCTGCGGATATTTTTGCAGGTTCCTTTGATTTGCTTTCACTGCTTTCCGGAACTTGTTTTTCCTCAGCCTTATCCGCTTCCGCTTTATTTTCAGTGTTTTTGGCAGGTTTTTCAGCAGGTTTTTCAGCAGGTTTTTCCCCGACTTTTCCATTGTTCCCTGCCGTTCCGGGTTCATTACCGGCTTCTGCGTTCACCGGACTTTCTGTCTCATGTGTATCCCCGTCTTCGTCATTTCCTATGAGTTTGCCTTGTGCAGATTTTCCTTGTGCCTCGGCTTCGTCCTGTCCGCCAACTTCTCCGATCCCACTCGGTCCATCGGGCTCGCCATTTTCAACTATTTCACCGTTTTCGCCGTTCTCTCCCTGCTCGCCATGCTCCCCATTTTCCGGATTCTCGTCCGATACGACCGTTACCATCGTTGACATACCAAGACCTAATACCATAGCGGCGCCGCCGACTGCTATCGGAATGATCCCCAAACCGGCAATAGCCGCAACTGCTATAGTTGCGGCTCCACCTAAAAATGCGAGTGCTATAGTGCCGAAAAACAATCTTGTTTTCCATGATCCATACTTAAAAGTATTAATCAGTCTTCTCATCTAATGCCTCTCACAGTTATTGTTTCATGATGTGATCATCCGATTTTATAACCTGTTTACTCAAACCTGTTCCCGCCGTTGTCGGTCGTTCCGACTACCTTTTCTCTCTTGGCTGTATCTATAGCGGGTGACAGCCTTGCTCCGTCAAATACCTTGATCTCGCTCTTCGCCATCGGATTCGACAGAGTATTATTTGTTATGCTGCCTGTAATTCCCGAGAATACTGCGATCGCCTTGCCGTCACTCTCTGTCAGACAGTTATTTTTGATCTCGTTCGCGTTGATCGTTACTATTCCGTTCTTCAGATGGAGTCCCTCGCCTCCGTTATCGAGGATATGGCATCCCTCAACCGTAACACTGGCTCCGACGCCGTCGATGTTGACCGCATTGGCTCCGTTCTTCGAAAATGTACAGTTATTCAGCTCAACAGACGTGTTCTCGGCAATATCAACGCCTCTTCCGTTGCTTCCGTTAACATAACAGCTCTCCATCGTAACATTCGAACCGGGCTTGATATCCACGCCTCTGGCCGCACTGTCAACGATCGTACATTTTGTCAATCTTGCCGTAACATTGGATCTGATATTAATTCCGTTGTCCTTGCTGTTGCTGACTATGCATCCGGTCATGGTTACATCGGAATTCTTGTCGATGTCGATGCCGTAATCCGCAGGGTCTGCGATCTCACAATCGGTAAGGGCCGCCTTGCAGTTCTCGGCAATGTCGATTCCCTTTCCGCCACTTCCGTATACCTTAACATTGGTTGCTTCGAGCGTTCCCTTATCTTTAACATTGATACCGCGCTGTTTGGTGCCCGATATCGTGCAATCTTTCAAAATGACTTTGCCGCCCGAGAGTATCGATACACCGTGCTCCTCAGCGCCATTTACCGAACCGCCGGTCAGGCAGATCTCGGAGCCGGATGCTACAATACCGTGCTTACCGGCATTTTCGATAATATTGTCTGTACCGCCGATGATCGAACTTGCGTCATACAGCGCGATACCGGTCTTGGTTGTGCCTTCGATCGTATTGTTGCTGACAGTCGCGTCCTTGCAGCCTTCACGCATCGCGATACCGTTCTCGTACATATCTGCATGTATGGTCGAGATCTTGTTGCCATCGAGTACCGCGTTGTTGCAGGAACGAAGCTTCAGCGCATCCTCAGCGGTTCCCTTGGTGCTCTCCGCAGGCACTGCGCCTATATTACGGTCGATCGTATTGTTGGAAACAGTGGCATCGTTAACGTATCTCAGATATACGCCCGATGAATTGCAGATCATCTCGTTATTTGTGATCGTAATACCCTTCATCGTGTTCTCTTCGGATCCGAAAATGAACACTCCTACACCGCCGCTGTCCTTCTCAACGCCGTCGCCGCCTTCTTCCTCGTCGTCTTTGTTGGTCAGCGAGATCTTGTTATTTACGACCTTGATGTTGTAATTGCCCTTGGCAACGGTCATAGCCTTTACGCCGTCCAGACGCTCCAGAATGGTCTTCTTGGCCTTGGTCGCATCGGTCTTGATCTGCACGCCGCTGCGGACATTGGTCATCGTATTGTCCTTTATCGTAACGTTTGTATAATTGTATCCGTAAATAGCGGCTGCGGAGATGTTGTACATCTTGTTCTTGGTGATCGTGATCTTGTCATGGAAAATGCCCTTGACCTTCATATGCGACCCGATCGCGCGGGGATAATCGTGGATCTCACAGCCGGTAACGGTAATATCCGTGCAGGGAGTGTCGTCAAAAGGATCGCCTGCCGGCAGGATATTGTTGTTATGGCAGATATCAAGCTGGATGGCTTCCTTCTCGGCATCTTCCTTGGGAGCCTTGAATCCGTACAGTTTGCAGTTCTTGATCGTACATTTCTTAACGCCGCCCATTTCGATCAGATGAGTTCCGAAATTGTGGCACAGCGTTACATCCGTGATCTTCAGATTGGTCGTATGCGCAAAGAAGAAAAGCGATCCGCCGCTGGTCTCGTTGTATACGATATATTCGGCATCCCAGGTTCCGCCCATTACGGTGATATTCGCGGTATCGGAGTATCCGCCCTTGGTGCCGGCCTTCGAGCGCAGCATATAGGAAATCGGATCCTTAACCTTGGTGCTCTTCTTCATCACTGTCTTCTTATCGAGTGACAGGCATGTATTCGAACCGATCACCAGAGTCCTGCTCAGATAATATGTTCCCGCAGGAACGCTTACCAATGCGGGCTTCTTCTTGGTTCCGGCTTTTGCCGCCTCGTCGAGCGCATTCTGGATCGCCTGTGTGGCATCCTGCCCGTCCGTAAGCTTCACGCTGATCTTCTTGGAATATTTGGTCTTAGCACTCGCATATTCAGGAATAATGCCCACTGCGGCGATAACAACAGCAAGAATGAAAATTGCAACCAGATTCAGTATCCTAACTCTTTTCATTTTCTCACATCTCCCAATACATAATAAATTTATGGTGTTATTTCTTCTGCCTTCCCATCAAAAATTATCTCTTGTAAAACTCCTCGATCCTGTCCATCCTCGACAGCATATTTTCGAAAAGCATGTCAACAAGCGCGATCGCGGTCATTGCTTCAACCACAACGACTGCTCTGGGTACGATCGTGGTTTCGGCAGGCGATTCGTTCCTGTAATCAACTTCTTTTCCGGTGCTTGTAACTGTCTTCATCGCCATTCCCACAGCAGGAACCGGCATTACGGACGCTCTCAGTATTATTTCCGATCCGTCGCTGATACCGCCGAGCATTCCGCCCGAATTGTTCGTCTTCTTCTCAACTTTGCCGTCTACCAATCCGAATGTATCGGCATTCTCGGCTCCGGTGCTCTCGGCCGCCTCGAATCCGTCACCGAATTCTACAGCGTTTACAAGTCCGATCGACATTATCGCCTGTGCAAGCTTCGCATCCAGCTTGTTAAATACAGGCTCGCCGATACCTGCAGGTACGCCCGAGATAACAACTTCAACCACTCCTCCGGCGGAATTGCCATCAGCGGCAAGCTTCTCAAGGTATTTAAATGCATCCGCAGCAGCGGTCATATCAGGCATTCTGAGTGCATTTGAAGTAATATTGTCGGTAGATGACGATCCATATTTGATCTTGACAGGACCTATCGACCTTACATACGAGCAGAACGTAATGCCCATCTTTTCAAGGATCGCCTTGGCTACAGCACCTGCCGCCACTCTTGCCGCAGTCTCGCGCCATACGGCATTGCCGACGCCCCTTGACGAAACGCTTCCGAACTTCGCATCAAAGGTAAAATCATCCTGTCCGGGCCTGTAAACCTTGTCGGAATCGTTCTCTTTCTTGCTTTTCGCGGATGAATTGGTGATCGACATGGCGATAGGCATCCCGTTGGTGGTATCATTGGTAAGACCCGAATTGATACTCACGAAATCGCTCTCGTGTTTGGCCGGCTCGAACGATGCCGTGAATGGCTTACGCTTGTTCAGATATGCCTGAATATCGTTCTCGCTGATCTTGAGGCCCGCCGGAACACCGTCGATAATTACTCCGGTTCCGTTGCCCAAAGGCTCTCCCCAGGTCGTTACAGTAAAGATCTTTCCAAATGATGAACCTGCCATGATTTAATTCCTCCATATTCTGATAAATCCGGTACTTCCCCGATTTTATATCCGTATGATCACCCTTTTATAGATGATCCTCTTTTCCGATTTTTTTCTTCACATTTCCTTGCCGAGTATCTCTTCCAGCTCCCTGCGTCCTTGCTCGTAGTTTTCAAACACGATCCCTTTCATCCCGGCATCGATCGCTCCTTGGATGTTCCTCGGTGAATCGTCTAAGAAGACACATTCTTCGGGCTTCAGCCCGTATTTTTCAAACAGAGCTTCGTAAATGCGGCGGTCGGGCTTGAGCAGCTTCACCCTGAACGAGACCATCTGCCCGTCTTCGAGTCCGAAAAATGAAAAATGCCTGCTTATATACTGAAAATGGTCCTGGGAATAGTTCGAAAGAAGATAAATCCTGTATCCTCTGTTCTTCAGTTCCTCAAGCCATCCCCGAGAATAATCATATTCCATCACGAGCCTGCGCCGGTCCGCAAAGAAATGCCTTATCTGCGGCTCGATCTCCGGGTCGGAAGCAATGCAGCCTTCAATGATGTCATTGACCGGCATTACATTCCTGTCGACCTCATACCACATCTTGTTCAGCGTAGTCGCACGTGCGAGTCTGTCCGCCATCTCGCCCTCGTAGCCGAGTTCTGCGATGTATTCCTTCCATCTGAAGGCAGCCAGCACATTACCTATATCAAATACAATATTTTTGATCATCAAATATCCTCGATCTGCCAGTCGATCGGCTCTATCCCGTTCGCCTGCAGAAATTCATTTGCTTTTTTAAAATGCCCGCATCCGAAGAATCCGCTGCTAGCCGAAAGCGGGCTCGGATGAGCCGCCTCGAGTATCAGGTGTTTCGGATTGTGAAGCAATATTTTCTTCTTCTGTGCGGGTCTGCCCCACAGCATAAATACGATCGGCCTGTCGATCTTGTCGACCGCCGATATCGCAGCATCCGTAAACTGTTCCCATCCGTGGTTCTGGTGGGAATTGGCCAGATGCGCCCGTACCGTGAGCACCGCATTGAGCATCAGAACGCCCTCATCCGCCCATTTTTTCAGATATCCGTTGTTCGGAAAAGTGCATCCAAGTTCATCATGCAGTTCCTTGTAAATGTTCTTGAGCGACGGCGGGATGTCATTGCCCGGAAGCACCGAGAAACACAGCCCGTGGGCCTGGTTGAAATTATGATACGGATCCTGTCCGAGGATCACGCATTTTACTTTCGAATACGGCGTAAAGCTGAATGCATTGAAAATGTCGGGAGCAGGCGGAAATATCGTCTGTGTCCTGTACTCATTTTGAACAAATTCATACAGCTGTTTGTAATACGGCTTCGCAAATTCACCCGAGATCACGTTCAGCCAGTCATTTGTGATACCGCCCATACCCTCTCCTTCTGCGGCAAATTACCGGTCATTCTTAACTTTACTTTCCTTGATAAATTACCGGTCATTCTTAAATCAGTCCGCAAAGAACAAATCAATTCCGTCGGCAATTCCCCTTACGATCTTCTTCTGGTAATCATCGCTCTTGAGCAGCTTCTCCTCTTCGGCATTGGTCAGGTATCCGACCTCAACATGTGCCGCCGGAATGGTCGTCCAGTTGAGCGCCGTAAGATTGTTGTTGCCTATAACGCCCCATTTCTTCGCCCCGGTAGCTTCTGCAAGCTTGTCGACGATCGCTGTTCCGAGCTTCCGGCATTTCTCACCGATAGAAGCATCCACAAACGAATTGTCTTTGTCGGGCTCAAATACCATTACGCCCGAAATATTCTCTCTTTCTTCGGCGTTGCAGTGAATGTGGATGACCATATTGGAAGTCTCGTTGGCAAGCTGGGCACGTCCCCCGTCGCTGATGTTAACGTCGTTCGACTCCCTGATCATGATCACGCCGTAACCTCTTCCGGTAAGCTCATCCCTCAGCTTCATCGCAATGTTGAGATTCAGCTCATATTCGAGCGCACCCGAAACACCTGTGGCGCCCGAAGTACATTTATACTTCTTCGAAGAAGCACCAGGGCCGATCGGCTCGGTCGTAGTATCCGCCTTGCTCTGATGAGCGGCGTCTATGCAGATAATATATGTCTTGCTGTCGTCCCGGGTATTGTCCGGGTTATCGCCGGATCCGTTCTGGTCATTACCATCGGATCCGTTTTGTGAGTTGCTGTCGGACCCGTTTTGTCCGGCATCGCCCGATCCGTTCTGGCCGTTGTCACCGGTGTTCTGAGCGTTGTCGGTATTCCCCGGTTCAGATCCGCTTCCTTCATTGCCCTTACTGCCATTATCACCGGCATTTGCGCTCTGAGTATTACCGTTATCTGTATTACCGTTATCTGTATTACCGTTGTCTGTATTACCATTGTCTGTATTACCGGCATCTCCGGTCTGTCCGGCGTTATCAACGGTACCGGCCTGATTCCCGTCATTTGCTGTATCCGCACTTCCGGGATCTGTCGTTGTGTTCCCGTCGGAAATGTTAGTAGCTTCTGCTACACCTGCATTACCGTAGGCTTTCTTGATGAGACCGGCGGTGAGGCACATGATGATAAGAACGCCGGCAAAAATACCGGAGGATATAAGTATTCGCTTAATATCGAAATTCGTATGCCTCACTCCCTTCTCTTATTTTCGACGGTTACTCCTCATCTATTCCCGTACATCTTCTCGTAATAATCCTTATATTCGCCCGAAATGATCTTCTCCCACCAGCTCCTGTTGTCGAGATACCACTTGATAGTGAGCTTGATACCGTCTTTGAACATTGTTTCAGGCTTCCAGCCAAGCTCGTTGGTGATCTTGGTCGGGTCGATCGCATATCTGAGGTCATGTCCCTTACGGTCGGTCACAAATGTTATCAGACTCTCGGGCTTGCCGAGTTCAGCAAGGATCAGTTTCACGATATCGATGTTGCGCATCTCGTTATGACCGCCGACATTGTATACACAGCCATCCTCACCCTTACGTATGATCATGTCTATCGCGCGGCAATGGTCCTCAACGTAGAGCCAGTCACGTACATTGATACCCTCGCCGTATACCGGGAGAGGCTTGTCCGCAAGCGCATTGGCGATCATGAGCGGGATCATCTTCTCCGGGAACTGATAAGGTCCGTAGTTGTTCGAGCAGCGGCTTATCGAAGTGTTTACTCCGAAAGTCCTGTGATATGCCTGTACCAGGAAATCCGCCGATGCTTTCGATGCCGAATAAGGGCTGCTCGGCTTGAGTGGCAGGTCCTCGGTAAAGAACAGGTCGGGCCTGTCAAGAGGCAGGTCGCCGTATACCTCGTCCGTTCCTACCTGGTGGAAACGCTTCACTCCAAACTTCTTGGCCGCTTCGAGCAGATTCTGCGTTCCGATCACGTTGGTACGTACAAAGATCTGGGGATCCTCGATCGATCTGTCAACATGTGATTCGGCCGCAAAATGCACGATCACGTCAGGTCTGTTCTCGCTTACTGCCTTGTCAACGGCCTCAGCGTCACAAATATCAGCCTTTATGAATTTGAACGAGCTGCTTTTGAGCTCCTCCTCAAGGCTTTCCAGATTGCCGCAATAAGTCAGCTTATCAACGCAGATAAGCTCATCCTCAGGATGAGCTTTCTGTTCGTACTTTATGAAATTCGCACCGATAAAGCCGGCGCCGCCTGTTACCAGTATTTTCATTGAATGTAATACTCCTTTGTCAGATTATCCGAGTCTGTTCGGTCCGCCGCCTCCGCCACCGAAGAATCCTCTCAGGAAATTAACGATGAAGAAGATCACAATTATCGAAATAATTATCTTGATAAAGGGTTTAAGGAATCTGAACGGTAAGGTTATGAGGTACCAGATCCATCCGAAGAGGCCTCTTGATTCATTATCATCATCGTCGTCATCGTCATCAGCATCTGTATATGACGCTTCGGGCTCTTCTGTGATCTCTACGGGTTCCTCGGTGATCTCGGGCTCTCTGGTAGGCTCTGCGGTTATTTCCGGAGTAGCGGTGGGAGCCGGTGTAGGAGTTCCGAATACCCAATCCCAGATATCCTCAAGAATACTTTTGTCACGGAAGATCTCTGCAAGTGACGTATCTATATTTCTGTAGATCTGCAAAGTATACGCCTGTATCTCTTCCTTTGCCTTTTTATAATTGTTTTCCTTGCCGCCGGCGAATTGTAATTTTACAAAATCCGGATATAACTTGATCGGAGTCTTAAGGCTTGAATTCTTGTTGATCAGTTTTTCCAGTTCTTCACCGGCAAGGGTTTTTACATCCATTTCATCATCTTCGACGATGAACATGAATAAATAACCTCTTTTACCAAGATCAAGATCATCGTAATAATCGTAGACATCAACGTCTTCATCGAGAAACGCGACCGCGATCCTTATTCCGTCATAATTCTTTTTCCAGTCTTTGTTGTAGTTCTTGAGCTGCTTCTCGACCGACGATGACAGAAATCCCAGATCGTCTTGTACTATCTTCGGTTTACGGTTGTATGCAACGACGAAATTGATTATGATGCACACTGCCAGAAACACCCATGCAGGCCATTCGAGACTGAAGAATTTGTCGAAAAATTTCTTCATGCTGTCATCAGCTCCTTTCGATAGATCAAAATGATTTTATCAAAGGACGCCTCAAGCTCCGCATGGATCATCCCAAGGGCGATCAGCCCTTGAGTTCCATCAGCTTTGCTTTCAGCTCGCCTTCGATCCTTCCGAGTTCTGCCTCGGCTTCTTTACGTTTCTGCTTGCCTTCTGCCTGTATACGCATAACTTCATCCAGCGTATTGATAAGGTTCTCGTTGGTGATCTTCAGTGTTTCGATATCTACGATAGAACGCTCTGCTTCCTTTGCAGTCTCGATGGTAGCCATCTTGAGCTTCTCGGAGTTCTGCTTCAGGAGCTTGTTGGTCATCTCGGTAACTGCGGACTGAGCTGCAGTAGCCTGTCTTCCGTGCTCGATGCCGAGTGCCAGGATCATCTGTGATTTCCACAGCGGTATCGTATTAACGATCGAAGACTGGATCTTCTCAACCATGAGTGTATCGTTGTTCTGAAGAAGTCTGGTCTGGGGACCCATCTGGATCGAGATCATCCTTGTAAGCTCAAGGTCATGAAGCTTCTTCTCGAAACGCTCTACGAGGTTCGCCATATCGTTGTATTTCTGAGCGTCCTCCTGAGCTCCGGTAGCCTCTGCCTTCTTGCGGAGTTCTTCGAGCTCGCCCTTGCGGATCTGATCTACGCGCTTCTTACCTGCGATGATGTACATGGTCAGTTCCTTGTAGTACTTCAGGTTCAGATCGTACATCTGGTCAAACAGCGCTATATCTTTCATCAGAGTTACCTGATGCTCTTCAAGCTTGTTAACGATCTTGTCGACATTGACCTCAGCCTTCGAATAGCTGGCTTTCATGGCCTCGATGTCTCTCTTCTTCCTCTGGATGAATCCGAACAGCCCCTTCTTCTCTTCCTGATCGAGATTCTTCAGTTCAACAACGAGTGCCGAAAGGTCCTCACCGATCTCTCCGAGGTCCTGGGTCTTAACGCTCTTCAGTGCCGATTCCGAGAAATTGGCGATATTCTTCTGAGCTGCAGAACCATAAGACATTACCTGGTTGGAGTCCGCAATATTGATCTTCTGTGAGAATTCCTCAACGATCCTCTTCTCCTCATCGGTTAGCATCTCTTCGTCAAGCTTAACCGCATTGGCCTCACGCTTCGCAGCCTTGTCAGCTTCGGTCTGTAAAGTCTGTGTCTGTGCGGTTACATCCGAATTGGCAAGTGAAGGCTCAAGTGTAAGTCCGCCAAATGCCTGTGATGCTGAATTGACACCCTGCATTCCCTCAGGATCAAGTGTCAGTGTAGGGGTATCGGTTCCGTTCATGATGTTGTTGTCAGCCATTTTACTTCATCCTCCTGTGTATTTAAATTCATTTGAGTAACTTCTGGAGCTCGTCTTCGGTAAGTCCGTCCTGCGCGAGCATGCTTTCCATTACCTTGATATCACTTGTTACATCTATCGCTTCATCCCTGTAAAGGGCATCAAGCTCTTTGTCAAATGCCGCAAGCGCCGTATCCATCAGTGCTTCGATACTGCCCTTTGTGCCGTCGATGTTGGTACCCGAGATACCGATCTCATCCATTCTGTCGTAAGAATTGAGGAGTTTCAGTGTCGTCGGAAGATAATAACTGAAGAATTTCTTCGCCTGTCTGCGTTTCTTCGGTTTCTCAACAATGCAGTCAACGATCTTGGAGGTTACTTCCTCGAGATGTACTATCTGTGCCGAAACTTTCTCATCCGGAATGTTGTCATCCAGTCTGCGCATCTCGGCAATTGCACGCTCCTCTTCGTCAAGCAGTGCATCTATTTCCTTGTCGCCCGTACGTCTACGTTTCTGGGTACCGTACGGTGTAAGATTCTCCAGCTCTTTCCTTCTCGCTTCGGCAGCTGCTGCGGCTGCGGCCTGCTGCTGTTCTATCGCACGCTGTCCTGCGTCTGCTCTTTGCTGATACTGCTCGGCCTCAAGCTGTGCCGATTGTCTGTAAGTGCTCGAATAAGGATTCATATTATCCTTCTGAGATGCCGATGTATCAACCTTAACATTAGAATTGTCCTTGGAATCCTTGCTCTGAGCTGCTCTTGCAAGAGCAACTATGACCGACAGCGAAATTCCGAACAACAGTAAAAAACTAATAAGTCCTGTCACTGCAATACCTACCCTTGAAAAAATCAACCATAATATGCCAACTATATATAAGCCGCGGATCCTACCCCTCTTCCTGCTCATATTATCAACTCCTGTAGATCATCATTTAACGATTTGTTTATTTATTTATTACAATAGTTATTTTACTAATAATACAGCAAAATGTAAAGGATATTATTGAAACAATTACCATGCTTTATTTCTGTTTTTCCCGCAAAATAAAAGGAAACCCCGGCCGTTATGGCGGGGTTTCCGCGGATTAAACACATTCTCTGATCTGCAAGCCCGAAAAATACTACTTCATCAGGTTCATTTCGATCTCATCTACATCGACCGCTCTGAGCAGCATTATGATCCCAATGCCCGAGACAACGACCGCAGCGATCAGCAGCATGAAGAAAATATCGTCTCTTAAAAAGATCCAGTCATTGTTCATGAATCTGTAAATAAATTCAGCTGCCAGTATCACTGCCATGATCGCAATGATCGCGCCGCAGGATCTGAACATACGCACTATCCCGTGCATATACGAATCCCGCTGCATCGGTTTCCCGGAAAACGGCAGATGCATTACTCCCATGACAAGATATAGTGCGGGAAAAGCAGCAACCGCAAGCGGTATTGTTACCAGGAAAAACCATGCCGTGGTATGATTGAGGAACAACGCCGTAACAAGCGCCGCGATAAGGATAAGCGTAAGTAATACCGCTCCGGCCAGAATAAGGCGCAGATTACGCAGTTCATTCCGGATCGGGATATGCGGGCCGATATAGACACTGCGTCTGCGGGTTTTCCCGTTCTCATCCTCGTACAGCTCGTCCGAATAGTCGTTTACATATTGCAAATGGTCTTTCTTTTTGTAAAGATCGCCAAAATTTCCGAAAAGAGCCATTTATTCACCCTTTGAAGTCTTTGCGTCGAAAAGGAAGTTCTTGTTTTCGTCAATCTTACGCTCAGGGAAATGGCAGGCGCAGAAATGATTCGGCTCAATTTCCACAAGCGGAGGCGTAACTCTGCGGCACTTTTCGGTTGCCATGTAGCAGCGTGTGCAGAATTTACAGCCTGCGGGAGGATTAACGGGGCTGGGAATATTGCCCTCAAGAATGATCCTCTCCTTTTTCAGTGAATCAGGATCTGTGGTAGGTATCGATGAAAGCAGCGCAACCGTATAAGGATGGCGGGGATCGTCGAAAATAGTCTTCTTGTCGGCAAGTTCTACCACATTACCGAGATACATAACCATGATACGATCCGAAATAAACTTAACTACGGACAGATCATGTGAAATGAACATGTAAGTAAGGTTCTGTTTCTCCTTAAGGTCCTGCAGAAGGTTGATGATCTGCGACTGGATCGACACGTCAAGCGCTGAAACACACTCATCACAAACAACGAATTTCGGCTGAACGGCAAGCGCTCTTGCAATACAGATACGCTGTCTCTGACCACCCGAGAACTGGTGGGGATAACGCTGAAGCATGTATTCCTGCAGACCGCATTTTTCCATCGTGTCAACGATGTATTCGCGCATCTTGGATGATCCGTGCTTGAAGAAATTATGTGTAACAAGACCTTCTTCAATGATCTGACCTACCGTGAAACGGGGATTAAGGCTTGAATACGGATCCTGGAAAATGATCTGCATATCCTTACGGAGACTTCTCATCTCTTTGTAGGAAAGGCGCGCAAGATCGATACCGTTGTCGGTCATAGCGTCATACTTCGCAAATTCTGTATCCTCTTTGTATTTTGCCTTAACATTGTCAAGCTCAGCACGCAGCTTCTCGACTTCCTTATCGATAACCGCGATCTCGGAATTGAGCTTGTCTATAGCTTCCTTTTCTTTGGCCGCCTTACGCTCGATCGAGCTCTTGTCGGCCTTCTCGGAGATCTTAAGCTCGTGGCTGTGATGTTCAAATTCCACGCTGTGCTTCTTAAGACGCTCATTCAGTTTTTTACGCTGTTTATTCTGGTCAAATATCTTGAGCAGCAGTTCTTTGCCTTCGGCATCGTCTTTTACGAAGAAGCCGCCGAGGATCTTGACAATATTGCTCTCGCAGGTCTGAACTTCGCAATGTGCGATATTCTGGCTCTGAAGCAGATAGAAATCCGCTCCGTCCTCACCGCCTGCTTCCGCTACCTTCTTGTCAAAGGATTCTGCTTTGGCAACTGCTTTGTTATATTTCTTTTTATACTTATCAAGTTTCTTGATGGTCTCCTTAACGTACTTGGGTGTGATATCATCAAGCGTCGATCCGTAATACAGCGTACATCCGGCTGTCTGGGGATACAGCTGCAGCAGTACTCGTCCTAAGGTTGACTTACCGCATCCCGATTCACCTACGACACCAAGTGTCTCGCCTTCGTAAATGTCGATAGAAATATCTTCATTGGCTCTTACGTACAGCTGCTGTCTCTGAAAGAGGGAGGTCTTCGCAACAGGGAAGTACTTTTTTAAATTAGTTATTGACAGTAATTTTTTTGTGTTCTGCACTGTTTCTCTCCTCCTTATCAGGGTAGAAGCATCTTACTTTCTGATTCTCATCCACCTGTACAAGCGGCGGCTCTTCCTGCAAGCACTTCTCGGTACAATATTTACATCTCGGCGCGAACTTGCAGCCCTTAGGAAGCGCAAGGGGATGCGGAACCACACCGGGAATGGGCTCAAGACGCTCATCCTCGACATCGAGTCTCGGGATTGAATGCATCAGGCCTTCCGTGTAAGGGTGGCTCATCTTCTGTTTATGGAAAATAACTGAGGCAGGAGCATGTTCTACTACCTGGCCGCAGTACATAACCGCAACATCGTCCGCCATCTCGTTGATAACACCGAGGTCATGTGTGATGAAAATGATAGCTGCGTTGGTACTCTTCTTCAGATCGTTCATCAGTTTCAGGATCTGTGCCTGGATCGTAACGTCCAGAGCCGTTGTAGGCTCGTCGGCGATAAGGATCTTGGGCTTGCAGGCAAGCGCCATCGCGATCATGACACGCTGACGCATACCGCCGGAAAGCTGGTGAGGATACTGCTTGATAACAACCTCGGGATTGGGGATCTGAACATCGCGCAGCATCTTGAGTGCCTGCTCATGCGCTTCTTTCTTGTTCATTCCCTGATGGATCATGAACGGCTCAGAAAGCTGTCTGTCTATCGAAAAGACAGGATTCAGGCTCGTCATGGGCTCCTGGAAAATAACCGAGATCAGGTTACCGCGGATCTCGTACATCTCTTTTTCAGAAAGCTTCGAAAGATCCTTTCCGTCAAAGATTATTGAACCGCTTTCAATGTAGCCGTTACCGTCAAGGAGCTGAAGGATACTCATCGCGCTGACGGACTTACCGGAACCCGACTCTCCTACGATACCGATGGTCTTGCCGGCCTCGAGGGAGTAGGAAACGTCATTTACCGCCTTTACGATACCCTTCTTGGTCTTAAAAAATGTATGTAAATTATTTACTTCAAGTAATGCCATATGATCCCCCTTATCTATCGTTGCTGGACTTAGGGTCCATAACGTCACGAAGGGTGTCACCGATCGTGTTGATGCAAACTGAGGTAAACACGAGGATTGCCGAAGTGAATACCCACTGCCACCAGAAGTTCTTTGCTGCCGTCGCGTTACTTGCCCTGGTCAGCATATTGCCCCAGCTCGGCTGAGGATAGTTAACACCGAATCCAAGGAAGGAAAGGCTGGTCTCGGTCTGCATTGAAGCAGCGAAGCTAAGAGTAACGCTTACCAGGATAACCGAGATGATGTTGGGAAGGATATGCTTGAACGCAATACGTCTTTCCTTAACACCCATAGCCTGCGCGGCTGTAACATATTCGCTCTCACGCGCTACAAGGATCTGGGCACGCGTGATACTTGCGAATCCGGGCCACCCGAGTACACCCAGGATGACCATGATCATAAACAGTCGTTCATTGGTCGTAAATGACATCTGAGCAATGATCGATGTAAGGATCATCATGATAGGAATGGTAGGAATGGAGCTGAATACCTCCGCCATACGCATGATAAGGATATCAACCCAGCTTCCGTAGTATCCTGCAAGACATCCGAGGATAACACCGATGATTACTTCGATGATAACAGCAACCGCACCTACTGTCATCGTGATACGTCCGCCTGCGATAACACGTTCGAAAATATCGGCTCCGACATCGTCGGTACCGAAGAGGAATCCCTTAAGGCCCCATGCTTTCATGAAGTCACCGTTCGAATCAACCGCATAGTTCTGGAATGAACCTGCATAGATCGCGCTGACACCGGTAAGGTTCTTGGGAACCTGTGCCTGATAATAATGGTCGCCGCCGAACGAATATACATTACCTTTATCGGTAAGGCAGGTATAATGATAGTTTCCTGCCTTGATATCAACTACCTGCTCTCCTTCGGGGATCACGGGAACATCGATCGAATCTGACGGAAAATCGCCCGAAAGTGCTATAGAGCCATCGTCAAGCAGCATACATATACTGCTTGTAGCTGCGGTGATCTCTACGATCTTACGGCCGCTCAGGAAAGTAAACATCTTCTCGGTCTCGCCGCCGATGGAAGTCTTGGCCATCGCATAAAGACCCTTTGTACCTGTAACGATGCTGTTTCTCTTACTGTCGATACCTACAATGTAGTTAAGTGTGAAATCGATATCTACGATGTTCTCCCTTTCCAGGAAGTAATCCATATTGGAATAAGCCTGTTTATTACCCCAGATATAGACCTTGCCGTCATCCATAAGGATCGCGCTGGCCTGATATCCGCAGGTAAGCTTCTTTACATGTGCAACATCGATACCGTTGTTATACAGTTCCTCGGGCATTGCCTCTATGGTCGGGCTGTTGATCGAATTTTCGGAACGTCCGAACTGTCCGAAACGGTCATTGCCCCATCCGTAGATCTTACCTGTTTCAGAGATCGCTATGATATGGTCAACACCTGCAGCTACCATTGCGATCTTATCATTCTCGACTTCTTCCGGAACCGCAACAGTTGCGTCGGAAGCACCGATCTTCTTACATCCCCATACATAAACCTTGCCTGCATTTGAGAGACCTACAGTGAAGGGACCGTAGCTGTCGATCATCTTGATATCGTTCTTGAGCTCCGAAGGAACCTTCATCATAGAACGGTTCGGAGGCAGGTTCTTCAATGTTACTTCCGTATATGAATCGGAATACTTCTCCATAAACAGAGGTCCGATAAATACGATAGCGAACATTATCAATACAACAAATACCGAAACGACCGCGAATTTCCTTGAAGTGAATCTCTGAAAAGCCTGTTTTCCGGGACTGACGATCAGGTCAGAGTCATCCGGTACAGAATCATCACTTTTTTGATCTTTAAAGAACCATTTTTCCTCATACTTGACGCCCATGAAGAATCTTACGAACCAGCGTGCAAGCTTGCGGAATATATTTTCCGGTTTTTTATTATCTTTTGCCATGTCCGCCTCCTTACCTGCTGATACGTACTCTCGGGTCAACTATGCCGTAGCACAGGTCGCTCACAAGGTTGGCGACAAGACCGATAAACACATAAACTATGTTAATAAACATTATCAGATCATAATCCGCATTTTTGACCGCATTGTAGAACAGAAGTCCCATTCCCTTGAAACCGAACATCGTCTCCAACATGATCGCACCGCCGATGATCCCGAAGAAACCGCCTACAAATATCGAAACAAGGGGAACAAGCGCATTGCGCCATGCATGTGAATAGATGACAGTCTTCTCTTTAAGTCCCTTGGCTCTTGCCGTACGAATACAGTCAAGGCTCAGAGCATCGATCATAGAAGCTCTTGTAATACGGGTGACACTTGCAAGGCCGCCGAATGTAAGACAGATCAGAGGAAGTGCCGTATAATAGAGAGTGTCCAGAATTGCTCTCATCCCGTGATAATCACTTCCCGGCGTCTTCATACCCTGAACCGGGAATATATGAAGTATCGACGAGAACAGCAGGATGAACATGATATATGTAATAAAGGACGGCGTCGAAAATCCGATCAGTGAGACAAACTGTACTCCCCGATCGAATCCCGTTCCTTTCTTTACAGCACATTTTATACCAAGGAGGATCGTGATCGCCAGAATAAGCACTTCGGACAGTGCACCGATGATCATCGAATTGCGCAGATAGGGTCCGATCAGCTCTATAACGGGCTTATTATGCTCGTATGAGAAGCCGAAATTACCCTGGAAGATGCCGTTGCATTTGCCGTCATATAACGGATATACACCTACCCATCTTAAGTAAAGAACAAGATTGTTATTGGTATCCGTTCCGTAACGCCTCTGGTACTTTAAATAAAGTTCGTCGAACTTGGCGTCACGCTGGTCGGCCGGAATACTGTTCTTCAATCCCTGTAACTCCGTTTTGGCATCGGTATAAGCCCTGTTCGCGGGCATGAGCCTGTACAGGTTGAACAAAAGAAATGATAACAGTACAAAGACCGCCAAAATGTAGAAGCATCTCTTTGCTATGTATCTACCCATTATTTTTCTCCCCTCTTTTTTACAATACTTCTGCGAAATACAGATATCAACCCCGGCTTCGGTACAAAGATCAACCGCAGGTAGTATCTGTCCTTCGCACGAGCATTGTTAGCGCAATAATATCCGGCGGCGGCTGCCGCCGGATATCATCAAATTTAATTTTTTAAAACTGATTATTTAAGCCAGAAGATATCAGCAGAATCCTTGATGTAGTATGCCGAATAATCCTCATAAAGGCTGGGATCAATAGTCAGGTTGAAGCTGTAATCATATACTGCTGAGTTGAAACCTGTTGCAAAGTTGAATGCGCAGTACATAGGTGTTCCTGCATAGTAGCCGTATACAGCTGCCTGATAGAGCTCATCAAGCATGGGTGCGAAATCACCGGTTGTATTGTAAACAACCATACCGGCTGTCTTAACATTGTCATTGGTCTTGAAACCGGTCTGAAGAAGATCGGTGAACTCGTTGTCAACAGTACCGTACCAGTTGATTACGAGAGGCATATAGTAATCATCGCCAACCTGAGTGGTCTTGTAGGTTCCGTCAACTGACTGATAATTCTTATCGTTCTCGGTGATAACATCGCCGGGGATCTTCTTATAACGAACGCCCTCTTTGTACTCGGAGCCGTCTGCTGCGTAGATCCAGCCACCCTCTTCGAGAACTGCGATAGCGCTGTCTGCAGATGTTGCATATGCGTCAAGTACCATACCCTGAGCAACAGCTGCCTTGTACATCCATGAACCCTTGTAGTAAGGTCCGTCTACAACACCGCCGTAACCACCGGTGAAGTCCTTAGCGAACTTAGCACGATCCATGCAGTATGCGATCGCCTGACGAACTTCCTGGAACTGAGCGGGGCCATAGTCAGCACGGAATCCGAGCTTACCATAACCTGCACGGCTGTAGTGTGTATAAACATATGCGCCGTTAGAACCATCGGCAAGTGAAAGAGCTTCATCAGTAGCTGCGCCACCGGTGATAGCTGCGATAACGTCAAGACCGCCTGCCTTGAAGTCTTCAAGCTGGGTAGCCGCAACGACCTTCTTGTAGATGATCTTTTCGATCGAAGGAACAGTGCCTTCATAGTTGCCCTTGTAGTAATTATTCTTTACAAGAACTGCGGTACTGTCAGTGGTATCAAAGCTCTTTACACAGTAAGGGCCTGAGTAAGGATACTTAGCATAAGCAGCCTCTGAAGTATCGGTTGCTGTAGCCTTGATAAGAGCTGCCTTCTCGAAGTTGCCTTCGCTGTCCTTCTTGTAGAAGGAATCGGTAAGGTAAGCGCCGTTACCGTCATCCTTAACCTCTGCATCGCCGATCCAAGCTGCTGCATAAGTAGCTGAGAATGATGCGTAGGTGATATCATAGAAATAAGGGATATAATCGGGAGCGATAGTTACTGAGAATGTGTAATCGTCATACATTCTGAGACCAGCCATCTCCTTGGTACCTTCTGTAGAATCGGGACCAACGTATTTGTTGTAATCGTCATATCCTACAACGGTTGTACCGGTAACCTGCTTGCCGCTTGCCTGAGTAGCAACCTGGCTGTAGAAAGCAAGTGAGAATGCAAGGTAATCCTTAGCGGTAACAGGGCTGCCATCTGAGAACTTCAGATCTTCCTTGATCTTGATCTTGAAGGTCTTGGATCCGTCAGCGTTAACTGTCTCTTCATGAGAATCAACAACGTAGTTGTTCCAGGTATATCCACCCTCTTTAGTCCTTGAAACAGTCTCAAGTCCTGAAATAAGGCCGTTTACATCACTATCTGATGATCCGGGGCTTGACTTACCAAATGTAGGATAACGGAACTGTCCTGAAAGTTCGGTAGAGCTGCCGAGAATGATGCCGTTATCTTCCTTGGAACTTGTCCAGTCGATAAGAGCGTCAGCAGGGCTCCAGTAAGGGTTGGTGGGATGCTCCTGAACTCCGCCGATCTTAGCATTGTACAGATCATAGTACTCGTTTGAGTAAAGCGGAACTTCGGGAAGAAGTGCATTCCAACGGGTGATATAGAGTCTCCACCATGCAGCATATACATCATCAGCGGTCTTGTAATCACCTGCAGGCTCATTGTTGTAAACCATTGCAAATGAAAGGAAATCAAGACCAAGAAGATGCTGCTCGCCGTCTACGGTAATATAACCGAAACCGGTCTCGGGATCTTCTTCAACATCAGCGATGGTAATCTGCTTACCAACGTGATCATAGAGAGATTCGTAATCGGTGCCATACTCTTTGTTTGCAAGAGTCATAACATCGAACTCGTTGCACCAGTACTCTTCAACAGGATCAACCGTTGCTACGGGATCGGGAGTAGTCTGGTTGTTGTCGGGTGCGTTTGTAACTGCATTGGTAGTTGCGGGTGTATCTGTAGGTGCAGTGGTAGGTGTGTTCTCGGTCTTATCCTTTGAACAAGCTACCATCGATACAACAAGTACCAATGAAAGTAACAAAGCAACGACTTTGTTAATCTTTTTCATGTTTCTCCTCCTTTAAATTTAACACATTGTCGCAGTAAAGTGTAACTCTACATGCAATATTATTATTATATCTAAAAGTTTTTTCTTGTCAAGAATTTTATTGTTTGACGCGCAACAGCCTTAAAGTGTTACGTTATTTCACGTAAAAAGAGGCTGTTTTACGTGATTTCGGCCATTTTTAACGTAACAAAAACCTCATCCGCTGACTAAACACGTTTTCCTTAAGAAGAAGGTGTTTAGTCGGCAGATGAGGTGTATTCATATTATAATATAATTCTTATTCTTTTTCACTTTCAGCCTGTTTGCTTCCCGGAGCGGACAGTACTATCTTATCGTCTTCCATCGCTACCAGGATCTTGTTGTCCTCGAGCGCCAGTTCATCGAGCATATGTCTCGGGATCTGAAGTCTTCCGGCCCTGTCGATGATCGAGAACTCTTCCTGTGTATCCTCTTCCATCCAGTTGACCTTGCCTGTGCCGAATGCATTGGTGTACTTCTCTTTCAGGATCCTTTCGCTGCTGATCTTGCCGTCGCGGATCGCAACAACACGGTTAACCTTCTTCGAAAGCTCCACATCGTGGGTTACTATGATGATCGTCTGGCCGTATTCGCTGTTGAGTCTTCTGAATACGTCGAAAATGTAATCTGCGGTCTTTCTGTCTACCGAACCTGTCGGCTCGTCCGCAAGAAGCAGCTTGGGCCTGTTGGCAAGTGCTATCGCGATCGCGATCCTCTGCTGTTCACCGCCTGAGAGCTGTGACAGACGGCTGTTCTTGCGGTGGCTCATCCCGACCAGGTCGAGCAGCTCATCAGCCGTCTCTCTTCTTTCCTTGTCGCTGACATCCGTAAGGAGCATCGGGGTCACGATGTTCTCGAACGCCGTCATATAGGGAAGCAGGTTACGTCCGTTGTTCTGCCATACGAAGCCTACCGTACTGCGTTTATACAGATCCTTCTCCTTCTGGCTCAGCTTGAAAAGATTCCTTCCGTCAACATAGAGCTTGCCCGCGCTCGGCTCATCCAGACATCCGAGCATGTTCAGGAATGTAGACTTTCCCGAACCACTGTTACCGATGATCGCGGTCAGCTCACCCTTTTCGACTTTAAGATCGAGTCCCTGCAGCGCAAGTACCTCGATGTCGATGGTCTTGTAGATCTTTACAAGGTTCTCCGCAAGCACCATGGGAGTATTGGGATCGGATTCGGGAGCAGCATCTTTTTTATCGGCTTTACCCTTTTTATCATCGGAATCTGAACCCGTAGTTTCGGATACAGTTGCTTCAGCAGTATCATTTGCGGCTGTGGTAACGTTCTCTTTCACTTCGATCTGATCCGCTTTCGTTTTATCTTTTTTCTTATTAAACATATAAGACCTCATTTTACTCAATGTTTAGAAATATACCTCATTCATCAGCATTTTGAGAATACATCTTGTTTCAGGTTTCCGGCTGCTCTATCTCTCCGCCTACGATCGTATATGCGGCATCACCGGCCGACATCAGCGAAGTATCATGTGTTGTCATGACGAAGGTAACGCCCTCTTCTTTTACAAGATTCTTGAAAATGTTGACTACATTGATCGCCGTCTGGCTGTCAAGCTCGGCCGTAGGCTCATCCGCAAAAATAATATCGGGCTGATGGGCGATGGCTCTCGCAATGGCAACACGCTGCTGCTCACCACCGGAAAGTTCCTGCGGCATGTGATCTACACGCGCCGCAAGTCCCACCATTTTGAGACACGTGTTTACTCTTTCCTTGCGATTCCCTTTGAAATCGGAAAGTCTCAGGGCAAACTCAACATTTTCATATACCGTCATCATCGGTATCAGCGATACCGACTGAAATACGAATCCGAAATGCTTGCGGCGCAGCTTCTCTCTCTGGTCTTCACTCATTGCGATGATGTCCTTGTCGCCGAAGCGAAGGCTTCCCGATGTAGGAGCATCCAGAGCTCCGAGAATGTTCATGAGCGTGGTCTTACCCGAACCGGAGGGGCCTTTAAGGATCGTAAGCGCCCCTTTCGGGATATCGACACTCACGTCCTTCAGGACATGGATCGAGTTGCCGCCAGACAGTTCGAAAATGCGGTTTATCTTATTTGCGACAATAATATTTTCCTGCATTGCAAATCTCCTGTAACCGTAACAATTAGTCTTCGCCAAGCTTGAGGGCCTGCGAGATCTTCATCTTGAATACCTGGTTGATAAGTATGCTCAGACAGATGACAAACATCAGCGCGATGATTATCAGCAGTCTTACGACGTCGCTTCTCTGTGTGATAAGCTCGAGCGGAAGGACTCTGTCCGAAGCCGAGTATGCGATCTGGATGATGGGAACATACAGTACCGAAGCCACATATCCTATCACGAGTCCGAAGGCGATACCGAATACTCCTGTAAATACCTGCTCATTGATCAGCATTCGGATGACTTCCTTACGGCTCATACCCATAGCCCTGAAAATACCGAACAGGAGCTCACGTGATTTTATCGAAAGCATCCAGTAGATAACATATCCTATTCCGCAGATCAGCAGGACAGTGATAAAACTCATGGTCAGGATTCCGTTGGTGCCCTGGAACAGCGGCTCGGAAGCGATCTCTTCTTTGGCTCTTACACCGTCGGCCATGCTTGTGATCATCAGGTTCTTCTCGGTTGCGAAATCGTAGAATCCGTCGGTCTTGCCTTCCATGTTTATCCAGACTTTGTAAGGATAAACGCCGATCTTTTCCTGAATGGTCGAAAGATGGGCGACGATCATGTACTTCTCTTCTATAGAAGTACTGCTGTCTTCCATAATATTGACAACGCTGGGTCTGTATGCGGGCCAGTAATCGAAGAACCCGTAAACTACGGCCGTATTTGAGCCTTCAATTGTCTTGTCGTTTATTTCGTATGTGATCCTGTCCCCTATCTTGACACCGAGCTTATCCCTGAAATTAGAAGACATAAGCACAGCATCGGGATTGGTAGACAGCACGTTCAGATACTCATAAAAATCGTATTTGAGCAGACCGTCTTTCATCTTGGCCGCTTCGCCGAAGCTCTTGGTATCGATGCCCATAAGGTCTGTCTTTATCTTGGCTCCGGCAACGCTGATCGAAGCCGATTCGTTCGTAAATACCTTGGCAACGCCCTTGGCATTCAGCTCGATATATTTCGTAAAATCGGGCTCTCCGTAAACAAGCTCAAGTGTAGGATCGACCGCTACGAACGATGCGTTGTTCTTCCAGTATTCCTGTTCGACAATGTCGGTTCCGTAAACGTACTCCGTATTGTTTTCGGCATTTGCGAGGATCGTACGTGCTACGGTCGTATTGAACATACCGAAGGCAACGGTCAGGATCAGGAATACCATGATAAATGCCTGTTTGTTGCCCGTCCTAACCAGCTGAAGGAAAGAAGTATACTCAGCCGGCTTCCAGCCCTTCTTACCTATATTGTAGATGAGCTTGACCAGAAGGTTCTGGATACGCAGCGAGATCATGCCCGCACCCAGGATAAACAATGATGAGCTCAGGAACAGCAGCGGATCGAGTGACTCTCCCGAAAGAACTCTTAAAAGGAGTTCATCCTGGCGGCTGTTGAATGAATAGAATCCATACAGCGACACTCCGAAAATAATAAAATCAAGATATAATTTCTTCCACAAAGGCTTATCACTGCGGCTTCTCTTACGTTTAACCGCAACGATACTTACCTTATCCCTCTTGAAGACGGGAAGCAATGTCATGATCATTGAAACGGCTACCGCGATCAGGGCATAGATAAATACCTCTGATGTGATCTCGACTTTCAGGCTTCTCGGCGAATCGAATTTCAGGAATGCGCTTGATGCACCGAGTATCTTACATATGAGCGCTCCGAGCGGTATACCGATCACAAATGAGATTCCCGAGAGCACGAACGACTGGAGCAGGTACATGGTAAGAACCTGTCTCTTGGAAGCTCCACGGCTCTTGAGCAATGCGATCTCGTTTTCTTCCATCTCGAGCATCTGTCTCGAGATCATGAAAATGAATGCGCACAGCAATACGATAACGGGAACCTGCAGTATGGCAAGCGTAGTTACGATCCTGTTTTCCTCACCCAGGAATTTTTCGATTAGTGCGGTATATGCCGGCTCTTCAAATGAAGAGTATATCGAATCATGTTCTTCGACCAGTGCACGGGTCGTATTGAGGACCTCGGCCGCATGCTCGGGACGTAGCTTGGTATAATCAAGAAGTATCAGTCTCGAATCATTGTACTGGTAGGTAACCTTACTTCCGGTCGTGAACAATGATACGAAAAGATCGTAGTCCAGCAGCACGCTGTCAAAATATACATCGGGACCGTCCGTCCAGAAAGGATCTTCCGCATCGGAGTTGGTATAGATACCTACGACCCTGATCTTGATCGGCGTATCATCGGAGAATTTGAATTTCTTGAATTCCATTTCCTCGCCGACAACAAGGTTCAGATTGACCATGGCTGCCTGTGAAATGACAACTTCGATAAAGCCGTCGGCAGTTCTCTCCTTTGCAGGCAGGTTGCCGCTGAGCATTTCAGCATGCTTATCAAGATCCTTCAATGCTCCGAGATATATCTTCTGAACATCCTGGACGCCCTTGTGTACATTGAGCGAAGACGCCTCGTCGGACAGCATCTTGAGGTAGTTCACGTCAACAACGGCATCAATGCCGAGTGTCGAAGGAATCGCGTCTGCTACTCCGCGGATCCTGTCGGCCGAACCTCTTCCGCCTTTTTGTCTGACAAGACCGGTCGTACGGATCGTCATCGGATATTCATTGTTGGCTTCGAGATAGTTGGTAAACTCATCCGTAAGCATTCTGCGGCGCGTTGCATCCTGATACATCGGATTGCTGACGGTTATCGCGATAAGAAGGATATTGCCTATCAAAAGGCTTATAACCATCCATTTTTTATGCAGTATTCTCTGCAAGACAAGGTGAAACATCTTACCCTCCAATTATTAATGCAAAACTACGACATCTCCTTCATTGAGTCCCATAACAGCCCAATAGTTGTCTGCATTGACTCCTCCGGAGATAAAATACTGCTTGAACTGGTGTCCGTCCTTGTAGAGGTTGACATATGTTCCGCCGTTGTCGGTCTCTACCGCTTTTTTGGGAACCAGTATCGCATTTTGCGTATGTATCGATTCATAACGGACGCTCACGTCCTCGCCGATCTTCATATTTGACGGATCGCCGATAAATGTTATGTACTTGGTCTTGCCGACCAGGTTACTTGACAGGGTCGGGCTTGAACAAGAAGTCACGCGGCCGTCTATCAGTACATTCTGGGATTTCTGTACGCTGACAACCTGTACCGCCTGATTGTAGGAAAGGTTTTCACCTCCGCTTATTACTTCCAGTCTTACATTCTCGGTATCGTAAATAGAGCATATGTATGCCCAGTTATCAAGTGTCTGGCCTCTCCATATCCTGGAAATATTTGAGACCTTGCCTGACATGGGAGCCGTGATATATTGCGTTTCGCGAAGGCTCTTATAAGTACTCAGTGTAGCTTTCTGCGCCTCAATGAAGTCTTCTCTTTCCTGGAGCTCATCATTGTAGTTAACATACAATCTGTCATACAGAAGCTGTGCCACACGCCTGTCGGCTGCCGAAGGTGAACTCTCGGCAAGTGTTTTGTACCTGTTGAGGAGCTGGCTGTTGGTCGTGATGTAGGATTCGAGTGATTCTTCAAGCGCACCTATATATGCTTCGAGCTCGTCGACCGTCTCAACATTGACGGATAATGATACCTCGGCGATCGGGTCGCCGGTATTGACGAGGTCACCGTCCGATACGAGCATTCCCTGGAATATGACGTTTCCTCTGTTGATCTCATTGAAAACATATGAAACATTTTCATATACAATAGAAGCCCTGCAGACATCTTTTACTATGAATTCGCCCTTGGTTACGACTCCGGTCTGGACATTTTCAACTACTTCATTATCATAAGCCGCAAAATACAGTTCGTCGCTGTTCTTGGGATTGTCGGCTCCGTGAACGGGCACGATCTGGCTTAAGATCAGCGTAAGAGAAAGGAAAACGGCTAAGGGCTTTTTTAAGTTAATTCTTGACATAAACCATTTCTCCTTCCTGAAGACCTTCTATGATCTCCGTATAAGTCGAATCGGAAACGCCTGTAACAACGTTCTTTCTGATCCTCTGATCATTTTCTACCACATATACGAACTGACCGTTGCTGTCCGAATATACCGCATTGGACGGGATCGCGATAACACCTTCCTTGAAATCGGAAACGGTAATTATCGTAACATAGTCACCCGGTTTGAGGCTTATATCAGTCTCGCCTTTGATCCTGAATTTGGATGTCGGGCTGATACCGTTCGTCGAAAGATCTTTCAGCTCTTTTTTGGTGTAAGGGATATATTCGATCTCGACACGCTGTCCGTCGACCAGTGCATAATAGTCATAAAGGCCTTTTATCACATTTTCACCAATAAAGGTACATGTGATCGTTACATCGCCTTCGGTCTCAAGCGCAACTACGCTGGAACCGGCTCTTACGAAAGTACCTTTGCGGGCGTTGAGCGCTGCGATCGCGGTAGTGTCCGCGGGTGCAAGGATGTAACGGAAACCGATGTCTTTCGATTCGAGCTGTTCGAGTCTCTCCTGCTTTATCTGAAGTTTCAGCTCGGCCTGTTCTTTTTCGTGCTTGACTTCAAGTTCTCTCTCGGCTGTATACTCTCCTGCCAGCTTTGCAAGCTCGATCTCGGCATCAAGTTTTTTAAAACGCTCTTCATTCGAGCTCTTCAATTCCTTGATCTCGGATTTGAGGCTCTTGAGCTCATCATACTCTTTGCTTACGAGCGATGCGAGAACTTCGCCTTCCTCGACCTCGGTTCCGGGAGATACATAGATTCCGTATATGTAACCGTCAATATCAAATCCCAGTTCTTCGAATGCGGGAACGATCGATGCGTCATACACGCTCGTCCGGCTCAGGTCCATTTTCGACGCGATCGCGCTGTCGAGCTTGGCATTGGCCGCCTCCATCAAAGTTGTGGTATGCGTGCCGCCGCTGTTGCTTCCCGAACAGGAAGTCATCACCATGATCGCGGCAGTAAAGATTGCTGCTTTTATAAAAAGCTTTCGTTTCATGTCCGTACCTCAAATGTAAAAAACTATTACCTAACGCAGTATTACCGAAGAATTGGGTTCAACACCGCTCAAAATTTCAACATAATCGTTACCTATCAGTCCGACTTCAACTTTCTGAAGCTCTCTTACACCGCTGTCGCTGAGTGTAAATACATAATAGTATTCGTCGGTGTTGTAAACCGTCAGACGGGGAAGCGCAAGAACCTGTTCATGTTTATCAAGCAGAAGTTTTACTATTCCGCTTGTTCCCATGGTAAGCGAAAAGTCGGGTTCGTCGAGTTCGAGCACTATCTTACCGGTTTCTTCATCTATCTGTGTTACCGTAACGGAATAAGTTTTCTGATTTGATAACTCTACTTCGGCAGCATCACCTGTTTCAAGGTACTGTACCGCATCCTTATCATCTGCGACAAATGCGCAGACACTCGTATCAACGATGGTCACCGCAGTGGAATCGGTGGACGATGTCCAGTCTTCTATGCCTTCTTTTATCGAAAGCACGGTACCGTCGATCCCGGCGTATATACATGAATTTTCTATAATATACTGGTCTTTTTCGATCTGTTTGTTGCAGTAATCTATCTTTTTATTCGCGGTGATAATATTCTCTTCGCACTTTTCCTTACTTAAAATGTAGTCTTCTTTTGCCGCGAGCGAAACAGAAGGAGAATTGATCCGTGATTCATAAAAATCGATCATTTCATTCTGCTGTTGGATCTCAAGTTCGGATTCTCGTATCGACGATTCAAGATCAAACAGCTCTTTTTCTTTACTGCTTACATCGAGTTCGGCGATCAGATCTCCGGCTTTGACATCCTGGCCTTCTTCGGCATAGACGTGGGCAACCTTGAATCCGGCGATCTTGAACTTGAGCTTCTCTTCACTCAGCTGCGAATAAGTACAGTTGATCGACTTTATAAGCTCGACATCCTTGATCTGCGCCAGAGCAAGATCATATTTATCAAATACGTTCTCAGTAGCTATCTTGACAGTCGGTCTTTCCTTGCCCCGGCCGCATCCCGAAAGAGATACCGTCAGGACCAGAGCTGCCGCTACTAATCCGGCTGTACGCTGCACGATCTTTTTTCTTTCTTTCATCTGTAAAACCTAGTATACTCGTATAAAAATGAACTAAAAACATACAATTTTACATTATAACCACAAGGTTTGTATTTGTACATTATTTTATGTGCTTTTTAATCCTCATTTTTTGCTATATTAAAACACCTCATCCGACCGCGAAGCGGTCGGATGAGGTGTACATTTTGATTTACAGAATTTCTCTTTTGCTTTATTTCGCTGCAGCCTGTACTGCTGTAATAGCAATAACTCCGACGATATCTTCGGCGAAGCAGCCACGAGAAAGATCGTTAACGGGAGCGGCTATACCCTGCATAACGGGGCCGTAAGCTTCTGCCTTGGCAAGTCTCTGTACGAGCTTGTAACCGATGTTGCCTGCATCAAGGTCGGGGAAGATCAGGACATTGGCTTTACCTGCAACCGGTGAATCAGGAGCCTTCGACTTACCTACCGAAGGAACGATCGCGGCATCGAGCTGAAGCTCGCCGTCAAGCATGATCTCGGGATAATTTTCCTTTGCGATACGTGTTGCTTCTACAACTTTTGTTACATCATCGTGCTTTGCGCTTCCCTTGGAAGAATGCGACAGCATTGCGACTCTTGCACTCTTTCCGGTAAGGAGCTCGAAGCTCTTGGCGGACAGTCCTGCGATCTCGGCAAGCTGATCGGGAGCGGGATTCTGGTTCAATCCGCAATCGGCAAATACAAATACTCCGTCCTCTCCGAATTCGCAATCCGGAACTATCATAAGGAAGAATGCAGATGCTGATTTAACTCCGGGAGCTGTCTTGAGGATCTGGAGGCAGGGCCTTAAGGTATTGGCTGTCGAGTGGCAGGCACCCGATACAACACCGTCGGCGTCACCGCACTTAACCATCATAACCGCATAAGTGGTGTAATCGTTGGTAAGTGATTCTCTTGCAAGCTCAGGGGTCATGCCCTTGGCCTGGCGAAGTTCAACAAGTTTGTCGATATACTGCTGAAGTTTGTCGGAATTCTTGGGATCGACGATCGTTGCGCCGGAAAGATCAAGACCTTCACCCAGCTTGTCGATATCTGCCTTGGCTCCGAGAAGGACCACCTTGGCATTGCCCTCTTTCAATGTTGTTGCTGCAGCTTCAAGAACTCTGCGATCCTCTGCCTCGGGAAGAACGATCGTCTTGATCTCTTTTCTTGCGCGGGCTTTGATGTCATCTATAAAGCTCATTTGATTACCCTCCTATATTTTATATGTATTCGAACTCTCTTTTATCCCTTTATTTTGAAACTACATCCTTGGTCTCTCTTGCGATAACGAGCTCTTCGTTGGTCGGGATAACAAGGATCTTAACCTTGGAATCCTTGCCTGTGATATCCTTAACGGGTGTGCTGCAGCTGTCGGTATTCTTCTCTTTGTCTACCTGGATGCCGTAGTTCTCCATTCCGTCAAGAATGTCATTGATGATGAATCCGTTCCATTCGCTGATACCTGCGGTAAATACTATGCAGTCTACCCTGCCGAGAACAGCCATATAAGCTCCGACATACTTCTTGCAGTCATAAGCAAACTTGTCGAGTGCGAGCTGAGCCCTGCGACCTTCCTCGCCTCCCTTTTCAACCTGTGACCTTAAGTCACGGAAATCCGAATATCCGCCCGACAGACCCTTAAGTCCGCAGTCATGATTCAGATAATAAGTGATCTCGTAAATATCCATGCCTTTCTTCTTGGCGAGGAATTCAACAGCGGAAGCATCGATGTCACCGGATCTGGTTCCCATGCAGACACCTGCAAGCGGAGTAAATCCCATCGAAGTATCCTGGCATACACCGCCCTTTACGGCACTGATCGACGATCCGTTGCCCAGATGGCAGGTAATGATGTTGAGATCCTTGATATCTTTGCCAAGATATTCGGCTGCTTTGCCCGAAACGAACTTGTGGCTTGTTCCGTGTGCGCCGTAGCGTCTTACATGGAAGTTCTCGTAATCTTCGTACTTGATATTGTACATATATGCCTTCTCGGGCATTGTAAGATGGAATGTGGTATCAAATACGAGTACCATGGGTACATTCGGCATAACTTCGCGGCATGCGATAACACCGGTGTAAGCATGAGGATTGTGGAGCGGGCCGAGTTCGAAGGTCTTCTTCATGCGCTCGAGTGATTCGTCCGTAACCAGTGTAGGCTCGGTAAAATATTCACCAGATGCAACAACTCTGTGTCCGACAGCGCTTATTTCATCCATGGAAGCGATAACGCCGTTCTCCTTGTCGACCAGAAGCGAAAGGATCACTTCTATCGCATCCTTGTGGTTTTTCAGTTCCTTTTCGATGATAATGTTGTCATTGTCACCTTTCTTGTGTTTGCAGAACGAACCGTCAATGCCGATCCTGTCGCAGTTACCCTTTGCAAGCACGCTCTCGTTTTCCATGTCGATAAGCTGATACTTAAGCGACGAACTGCCTGCGTTCAAAACCAGAACTTTCATGTAAATTCCTCCTAAATAAAGCTTTAATTCAATTTATGATGAGCATGCCGCATCGTAAGCGAGCTTCATGCATCCCATTACAGCCTGATCGCCCTCAAGACTTGAAGGAGTGATATATTCATCGATCTTCTTTATCTTTTCAGTATCGATATAGTCATTGAGAAGATGTACGACATCGCGCCTGATCATCGGGAACAGTTCCGCCCTGCTCATTACACCGCCTCCGAGAACGATCTTCTCGGGTGAAAGTGTAAGGATATAATCAACCAGCGCCTGTGCAAGATAATAACTCTCATATTTCCAAACCGGGTCGCTCATGCTGACTTCCGCGGGATTGCACCCGAATCTCTCCATCAGCGCACTTCCCGAAGCAAGTCCTTCGAGACAGTCCTTATGGTAAATACAGTTGCCCGGGAAAGTATCCTCGGGATGTCTCCTTACCATCACATGGCCTCCCTCGGGATGCAGCATCCCGTGAAGAAGCGATCCGTTGGCATACACGCCTATGCCGATACCTGTTCCGACAGTCATATACAATGCATTGGAAAGACCTTTCATGCATCCGTATGTAACTTCACCAAGCACGGCACCGTTAACATCGGTGTCAAATCCGCACGGCACGTTCAGTGCCCTGCGAAGATTTCCTATCAGATCATAATTACGCCACTGAACCTTCGTAGTGGATGTAATATAACCGTAAGTAGGTGATTTAACGTCGGGATCTACAGGTCCGAAGCTTGCCACCCCAAGGGCAATGATACTGTTGGTCCTGAAAAAATCAATGATCTGAGGGACCGTAGTTTCCGGATCAAGTGAAATGATCCGCTCCTTCTTGATAATCCTGCCGTTTTCATCTCCTATGGCGCAGACCATTTTGGTCCCGCCGCATTCTAAACCTCCAAGCAGCATCTGTTTCTCCTGTTACAAAAATATAGTTTTTCTTTCCCCAAATAAACCCAAAATTACTACACTATATCATAATAAGCCATTTGCAAACAGAATACAAGTAGATTATAATAAAAAAGCGATAAAAACTATACTTTAAGGAGTCTTATGAAAACAGTCGGTATTATTGCTGAATTCAACCCGTTTCATAACGGTCACGAATATATCATCCGGCAGGCCCGTCGTCTGGCTGATGCCGATTTTTGTGTTGTCGTGATGAGCGGCGATTTTGTACAGCGCGGTGAACCTGCCATATGCGATAAGTATACCCGTACAAAGGCAGCGATTCTCTCCGGTGCCGATGCTGTTTTCGAAATACCTTCAGCTTTTTGCTGCGGCAGCGCGGAACAGTTTGCCTTTGGCTCGATATGGCTCCTTAGTTCTCTTGGTTGTATTGATGAGATCTGGTTCGGAAGCGAGTACCCCGATCTCGAAATGATGATGAAAATCGCGCAGGTTTTTGTCGAAGAACCTGCAGAATACAGGGATCTGCTGTCTATAAAATTAAAAGAAGGATTAAATTTTCCTTCAGCAAGACAAGCAGCCCTGACCGATTATCTTCAAAATGACGGTTCGGATATTCACGATCCATCCCTCTTAAGCTTTATCCTCAACGGCGGACTTTCTTCACCGAATAATATACTCGGGATTGAATATTGCAAAAGCATCATCCGTCTGTCCCGTTCGGGAATACAATGCCCTTCGCTGAAGACTTTACAGCGTATTGGCTCAAAATACGAGTCTGCTCAGCCCGATACACCAACCGATGCCTCGGCCTCAGCCATCCGCAGGATGTTCAGCGATAAGGGTGATGAAGCTCTTTCCGATATCAGGCCGTATGTCCCGGAAAGTACCTATGATCTTATTTTCGAGACCTGCGGGCGCTCTATGCCCATTTTCGCCGATGATCTCAGTTCGGTTTTATTTGCGAAGCTGCAGCAGATCAGGCATGACCGTCAGACTTCTGATGATCTTGGGATTTCAGCCGATCTTTTCAATTCGATCCTGAACAATTCCGAGGAACCTGTAAGCTTCACGGAACTTGCCGAAGCGGTCAAATCCCGCAACAATACCCTGACTTCGATATACAGGGCTTTGCTCTCCCTTATGCTCGATCTCGGACGCATCGAGATCCCCGCTCTCCCTGACAGCTATCCTTATGCCCGTCTGCTCGGATTTCGCAGGAACAGTTCCGAACTGATCAAGGCTGTCAACGCTCATGCGTCATGTGAGGTGATCAATAAACTTGCCGATGCGAAGACAGACTCGCCTCTCCTTGCATGTGATATCCGTGCGGCAAGGCTCTACAACCAGATCGTGTATCAAAAATACGGTACCCGTCTGACCGACGAGTACCGCAAAACTGTTGAGATATTCTGAGGAAACGCTGAAAATCATCGTTTACCTGAATAGATCATCGTTTACCTGGATCATTCATGTCCGAAATTAAAATATTCGAAATCGGCATATCCACCGGTTTCTTTGGTACAATAGGAGTAAAGCCCGATCCTGCAGCCCATGAAGTGATCAAGGGTATACCGCAGTTGAAGGGTTTCTCCGAATTGTTCCCATTCCTTTCCGTCACCCGAAGTGAAAAACATCGCTTTATCCGTATTATCTACGAAATCAAATCCGATCTTCACAAACAGGCTGTCGTCCGGCAGAAGCCTTTCCTGTACGATCATTTCATTACCCTGACCGTCATTGACGCACATTACAAGCTTCTTTTTCAGGTTATTGTCACTGTCCTTATAACATCTGGCACCGATCATCCCGAACTGTCCCTGGATCGCTGCGATCCCGGCGCTGTCACCGTCTTTCATTCCGCTCAGGTCGATATGGGTCTCACCGCTGCACGAAGGACCGTAAGTACGCTGTGTAAGAGTATTTCTGGCTCTTAAGATACAATCGGTAATATGCCCGTTTTCAAGTCGTAAATAACCTTTTCTCTTTAAAAATGACCATTTTGAATCGTCGGGATTGTGATTCCACTGCCATTTCAACGACAATTTATTCTGATCATGATCAAAGCTGTCACTGCCGCTTAGCATGTAGTTTTCTGCTGCGGCAAGGCGTTTTTCCGGATCAGATATTACTTCCAGTGCATCTTCAAGATCTACTTCGAAATCTTCCGGAACCTTTCCGGCGTCTCCTATTACGGGCCAGCCATTCTCAAATGCAAGAGGCAGGATAAAAGGTATCCTTCCGACAGCGCCGTGATCCTGGAACATGAACGCTGCCCAGCCTTTCGACCCGGGAAGATCAACGATACCGCCCTGAGCGACTCCGGCGTTGTGATAACCCATATCATCATCCAGGATGACCTTGCTCTCTAGTTCACCGTCGAAGCTCTTCCACCTGTATACGACAACACGTCTTCTGTGAAATCCGGTGCGGGGCCAGTCTATATAGAATGCATAATATGTATCGCCGATCTTGTAAGCGTGGCATCCTTCGGCCCTCAGCCCGATCCCTTCGGTTGGATATGTAAAGAACGGCCGGTCGGTCTCGGGTCTGACATCGAGCATGTCATCAGTCATTTCAACGATCCTTATATCCCCGTTTCCGTAAAGGATATATGTACGGTCCGAATCAACAAGCATTCCCGGATCATGCATGCTGCAGCTTAAGGGATACCGCTCCCAGTTCGATTCCTCGGCATTCTTTGTCCTGAAAATATAAGCGTGTCCGGCATCATTTGAATTAAAGAGACAATAGAAATAACCGTTCACATAGCGTAAGCATGCCGCCCAGCTGCCTTTTCCGTAAATATTCTTTCCGTTTTCAAGGTTGTTCTTATCGGCATCCTCGAGCTTATCAAAAACATAACTGACGATCTCCCAGTGTTTGAGATCATAACTGCGCATGATCGGACACCCGGGCATGGAATGCATGCTCGTACTGACCATATAAAAGGCTTCACCGACGCGGATAATGTCTATGTCGGGAACGTCGGCCCATATGACCGGATTATGGATCTGTGTCATAAGCGGTTTACTTATTCCTCCTTTTTATCCTCTTTATCGCCTTCCTGTTCATCGCTGTCTTTTTTGGTGACTTTTGAAACCAGATTGTTGAATTTCTTATCAAGTTCCATCTCGTCGATCTTATCACCGATCTTAAGACCTACTGACTCGATCTTATCCTTTATACCTTTTTCCTCGAGCTTGTCCATAATGCCTTTTCCGAATTCTTCGATCTTGGCACCTGCCTCACCGATCACTTCTCCGATCTTTTCAGCGTTGAAACCACCGTTGCTTTTTGTACTCATGTTGCAATCTCCTCCTTTGCTCTCTTCTGTTGTATTTTCAGCATTTTCTGCCGTTTCTTCTTCGCCCGGTCCATCATTAGATTTCTTTTTTGCGGCATCAATAAGTCCGGAAACTTTTTCCTTGCCTTTTTTGAGGACCGTATCCTTTTTGGCATTGAATTTCTGACTCAGCGATTCGAATCCGAGCTTCGCAAGTTTCCTGATATTCGCAGCCGTATTTTCACCGTTGACCAGCTGGATAACGCTCTCGGCGCTTTCCTCATCGAATCTGCCCCACGACATGCATACCATTGAATGCAGCGGCATCTCCGACATACCCTCTTCGGCATATGCCTCCTTGCGTGACATTCTCTTACGGCAGACGATACTCATCAAAGGAACAAAATATTTGCTTCCCGTAGGTGAATTCTTGACATCTTCAAGTGTCATATCGATATCAAATTTCTTACCCGGTTCAAATTCCTTCGCAGGAAGTTTTCCTCCGATCAGCGTTTCGAATTCCTGATCCGGTACGCAGGCCGGTGTTCCGAGGAAATATGTGGGAAGCTGTTCCGCAGTGAATTCAGGTTTAAATTCACTGTCTCCCGCAAGTGTGATCTCATCCTTAAGACGGATATCCGCGCTTGACGAACCGATGCTGATCACATATTTTCCGGGTTCGATGATCCACTTGCCGGCAGCTGTCGAGTAATATGAAAATGCTCTTTCATCGAGTTCACACTCGACTTCTTTTTCCTCTCCGGGAGCCAGAAATACTTTTTCGAATCCCTTCAATTCCTTCGGTGCTCTGTATATCGAGCTGTCGATCTTGCCGACATAGATCTGAGCAACTTCAGCTCCGGCGCGGCCTCCGGTGTTCTTAACTTTGAATTTAACTTTTGCTTTATTATTTCCCGTTTCAACATTTAACCCGGAGTAGAGGAAGCTTGTATATGACAATCCGTGTCCGAAGGGGAATAATACTTCGGCATTTACCTTATCATAATATCTGTATCCTACAAACAGGCCTTCTCTGTATTCCACCGTAAGTCTGTTGCCGGGGAAATTGTTGTAGCAGGGGGTATCCTTGATACCAACCGGGAAAGTCTCCGCCAGCTTGCCGCTTGGATTGACCTTGCCGAACAGGATATCGACAACTGCCTCACCGGATGCTTCGCCGCCGAGATAAGCTTCAAGAACGGCGTTAACATTGGATATCCAGGGCATCGATACAGGAGAACCGTTATGCAGTACAACAACGGTGTTGGGCTGGATATCGGCTATTTCACGTATAAGCCTGTTCTGGCACTGAGGAAGCCTAATATGTTTTCTGTCATATCCTTCGGATTCGAACGAATCGGGAAGTCCTGCAAAGATAACCGCAACATCCGCCTCGGCTGCTTTCTCCTTTGCTTCGGCTGCCAGCTTATCATCGATAACATCTTCGGTCGATGAGAAGCCTTTCGCATACATTACTTTTGTATGTCTGGTCGAAGCCTGGAATGCGCTGATGATCCTTGTGCAGTTGATATGTGAGCTTCCGCCGCCCTGTATCCTGGGCTTCTTTGCGAATTCACCGATAAACACGATCTTCTGTTCTTTCTTAAGAGGAAGGACTCCTTCATTCTTAAGAAGTACCATACATTCTCTTGCGATCTTTCTTGCTTCTTTATGATCGGCAATACGGTCGAAGGAATCATTTGCGGCGCCGTTTTCTTCACCGGCGGCATCTGCTTCCGTACCTGCGGCGGGTGCCTCATTCTCTGCGGCGTCTTCCGCTTTATATGAAGCAATGCTCTCTTCCGTGATCTGTGCTGCAAATCCTGTATATTTATCTACCAGCTTCAGGACGTTCTCAACCGCAAGATCAAGATATTTCTCATCGAGCTGTCCGTTGATAACTGCTTCTTCAACCTTCTTCGCATTGATACCGTTACTTGAAGGCATTTCAAGATCGAGTCCTGATTCAACGCCCTTTACTCTGTCGCTTACTGCTCCCCAGTCCGACATTACGAGTCCGTCGAATCCCCATTCGTCTCTCAGGACCTTGTTGAGCAGCCAGGGGTTCTCCGATGAATACGCACCGTTGATCTTATTATATGAGCACATGAGAGTGTGAGGTTTGGCTGTTTTTACAACTTCTTCAAAAGCCGCCAGATATATCTCTCTTAATGTTCTCTCATCAATTACGGCACTTACGGTCATCCTGCGCTTTTCCTGATTGTTCGCGGCAAAATGCTTAAGACTTACGCCGACGCCTTCAGCCTGGACGCCCTGCACGTATGCGGAAGCCATCTGTCCTGCCAGGTACGGATCTTCCGACATATATTCGAAATTTCTTCCACACAGGGGAGACCTCTTGATATTGATCGCAGGTCCCAGGATCACGTTGACATTTTCAGCCTTGCACTCTTTACCGAGCACCGTTCCCAGATGCTTTATCAGATCTCTGTTAAATGAAGAAGCAAGTCCCGCACCCGAAGGGAAACAGATTGCCTGAACAGTCTGCTCTCCGCCTTCAAGCCAGTCTGTCTTGCGCAGTCCGTGAGGTCCGTCGCTTACCCTGATCGCAGGAATACCAACCCTCTTTACGGCAACCGTATTCCATGCATCAGCTCCGCCTACCAGCAAAGACTTTTCTTCCAAGGTCAGGTTTTTGATGATTTCTTTGATTTGCATTGCTACACCCCTTTCTTGATTAAATCATAATTTAATATTTATTATGTTAAATCATGATTAAAGTATCTCGTTATGTCTTCTACTCTCTCGACTATCACGTCAGCTCCGGCTTTTTCGAGCTCCTCGTAATTGCCATATCCGTACAGCACTCCCATGGATCTTATGCCCGTGGATTTTGCTCCGAGGATATCGTGTTCGCGGTCTCCGATCATGATCACTTCCGAAAGATCCTGAATATTATTCTTCTCAAACACATATCTGATCACTTCGTCTTTCTTCGTTCTTGATCCGTCATCTGATCCGACGATATCATCCAGATACGGATCAAGTCCGAAATATTCGCAGATCTTCACCGCCAGTCTTTCTATTTTCGACGTAGCCACGATCAGTACATATCCGCACTCTTTCAGGCTTTTGAGCATTTCCGGAACCCCGGGATAAGGGCTGTTCTCACACCAGCCTTTTGTATTGTAATACTCTCTGAATTTTGCTATCGCTTCTATTGCCTTGGCTTCATCAAATCCGTAAAATCCCATGAAAGAATCTTTCAGCGGAGGTCCGATGAACTTCCTGAGCTTCTCCGTGCTCTCACCCGGTATTCCGTAGTATTTGAGCGCATGATCGGCCGCATTCATTATTCCCGGCCCCGACTCGGTCAGGGTTCCGTCGAGATCAAACAATAAGTACTTAAACATTGCCGTACTCCTTACTTTCTATTTTCCATTAACCACTAAAACATAAACAAACACATACAACAATTATATAACAAATTCCCCGAATCCGCAATGATGTATCTTGTCATAAATCCCCGTCTTTCTTGTATTATAAATCTTTTGCATAACCATGAAGCTGACTTATTTACAACTTGGGGCTTGAAGTATAGCCTCTGCTAACTTATAATCATATACACCAGATAATGCACATCAGGAGGTATACAAGTGCTCGAACTTCAAAACATATCCTACACCGTCACCGACGACGGTAAGAATAAAGAGATCATCCGTGACGTTTCATTGAAACTCGAGGATGACAAATTCTATGTTATCACAGGGCCGAACGGCGGCGGCAAATCTACGCTTGCCAGGCTGATATCGGGTATCGTAAAGCCCGATTCGGGTAAAATATTATTCGATGGGAAAGATATTACCGACATGTCCATTACCGACCGTGCTCGGAACGGTATCAGCTTCGCTTTCCAGCAGCCCGTCAGGTTCAAAGGCATAACCGTAAAGGACCTTATCACTCTTGCCGCCGGCGATATGTCAACCGCCGATGCCTGTGCCTATCTCTCGGAAGTCGGCCTGTGCGCAAGGGATTATATCAACCGTGAGGTAAATGCTTCCCTTTCCGGCGGCGAGCTCAAACGTATCGAGATCGCGGTTACCATGGCCAGATCATCGAAGCTCACCGTGTTTGATGAACCTGAGGCGGGCATCGACCTCTGGAGCTTCAACAACCTGATCAAAGTATTTGACAGACTGCACGACAAGCTCCACGGCTGCATAGTGATCATTTCACACCAGGAACGTATCATCAATATTGCCGATGAACTGATCCTGATCGCAGGCGGGCGTGTCACCAAAACCGGTTCCAAAGAGGAAGTAATGCCCCTTATCAACAGCGGCAACTGGGCGGTCGACTCATGTGACAAGCTTAATATCTGATTGGAGAGAATTAATATGAACAATATGGACAATATCCAGAAAAGACTGCTCGAGGAAGTGGCTGATCTGCACGAGATCCCCGAAGGGGCCTACAATATCCGTTCCAACGGCGAAGGCGCCGGCAGACGCTCCACCGAGCATATAGAAATAACGACCAAGACCGACAAACCCGGCATCGATATCCACATCAAAGACAATACCGTCCGCGAAAGTGTACATATCCCGGTCATCATCAGCCAGACCGGACTCACCGAATCCGTATATAACGATTTCTTTATCGGTGAAAACTGCGATGTCACGATCATTGCAGGCTGCGGCATCCACAACTGCGGGACACAGAAATCCGAACATGACGGCATCCATACCTTCTTGGTAGGTAAGAATTCCAGGGTACGTTATGTCGAAAAGCATTACGGCGAAGGCGACGGCCGCGGTGAAGTCGTTCTCAATCCGCAGACTATCGTTCATCTGGCCGAGAACAGTTATCTCGAAATGGATACCGTACAGATCAAGGGCGTGGATTCGACGATCCGCACCACGCGCGGTGATGTTGCCGACAATGCCACCCTTATCGTAAAAGAAAAGATCATGACCCACGGAACCCAGCATGCCGAGACCGATTTCATCGTCGATCTGAACGGTGTAAATTCCGGCACGCATCTGGTTTCACGTTCCGTTGCAAAAGAGAACTCTACCCAGATGTTCCGTTCCAATATCCGCGGTAACAACGCCTGCAACGGTCACTCAGAATGCGACGCGATCATTATGGATAACGGCAAGGTTGCGGCTGTACCCGAGCTTGAGGCCAACTGCGTCGATGCTTCCCTGATCCACGAAGCCGCTATCGGCAAAATTGCCGGTGAACAGCTCACCAAGCTTATGTCTCTGGGCTTAACCGAAGAAGAAGCCGTCGAGATGATCGTCAACGGCTTCCTCAAATAACATCCTGTATTCTGTTTTAGAAAATAAATCCCGCTATCAGGTACAGTCCCGTAGAGATCGCTGTCAGGACCAAACTGTAATGCACTCTTATCTTTCTGACGGCTTCGGGGCTGCAGCCTATTGCGGTACCGACGTTCATCGCATCCGCGGTGAAAATACAGTTCTTCTCACCGGCTATCCCCGCTCCGGCAACGGCGCCTATACACAGAGCCGGATTCAGTCCTACGCTTGCGGCCAGCTTTATTACTATCGGAAATGCTATCGCGTACATCGCCCATGATGATCCCAGGACGATCGTGAGCACTACCGATATCAGGAAGATGGCTGCCGGCAGGATTGGTATAAACCCGTCAAACACCTCTATAATGTCTTCTAAATAACTGTTCAGGTACAAAGATTCCAACAATGATGAAAAGCACATCGTAAGCAGGTACAAAATGATCGGAAGTGCCGAATTGGCTATTCCCGTTATCGTATGTTCAATAAACTGTTCGGGAGATGTCAGGCCCTGCGCGCAGTAAAGGATAAACATGAACATCAGTGTAGCTATGAGGCCTACGGCACTGTCCACGATGAATCCGCCACTGTAGATCGAGCCTATTGCAAGGGATGCAACCGCCAGGAACGCTATGGGAAGCATTACATTGGACATCTTTCCCCACATTTCCGTCTCATGCATGCTCAGATATTTCTCTGAACCCGAAGGCCACAGCGTACCTCCGCTCTTTACCCTTTCCTCGGCTCTTTTCAACTGTCTGTTCCGCGGCAGTTTGCCCAGGCACAGCAGGAGCATCGCCGGCATCGTGATCAGCGAAAAGAAGTTGAACGGGATGGACCTGCAGAACATTCCGACCACATTTTCCTTTACCGAAAGATTCAGGGTACCTATCACAAATATTCCCCACAGCGAAAGCGGGAAGAACGAACTCAGAACGGTCGGCAGCATACTATACAGCAGTCCGAGCTTTTCACGTGCTATCCTCTTTTCTTTTGCAACTCCGCCCGTAGCCGAAGTCGCGCATAACATATTCAGGCCGTCATCGATCAGAGTCATTGTCATGATCCCAAATGAAGTCAGTAATATGTTTTTCTCGTCCTTCGCGTTTTTTTCAGCGAATTTCTTAAATGCCGTCACGCCGCCCGAGACTTCTATCAGGGTTACAACACTTCCCATAAGCGCCATTACAAGCACGGTAAATACATTGTCCCGCGACGACATGGTATCGATCAGCGCTTCGGCATAGCTTGCGGAAAGTCCCGTACGATACAGTATGAGCGCTCCGAGTATGCCCGAAACGATCAGGGATTCTATGGTCCTCTTGGTTATCAGGACATAGACAAGCATCAGAAGAAGCGGAAATACAAATACCGGAGCAGTCGAACCTTTTGGAATGAAGATCGCTGTAAGAAGATATATAAGAGCCAGGCATCCGTATTGAACGGCCATCTTTCTCTTCGACATGGGAGCCATGTTCGAAGGATGCTGCAGGATGCCCTTCCTCATTCCCGAAAGCGCGAGCACCTGGGAATGCTTTCTCGAAACCTGCCCGTATACTCTTTTCATCAGCTCGCCGTACACATTCGGATGCTGCTGGAGTATCTTCATTACATCTTCGGTGCTGAGCTTATAACAGATCGTCCGGCCCAGGGACCTGACCGTCGACATACGTTTCTGGTTGGCCAGAACAGCATATTCTCCGAAATACTGTCCCTCATGCATGATATTGAGCTGTTCGCCGTTGCGTCCCAGAACGATCGCGGTACCTGATTCCAGAAAGAACATGCCGTCCGGATCACCGTCAATAGTACAGATATCCTGTCCGTTCTCATATCTGACCTTTATCATTTTCTCGGTGATAGAGTCAAGTTCTTTATCTCCCTCGGGACTTTCGTCAATTCCGAAGAAATCCCTGATATATTTGGCGTTAATCTTTTCCGTCATAAATATCGATCCTTTTGTCAGTGCTCAAGCCAGAACCGGGCCAGTTCCAGATCCTCCGGTGTAGTTATCTTAATATTCCTGTAATCCCCTTCAACGATCGTTATCCTATGCCCGGTATACAGTTCAACCGGCATTGCATCATCGGTGATCACGGGGCGTGATCCTTCGGGTATTTCATGCATTTTGTTAAATGCATCTTTTATTAATTCTGTTTTAAAGCATTGAGGCGTCTGGATCTGATATAATACGCTCCTGTCAAGTGTCTTTGCGATATATACCTTATTCTGCCTTGCTGAGTCGGGATTGGATGGATTTTCATCCTCCGGACACATGCATTCTTTGATCGTATCTTTCACTGCAACAGCTGCAACACATGCATCATCTGCAACGACTGTCTCAATGCATTTATTGATCAGATCGGGCGTTACGAGCATTCTCACGCCATCATGGATCAAAACGTATCCATCGTCTGTGTTTTTTAAACCCTCATATACAGAATCGGATCTTTCTCTTCCTCCGGCAACCACACAGTCCACTTTTTTAAACATGTGTTTTGCGACGATCTCATTTTCCACATATTCGATCTCGTCCTTGCCGGTCACGATCACGATCCGGTCAACATTGCTCTTTTCAAACGCGCTTATCGTATAATACAGTACCGGGTATCCGCCGATCTCCATATACTGCTTCTTGACGGTACTGTTCATACGTTTTCCGACGCCTGCCGCGACTATTATGGCGGTTGTCTTCCTGTCCAAACCTCAACCTCCTGTCACCGAATATAAAATATTATCTCTCTCCTAGCTTCAGTCCCGGTACCGCATTAAGGTCAAGTCCGCTCCGTGCTCCCGAGATAAACTCATAATAAGCGGCACATCCTATCATTGCCGCATTATCCGTACACAGGATAGGCGAAGGATAATATAGCTTTATGCCTTTAGCTTCACATGCATTCTTCATCGCCTCACGAAGGGCCGAATTCGATGCTACGCCGCCTGCCATAGCTACCTGTTTGAATCCGTATTGCCCGGCTGCTTCCACGGTATGTGTAACAAGTACATCGACCACGGCTGCCTGGAATGATGCCGTGACATCGGCAACGGTTATATTTTCATCCGGATCAACAAGCTCAAAAGGATCAAAATCAGGTCTGTCGGTCTTGGATGAATAGATCACGTTTCCGTCAAGTCCCTGTTTCATCCTGCATGAATTCAGATAGTTAAGTACTGCCGATTTCAGTCCGCTGAATGAAAAGTCGTAAATATTCGAACCTACATGTCCGCGCGGGAAGGCAATTGCATCCGCCCTTCCGTTCTTCGCACACTTGTCGACCTTCGGTCCTCCCGGATAACCGAGTCCCACTGCCCTCGCAACCTTGTCAAATGCTTCTCCGGCCGCATCATCATGTGTTTTTCCGATTATCTCGAACTTGTTGTAGTCCCTGACTATCACCAGGTGGGTATGCCCTCCCGATACAACGAGACACATAAAAGGCGGTTCAAGGTCCTTATGTTCGATATAATTGGCCGCGATATGCCCTTCGATATGATGGACGCCCACCAGCGGCAGTTTTCTCGCATAACTGATCGCCTTTGCTTCGGCAACACCGACAAGAAGCGCTCCGACAAGACCCGGACCGTACGTCACGGCGATCGCATCCAGATCGTCGAAAGTGCATCCTGCCTCATCAAGCGCCCCTTTGATCACATAATTGATCTTCTCAATATGCTTTCTCGATGCTATTTCCGGAACTACCCCGCCATACAGCGTATGCAGCGCGATCTGGGAATAGATCGTATTCGAAAGCATTTCTCTTCCGTTCTTAACAACGGCAGCCGCCGTTTCATCGCAGGAAGACTCGATCGCAAGTATTTTTATATCTTTCACAATATCCTCTCCGCCCGGCATTTACTATAAAATATCGCCGGTCACTCATCTTTCTTCAGCGAAGTATCGTCGCTCTGACGCCATCCCAGTATTTTCCATACGTTCTCTGCCTGCTCGACCAGCAGGATCTCTTCGTAGGCTCTCTCAAATGCCGATCCGGCTTTGATCGTAAAATAAATATTTACACTGGCTTTGGCCGGCTTGGTGGTCCTGACATAAACTATATCGCCGGAATCATCGATACTGTAACTGTTGATCGTTCTCTCAAATTTCTTATAGCTCTGTATATCGCCCTTTACGAGTCCGATCATATCTTCCCTCGGATTCTCGGCAAGCAGCTCTTCGCTGTACAGCATCCTCAGCATATCTACCAGGTCTTCGATCTGCGATTCCGTAAGATCTTCGTTATAAAGGCATTTTGTGATGCGGCAGTACATTTTGACCACTTCTCTGGCCGTCTGGGGATAATTCGTTACCAGACTTCTCTGTTTCAGCGTCGAATATTCGCTTACATCGACATCAGCCTCCAGCTTCCCCTCATCCTTGTCGCGGGTCAGCATGAGATACAATCCCACGACCAGCGCCGCAAAGAGCACGAGCAGAACGATCGTTCCGCCGAGACCGAGTTTGGATTTCTTCATACGTTTACCTCATCCTCAAATTTCAGAGTAGTGCTTCGTAGATCCTTCGCCGCAATTGTATTGGCAAATATCTTTCTTACTTCATCTATGAATTCTTCGGGTTTTGCAAGTGCCGGACTGTAGTGGGTCAGCCACATTTCCTTCGGCTGTGCCTGTGCCGCAAGCTTCGCTGCCTCCGCATAACACATATGTTTATGCTCTTTGGCTCTTTCCTCCGAGCCCGGTTCATTGTACATGCCTTCGCAAATGAACAGATCGGCCCCTTCCGCGGCTTCCGCGATCACTTTCACCGGCCTTGAATCCGTACAGTAGGTAACTTTCAATCCTTTACGCTGTTCACCGAGGATCATGTCCGGTGTAAAATGACGTCCTTCAAAATCAAGCTCCGCTCCCTTTTGCAGGCGGCTCCAAAGTTTCATCGGAACTTCGTTCGCTGCGGCTTTTTCGGGATCGAATTTTCCCTGTCGGTCTATCGAAATGCTGTATCCGTAGCAGATAACATTATGATCGACTTTGAACGTATCGATACGGTAGCCTGCAAGTTCAAATGTCTGTGAATTACCCTCGATCTCGATCAGTTCGATCTCGAACGGCAGCTCGGGCGCGATAGTACGCAGCGCTCTTACCACCCTTTCAAGCCCTTTGGGACCTATGATCGTTACCGGCTCGGTCCTCTCTGAATTGCCTATCGAAAGAAGAAGCCCCGGCAGGCCGCTCACATGGTCCGCATGATAGTGTGTAAGACATATAACATCAATATCATGAAAACTCCAGCCTTTTGCCCGGATCCCGACCTGTGTGCCTTCCCCGCAATCGATCAAAAGGCTTTTGCCGTTCAGCCTGAGCATCAGCGCTGTCAGCCTTCTGTACGGGAGGGGCATCATTCCGCCGGTCCCAAGCAGACAAACATCTAACATTTATTTACTCTCCGTCCTCAAATACAAATTCCATTATTATCGCATCCTCTTTGGGATCCTTATAATATTCAACTCTTCTTCCGATGACCTCGAATCCGTTCTTTTCATACAGCGCACGTGCTGCCTCGTTGCTTGCGCGGACCTCGAGGAAGATATTCGTATAATTCTCATAATCGCCGTAATCCAGCATATCTTCGAGCAGTCCGCTTCCGATATGGTTTCTGCGCTTCTCGGGAACCACGGCGATCCTCAAAATCTCGGCCTCATCCTGTGTCCCCATCATAAATCCGTATCCGGCGATCCCTTCTTCATCCTCAGCCACAACGGCATAAACGCAATTATTCTCAAGAGCTCCCCTGCATGATGATACCGACCACGGATCATTAAATATCATGCGCTCGAGTTCCCCGATCCTGAAGAGATCCGAAAGTTTCATCTTTCTGTATTTCATACGCAGCCTCACTTACCCTCATGCTTTCGCCGCTTCACGCTCCGCCTGCGACATTCTCAGATATACCGGTGCATGATCATCCGCCGAAATATATTTCCCCTGCCTGAACACTTCCATTCCGAGAGCCGCAACCGATGCCGCCCTTTGTCTTGACAGAAACTCCGGAGCGAACGAACAACCCGTCTTCATCTTGCCGAGGATCAGCTCCCGGTACGGTTTAACCCCGTCTCCCAGGAATAAAACGCCTTTCAATCCGTTTGTAACCGGGTTTTCGTCCGTTTTTCCCGAATCATCCATCAGTTTTTCCAGCTTCTCCACCAGTTCTTCAACCGGTCCTGCGTTTTCAGGCAGGATATTTTTCATATTGAACACTGTTTCATTACTATTATCAACACTAATTTTCTCAAAAACATACGCTCCCGAATAAACTTCCGATCTTCTTGCGTCCATGATCGGGCATACGATCCTGTCTGTGATCCCGTACAGGCTGTAAGCCATCGCATCGAGAGTAGGTACCTCTACAAGCGGTTTGTTCAGCGCCAGTCCCAAACCCTTTGCCGTCGCCGAACCGATCCTGAGACCCGTAAATGACCCGGGTCCTCTCGAGATCGCGATCGCGTCAAGCTCTTCCGGTTCTTTTCCCGCGCTCTTCATCACCGAATCTATCATTGGCATCAGAGTCTGCGAATGCGTCATTGCATTATTGACCGTATATTCCGCGATCAGCTTCTCATCGTCGAGCACCGCCGCGGAAGCGGTAAGTCCCGAGCTTTCGATTCCCAAAATGAGCATATCGTTTTCCTTCTTGAATAAAATGCTTCAAATATCCGTACTTAAAAGCAGGATCAATACTCGATCCTTCTGTAATCAAATCCCTTCGCGGGATCCTTGTAGATCTTTATCCTCATCGCATCTTTCGGCAGGATATCGGCGATCAGTTCCGACCATTCGATGATCGTAAGCCCGCTGCCGTAAAAATACTCCCGGTACCCGATCTCCTCCATCTCATCGGGGTCGTCGATCCTGTATACATCAAAATGATACAGCGGCAACCGCCCCTGCTCATATATCTGCACGATCGTAAATGTAGGACTGACTACAGGCTCATCGATCCCGAGCCCTGCAGCGATCCCCTTTGTCAGCACGGTTTTGCCGGTACCCAGATCCCCGTCAAGGCATATGATCTGTCCCGGAACGGCTTTCCTTCCCAGCTCCGCGCCGAAATCAAACGTCTCCTGCGCCGAGTTGCTCTCGTAGATCATCCTAAGCTCCTCCAAACTATGCTTATCCTGTTTACTCTGCATCTTTCTTCAGCTTGAGATGTTTAGCGTCGCAATTTTCGATCATGCGCTTGAAACCGGCTTCATTTCCCATAAGATCTTCCTTGGGCAGCACAAACGCCGAATTCTTCGTAAGGTAGAAATAATAACTCTTTTCCGCCTCGATTATCTTTTCGACCCTGTTCCACTCATATGAGGCATATTCCTTGCCTCTTGTCATATCGAATCCGACCGAGCTGAATGTGTATGTGATCGCATTGGCCGTATCGGCGATCAGCTGGGCTTGTTTCTTGGCCCTGTACCAGATCGTGATCGGGCTGTTCGAGAGGAACATTAGTATGATAACGACCAGCAGCACCGTAACCATCATTTCACCCTTATTGATCAGATTGAATACCAGTGCGGCGATAGCACCGATACCTATCAATACCGAAGCAATACCCGCGACGTTATGATATGTATGATACATCATAAAATCAAACATGCCTTTCGCATCGGGCTTTGCCGTAACGGTATAAGCCGGGTCGGTATGTTCCATTTTCGGCTTTTCTTCTTTTTTCATGTAAACGGGAGTCTCTTCCTGTTTATCCTCTGAATTATCTTCAGCAGTTTCATCGTATCCTTCAGACGCATCCTCCTGCTCATCAACGGAAAGGAGTTCTTCCTCCTCTTCCTCCGACAAAGTACTTATATGCGCCAGTTCGGCGATAGATCTTTTCTGTCCTTCCATAACTCAATCTCCGTAAAATAAATATATTCTGTCATCATATAATTGTAACACATGATACGGTCTTCGACAACCAAAAACTCTTATATGCGCTTTTTTATCTCCCTGATCTTCCCCAGCGCTTCCGTATACCGTGCTTCATCGATCCCCGCATCTGAAAATGCCGCTGTATTGACTGTTTCGATGAGTTCCATGCAGTTTTCGGGAAGTTCCTTTCCACTTTCAGATGCTGCCTTCCCGTCTTTTTCCTGCCCGGCATTCATTTCCGTAAAGAACATCTTAAGTTCGTCAAATACGGTTTCCACGGTAGGATTCTCTGTCTTCACGACCTTTTTCGCCTGCATGGTTTTAAGCAGCTTCCGGTATCTGACAAGCAGCGCCTCGGAATAATTCCCGTTTTTCTCGAGCTTTCGCAGCTTCACAAGACAGATGATCTTTCGTGTCGCAAATACCCCCGCAACAACGATCACAAATATTGCCGCCAGCCACATCAGAGGGATCAGAATGAATGTTATTCCGTCCAGTACGCTCTTCCGGTCTGCGGTGGTCTCTCCGTTCTGTGCATCCTGATCATTCTGCGCAGTACCTGCATTGTTCCTTGCGCTCTGCTGCCTCTGTCTGCCGGTTACGATTCCCGACAGGAAGCCGAACAGGCCGCCGCCAAACATGGTATCCTCATCCGAAGGCGGTGTCATTTCATAAGGTATCCATCCGTATCCGTCAATATATACTTCTATCCACGCATGCGCCGAAGCATCACTTATCTCGACTTCAATGACCGCAGATTCTTCATAACCGTAATCTCCGGTTTTCCAGCTTGTAGTATCCGTATCAATAACGGTTCCCTGATTTATGTCCTCGGGACTTATCACATATCCTTCGACATATCTTGTGGGTATCCCTATGCTTCGCAGCAGCAGGCATGCGGATGACGCAAAATGCGCACAATATCCTCTTCTCCGCTTGGTCAGGAAATACTCAACCACGTCCCTTCCGTTCGGTGTACGTCCGGGTGACATGGTATAACTGAATTCATTTCTGTAAAATGATCTGAGTTTCGACAGGATCTTCAACCGCAGGCTCTGCAGGGCCTGATAGTCATCGTAATCGTAGCTTGATGCAGCATATTGATACCCGCCGCTCAGCAGTGTATCTTTATGTTTCTCGAACAGATCGGCGATCAGCAGGTACGCATCATGCCAATACATAGCGCTTGCGTCCACATTTTCAAGTTCAAGATATAGTTCGGCGCTCATGCGGAGCTCATTAACGATATAGCCGAATTCCTCCTCGACCTTAGCTTCATCCCGGAACATCAATTCTCCGTAATCTATCGAGCTTACCGCCAGATACTGAGCCGGCTCTCTCATAATTGTATAATTTCCGAGCGTTTGTACCCTGCTCAGGTTATTCCGGAGAATTTCAAGGGCGATCGCTCTTGCAGAGCCAGAGAGTCCGTTCTCTTTATCCATGATCTCAGAATAAAAACTGAAGTCATCATCACTGTATTTATCTTTGATCCGGATAAATTCCGCGGCCAGTTCATCTATTCCCGCTTCATTTGCGACAGTGCCGAGTGCTCCCCGTATTTCTTCTGGAACATCAAGATATTTCTCATACACATAACTCTCGTAATCTCTGGAAACCTCAGGATTGGGCTGATAGTATGACGCTGAAGAATACGGCATAAATGTCCCTTCATAGGCTTCTATCATATCATCCGTTCCGTATCCCTGTATGGTCTCTTCGTCATCTGTCATTGAATAAGCATCATAAAAGTAAGCTGGAATTAAATTGCTTCCTGCCGAACCTCCAAACGAATGATACCCTTTCGTCGCATGCCACCACTCATTTGAAAACGGCATATTATTCTGATTTTTAAACAAAGTTGAATTATACGAATAATATGGCAGGTATTCTCCCGCAGCTTCCGCCCCGACATTTCCGATCCAGATCTTTCCGGCATTCTTCCATCCATACTGTGTCCCCGGGTCAGTCAGATCAATATCCGACGAGAAAATATACATGGGTTCATTTTCCGTATCTTCTCCCGGAATTACGATCTCAGAGCTGTCGGAAAATTCAGGTCTGCTTCCCGCAAGTACCGGGAAGTAATCATCATCGCACCAGCCTTCTTCATAAACGCTGTTTCCCGAAGAATCCAGCGTCTTTACGATCGAATCCCGTTCTTTAGGCGTAAATGAAGGCCAGAACCGGTTATTTGCATAACTCTTTCCGAGGTAGCTTCGCAGATAAATGCTGTCCGCACTGTAAGGAACAAACCTTACGATCAGATCCGTCTGAAAGTCGGGACTTACGCTTCCCACGCCTCCGAGCTGTCCTCTCGACAGACCTCCTACGGAATCGTATCGGTTAAACAATGCACTTATGCCGCCCTGCGCGATCGTCTTGACATATTCATCGGTCTTCGCCTTGACGACATTTGTGACCTCATCCGTATTGGCGGTCCTTTTCAGCATTCCGTTCATGACCAGCATGAACATCATCGCGGTCGCTATGCTTATTACCGCAACCCAGACCATTCCGGTGCCGTTTACGAGGTATTTATGGACCGTTTTCTGTTTCTTCCCGAACAGTCCGGTCCGTTTCATCGCAAATATGTGCTCTTTCCCGTATTTCGAAGGCAGAGCGTAATTTCCCGATCTTTTCAGGACCATAACGCTGATATAGACCGCAAGGATCATCATCAGATAAGGCAGCGGTATGTTGCGGTTTATATAAAATGCTACCTGAAGCGGCAGGAATGTTACCAGAAAAGTCAGGAAAAGACTCATGTAAGCCGAGATCGCGATATTCAGAAGCAGTGCGAACAGCACTCCGAGGAAGATCATGAGCATCGTTATGGTCTCATATCTGTCGGAAATAACCTCGGTCGCATCACGTACTGCCGGAAGATTGAAAAAACTTGCGTATTTGCGGCCCGTTACGTTCAAAAATGCCTGAAAACCGGAATTGATATACCAGAAATATTTTATCGAAAACCACGCAAATAAAGCCAGCAGCAACAGATATCCGACATAGAACGATATCTTGTTGTAATAGATCAGACAGATGAACATCGAGATAAGAAAATGCAGAAACAGAACTTTCACAAAGTCAAAATCCAGCTCAAAAGCCGAAGCGATCCCGCAGATCGTTCCGAATGTCGCCATAAACACGAGCACTCCCCTTATGACACACAAAAAAAGGCGGGGTTCTCTTGTTTCCGCCTTGATCATGTTCAGCGAAATGCCGTAGTTATCAAGCTCTGCGGTACGTAATGCACCAGCTCTCGTAACCGGTTTCATTAAATGTTTCTCCAATCTCTTATTCGGACGTTTGCAGTTTTGCGTTATGGATTATCGCTACTTCGGGGATTTCATTTCTGATCCTCGAGCACAGATCATCCGATATCCTGAAATTCTCATATGTCCCGCAATACAGTTCATATACTGTCCGGGTCAGCTCATCTTCGGAAGAAGCTTTGAGTTTCTCAAATGAATGACTCTCGGTATCGTACATGATCGTAAATACGGTTTCGCCCTGTTTGATCAGTCTTTTTGTCAGCGAGTACCATATCGAAAGCGTACCCTGCATGAGTTCCTGTGCTTTTGTCCCGATCTCGATCACCGGGAACAGGCAGTAAAAATTCTCACGCATTCTTTCAAAATCACGCACCATCGGCTCATCAAGCCTTGCCGTCTGCTTCCAGTGCATATCGCGCAATTTATCTCCGGGTGCGTACTCCCTTATCTGCCTGATCTCTCTTGTCAGTTCACCGGTCAGCGAATTCTCGGCATCTTCTTCCATCGGGGACTTTCTGACCTTAAGATCGTCCGTTGAAACTTCTTCCGGGAGGATCGCAGTCTTCATCCTTTTATTGAACTGTATCTTACGCGTTTTCATATGTAGCAGATCGGTCACCTGAAGACTGTCGGCTGTAAATTCAAACAGTCCGGGGATCGAAGCGTCAAAGTTCAGATCGTAGCTTCTTCTGCTTTTAGGCGGCGCCGCAAAAACGATCTCATTCTGTCTGTCATTCGGATAGTATCTGTTTTGAAATGTAAATCCGACTGCACAGTTGAGCAGCGGAATAAAGCCGGTGTTCTCAACATTCATCCTTATTTTCAGGCTGCAGCTGCTATCCTGTCCGTTTCCCGCTGCGATATCCGTAATATAAGATGCCGTTATCCCATTTTCATTTTCCGAAGAACCGGGATCTTCCTTCAGATAAGGAATCGCGATCGGCAGCGTATCAAATGTTATCTTGAGCTTACCTGCCGCTGAATAACAAAGGATGATCGATATCGGCGGCAGCAGGAGCATCATGAGCAGGAGTGCCGTCAGGACCGGCTGTCGGTAAAACAGCGCTCCGAGCAGTATTACCAGTACTGCCAGGATATATGTTATAATATACCAGATATTTTTCTTCACCATTAACCTCACATCAAGCCGCTGTATCAGGCTGTTCCGCGTCTATCGTCCCCTAGTTGACCTTTACGACTCTTACCTTGCCAAGCACCTGTTTCAATGCCGTCTCCGTATCCAGACCGGCTGCCTTTGCACGCGAATTCAGGTGTACCCTGTGCCCGGCTACACAGAGAAATACATCCTGCACATCTTCGGGAGTCACAAATCCCCTGCCGGACATATAGCCCCAGGCTTTGGCCATTTTCATGATCGCAATGCTTCCGCGGGGGCTCAGGCCCAGCGAGAAAAACTCCTCATTACGTGTTGCTTCGGTCAGCGACATGACATATTCATAAATGCTTTCGTCGGTAAACAGCTGTTTTACCTCTTTCTGGGCGTTTACGATATCTTCGGCATTCATTACCGCCTGAACTTCGGTCAGGTCATGCAGCGAATCCCCTTTCAGGACCGCGATCGCATTCTCCCTGTCCGGATATCCCATTGTGAGGGCGATCAGAAATCTGTCGAGCTGCGACTCGGGCAGTCTCTGGGTTCCCGCCGATCCGTAAGGATTCTCCGTCGCGATAACGAAGAACGGCTCCGGCAGTTTACGTGTCTGTCCTTCTACCGTTGCCTGACGCTCCTCCATTACCTCGAGCAGAGCCGACTGGGTCTTCGGTGAAGTACGGTTGATCTCGTCCGCAAGGAACAGATTAGTATAAATGCTGCCCTCTTCAAACCTGAATTCACCGGTATTACGGTCATAAAGTCTGAATCCGAGCAGATCCGAAGGCATAACGTCGGGTGTCAGCTGTACTCTCTTGTAGTCAAGCGACAATGCCTTCGAAAATGCCACTGCCAGCGTGGTCTTTCCTACTCCGGGAATATCCTCGAGCAGTACATGCCCGCCCGCAAGGATCGCGCACAGGATCTTTTTTATAACGTCGTCCTTCCCATGGATGACTTTCTTAACTTCATTGATCACACTCTCCGTTTTTTGCACGGTTTTTTCCTCCAAACTTCCCTTTTATCCGTATCCGGTATACCGGTATACTCACTACTTTCAAATTTACGATCCGGTGCTTTTAAAGCGCCAGCCATGCACGCAGATCATCAAAATTTCCGTGCGGAATGCCGGAAATATCGACATCTTTTTTGTTGACGAGGCAGTCGGTGATAAGAAATACCTGCATTCCGGTCTTCAGGGCCGCGACGTCTTCTTCCGCATCATTTCCGACCATCAGGCATTCTTCGGGAACCAGGCCGAAGCGCTGTGCAACCTGCTCAAAATACTTTGGATTCGGTTTGCAGAACGTTGAATTCTCATAAGTCGTATATCCTTCGAAATCATCCACCGACAATCCCGCCCAGGCTGTTCTTTTTCTGGTCGCTGTATCGGGAAATATGGGGTTTGTTGCCAGGATCACCCTGTACCCCGCTGCCTTGATATCATCCACAAGAGGTTTTACTTTTTCGTTGAAACCGACAAACTCCCGGCCTCCTTCAAATTCATTTGCATAGAAAGCCTCACACTGTTCACGGGCGATCGCAGTCTTTTCCTCGTCGTAGGCTGAATGCATATACTCCCAGAAAGCCTCACAGTTTTTGCTTGACCCGTCATTTAAGACCATGCACTTTGTACCGCCCCAGATATGGCCTATCAGCTCCTTGCCGTCAAACCCGAAAGGCATCAGTTTGGCGACAAGAAGCTTGAAATAGCCGTTCGTGAACTCATCCATATCCATGGGCAGTAAAGTACCATCCAGATCGAACAAAATATTCTTTATCATTTCTTTTTCCTTTTCCCTGTTTTTAGTCTGTCCGCCGTATCAGGCGTACAGCTTCTCCATCTCGTCGAGCAGTTCGTCGAACAGTTTAAGTCCGTCGTTGATCGGCTTGGCCGTTGACATATCAACGCCTGCGATCTTCAGCAGCTCGATAGGTGTCTTCGAGCAGCCGCCCGAGAGGAATTTCTTGTAATCTTCAACCGCAGGGGCACCCTCGCTCAAAATACGTTCCGCAAGGGCTACCGCTGCCGAGAATCCGGTTGCATACTGATATACATAGAAATTGTAATAAAAATGAGGGATCCTTGCCCATTCCATCGCAATGGCATCATCGACAACCATATCATCCCCGAAGTACAGCTTATTGAGATCATAATAGATCTTCTTCAGCAGGTCGGGAGTCAGAGACTCGCCCTTTTCAGCCATCTCATGTGTCTTCAGTTCGAATTCGGCAAACATTGTCTGACGGTATACCGTACTCTTGAAGGAATCCAGGAAATGATTGATCAGGTATGCCCTCTGGTCCCTGTCCGTAGTCCTGGAGAGCAGATATTTTACAAGAAGTACTTCGTTACATGTCGATGCCACTTCAGCTACAAAGATCACATACTGGGCATCAACGTACGGCTGATTCTTAAATGAATGGTATGAGTGAAGGGCATGACCCATCTCATGAGCAAGCGTAAACATGCTGTCAAGCGTGCCGGAATGATTGAGCAGCACAAAAGGATGTGCCCCGGGTACACCGGCTGAATAAGCGCCGCTGCGCTTGCCTTCATTTTCATACACATCGATCCAGCGGTTATCGAAGCCTTCCTTCAGTATCGCGCGGTAATCGTCGCCCAAAGGCGCGAGAGCCTCGTAAACGGTCTTCTTGGCTTCTTCAAACGGGATCTTGACGTCCACATCCTTAACAAGCGGAACCGCATTATCGTACATATGCAGCTCGTCAACGCCAAGCATTTTCTTACGCAGGCGGACATACCTGTACATCTTATCCATATTGGAATGGATGGCCTCGATCAGGTTCCTGTATACCTCTCCCGGAACATTATTCCTGAATACGGCCGCATCAAGGCAGGAATCATATTTACGTGCCCTTGCGCTGAAAATGTGCGACTTCACCTGGCCGGCATACAATGCTGCAAGCGTGTTCTTATAGCTCTCATATGTGCTGTACATAGCCTCGAAGGCTTCTTTACGCACACGTCTGTCCTGACTCTCAAGGAACGGGATATATCTTCCGTGCGTGAGTCTGACCTTTTCGCCGTTCTCATCGGTAATTTCCGGGAAAACCAGATCCGCATTATTGAACATCGAAAATGCATTCCCGGGCAGTCCGATCACCTCACCTGCCGATGCCAGGAGCTTTTCCATTTCGGGATTCAATGTATGCGCTTTAAAGCGGAGTCTTTCATTCAATGCTCTCCTGAAGTATTCGAGTTCCGGCTTCTCCGCATAAAACTTCTCTATCTCCCCGTCGGGCAGTGCCAGCAGCTCGGGGTCGATAAATGAAAGCTTCTCGTTTATGCCCACATAGGTAGTCCTGATACGCATAAGAAGCTTCTGATTCTCAGCATTTCCGGTATCAACATCGGATACCCTTGCAGCATACGAATAAAGCCGGCTTATGGTATAATCTATCTCTTCCTCCAGCTTTGCCGCGGCATATACGTTTTCTGCGGTGTTGAGCTTTCCCTCATAGCCCGCAAGTTCCCCGGTAAGCTTCAGGCTCTTCTCAATGTCCGCCTCCCAGGCAGCCACGTCGGCGTAGATATCCTCCACTTTCCATGTGTCTTCGATCTTTACTTCACTTCTCTTCGGTAATTCCTTAGCCATTTTTCCCCTCCTGTTTTTTCTATGCTTTACGTTTTCTTTCAAAAGTAGACAGCCTTGTATTGTTTTGCCTTCCCCTTGAGGGGAAGGTGGCAAGATCAGCTCTGATGATCTTGCCGGATGAGGTGTAAACGTTTTTTACATCCTCAGCAGCAGTTCCCTCTCCACTACTTTCCCGTCTTTTATATAGCTCCTCGGGACTCTCTTGCTCACCGCGCAGGTCAGCTCATACGGTATGGTTCCCGCGATCCTTGAGAGCTCTTCGATCGGGTTGTGCGGTCCGAACACTTCGATCTCGCTTCCGACGCCCACTCCCTGCATATTTGTGATATCGATCATGCACATATCCATGCATATCTTGCCTATCTGCCGTGCGGGACCGGCACTTGTCATCAGCGAGCATTTGTTGGACAGGCTCCTGAAGAAGCCATCTGCATATCCGTAAGGCAGCACGCCGACACGTGTTGTTCTCTCTGTCTTAAATATGCCTCCGTAGCTAATCGCCGTACCTGCCGGATAGGTTTTGATCGTGCTGATAACGGTCTTGAGCGTCATGACCGGCTTCAATCCAAGCTCTGCGGCAAATTCTCCGTATCCGTACAGCAGCAGTCCGGGCCTTACCATATCAAGAAATGTTTCCGGGTAACGCGCTACGGCTCCGGTATTGGCGCAATGCCTGATCCTGAAAGACTTTCCTGTCTTCTTCTCTACCGCATCGATGACCGACGTGAACAGTTCAAACTGGTGGAGCGTATAAGCCCTGCATTCTTCTCCTGGTTCGTCCGATACGGCAAAGTGTGTAAATATCCCTTCCGCGTCGAGTCCGGGCATATTGACCGCTTCGGAAATGCCGTCCACGCCGTTTTCGAAGAAATCTCCTTCGCACAGATAGCCGAGCCTGGACATTCCCGTATCGACCTTGATGTGGATCTTCAGTGTTTTCCCGAGCCTTACCGCTTCTTCCGAGTATTCGACAGCTTTGGCTTTACAGGTTACCGCCTGTGTTATGTCATACTCGATCAGCCTTGCAACCTGCTCCTTCGGTGTATGTCCGAGGATCAGGATCGGCATTTTGATACCATTGAGACGCAGTTCCATGGCCTCATCATTGCTGCTGACCGCCAGATAATCGGCTCCTTCTTCTTCCAGCGTCTTGGCTACCGTTACCGAACCGTGTCCGTACGCATCTGCCTTTACCACTCCCAGGAACTTAACGTCCGGTCCTATCCTCTTTCTTAATGTTTTGTAGTTGTGAACCAATGCATCCAGATCGATCTCCGACCATGTTCTTCTGAGTGTTGATTCCATTTTAGTTTCACATCCTTATCAGCATTTTTATTTCAGCGCCCTTACTGCGGTGCGAATTCAATGATCTCGTCATCGCCGATCTCATCCGAACCGATTGTATTTCTGATCAGTTCGGCAAGCTTGGAATAATTTTCCATGATAACATCATGATTTTTCTCTACTGTCGCAGCATCGTCCCGTTTGGCGGCTGCTTCAGATTCTGCAGCAAGATCCGCAAGTTCAGAGGCACCGATCATTCTGGACGCGCTCTTGAGCGCATGAACACATATTCCGTAATTCTCCCAATCTCCGATATCGTAATACGTCCGAAGATTCTTTGCTTTGGTTGTTTCCTCGGCTGCATAGGCGGTCAATACCGATCTGTACATAGCCACTTCGTTTCCGCAGAGTGTTATGCCGCTGTTCGTATCTACTCCGATCTCACCGAGGACCGTTATAAACTCTTCTCCCGACAGATCCGGGATTGGATTTTCCGTTTCAGCCACACGGGTGATAGTGACCTTTTCCTTCGGTATATAGCCTATGAGCATCTGCTCAAGTTTGGTTCCGTCAATGGGTTTCATCAGATAATCGGTGAATCCCTGCTTCAGATATCTTTCCCTCGCTCCGCTCACAACGTCGGCGGTAAGACATACTATTGGAGTTTCCTTGTTTAGGCTCTTTTCAGACTCCCTTATATATTTCATTGCCTCGGTTCCGTTCATACCGGGCATACGCTGGTCCATAAGGATCACGTCATACTTATTCTTTTCGGCAAGCTGTATCGACTCGGGACCTGAAAGCGCCGTATCGATCTTAACTCTCGTCTTCTTCAGCAGGTTCTGCACAACAAATACATTGATCTGGGTATCATCGACAGCCAGAATCCGGGCTTCCGGCGCGGAAAATGATTCTTTATAAGTCTCATTGTCCGTGGTAGTCCTGATCGCTTTCTGATAATCCCCGAGAGGCGTATCATCCTCTATCCTCTGCCACAGTTCAAATGAGAAAGTACTGCCTTCTCCGTAAGTACTCTCAACCTGAAGTTCGCTTCCCATCAGTTCGAGAAGGCTCTTTGTGATCGTCATTCCGAGCCCCGTACCCTCGACATTACGGTTTCTTACAACATCAAGACGTTCAAATGATTCGAACATCCTGGTCATATCACTCTCTTTTATTCCGATACCGGTGTCCTTAACTTCGTAATGTATCCGGACCTTTTTCCCGGCTTCATCCTTTTCCAATGCTCTTATCGCCAGTGTTACCGAACCTTTTTCGGTATATTTTACGGCATTGGTAAGCAGGTTCATGACTATCTGGTTGATACGCGTATCATCCCCGTACAATTGCGAAGGAAGCTCCGGATCGATATCGTATTTCATTTCAAGATTACCGGTTTTGGCTCTCTTCGATATCGAGTTGATAAAATATGCGATCTGCGAGCTTACATTGTATCTTACCGGCACGATCTCCATCTTGCCGTCTTCTATCTTCGAAAAATCCAGGATTCCGTTGATCAGCTGCAGCAGATTGTTTCCGGACTGTTTGATGTTTCTCGAATATCCCCTGATATCCTTATTGTCGGTTTCACGCAGGATCATCTCGTTCATTCCTATGATCGCATTGATAGGAGTACGTATCTCGTGAGACATATCTGCAAGGAAGCGGCTCTTGGCCTCGCTTGCCTCATCAGCGGCCTGTTTTTCGAGTTCCAGAACCTGCTGCTTATATTCCTGCTCCTGCTTGTTCAGCTTGTCCCAAATATGCGCCAGCAGTATTACGACAAGTGCTCCTATTATGATAGAAACCGTAGTGGCTATTACAAAGCCGTTCAGAAGGGAGCCTACACCTTCGGAGATCGCATCCCTGCTCGTCGCGATGCATACATACCATCCGGTATTGGTCATCTTCGAAAATGCTATGCCTCTGGTGATCTTGTCGTAGTCCTTGACATACACCAGATCATCGGAATTCGCGGCAATAGCATCCATAAGGGTCTGGTAATGCGCATTGGGAACATCCATGACTCCCGGAGGTATATCATCATATGCATAGACCGGATCAGGATGTACGATCATTCTCTTATGCTGGTCTATAAGAAATGCATAGCTGTTTTCCTCAACATCGGCATTTTGGATCATATCTACAAGAACATCTACAAATATATCGGCTGCCAGCACGCCCAGCAGTTTGTCTTCGTTATAAACGGCCTTCGATATCGTGATAATAGGCTTATTCGTGTCGGAATCCAGATAAGGCGAAGAGAAAAACAGCTTACCGGTAAGTGCCGACGTTGTATACCATTCTCTTGCATGGACAAAATCAACTGTTCCGTCCGAAAGGAAATCGGATGCGCAGACCATGAAATTGTCAGGGTATGTAAAATATACATCATATACGTATCCGCTCTTATTCAAAAGCAGATAACTGTCACGCAGATATCTGTGGAATTCGTCATAACCCTTGAATGAAATACCGTTGACCGCTATCTCCGCAGCCATGGTATCAATGATCGTTGCATTAGTATTAACCCAGGAAGTCAGTTCGAGTGCATATTTTTGCGCAGCAACGCCGTAACTGATCTCCGCCTGGGTTATCAGGCTCTTCTTCGCCCTCTGATAGCTGATAAATGACAGAAGTATTGAACTCCCGAGTACTACCAGCACTATCATGATGGTCATTCTGGTTCGTATGCTCTTCATTCTTTACTGTTTCCTTTGTATTTTCAGACAATTACGCAGGTTCCGTTAAAAAATGTTCTTTAGCAGATGATCATATTACTTTGAAAACAATTTCCGTCCGTTCTTTCGCGGACAATGAGATCTCTTTTTCTTCTTTTGCGAATAGCACCTTCACGTTGCAATCGCCGTCGGCGGTAAATGAAGCTTTTACATTTCCCGCTCCATCCCACTCGATGTCAACCGTGATCCCGCCTCTTGCACGAAGTCCCTTAACCTTTCCTCCCTTCCACTCACCGGGAAGTGCAGGCAGGAGCCTTATCGCGCCGTCATGGCTCTGTATCAGCATTTCGGCGATTCCGGAGCTGCATCCGAAATTACCGTCGATCTGGAAAGGCGGATGATTGTCGAACATGTTCGGAAGCGTTGATTTTTCTATAAGCGCATAGATATTCTTCAGGGCCTCATCACCGTCATGGAGCCTTGCCCACATATTGATGATCCACGCCCTGCTCCAGCCTGTGTGGCCTCCTCCGCCCGCAAGCCTTCTCTCGATCGTGCGTCTTGCTGCCTCTGCCAATTCGGGCGTCGAATCGGGTGAGATCTGGCTTCCGGGATGCAGCGCAAATAAATGCGATATATGTCTGTGTCCGGGATCGGTTTCTTCATAATCTTCGGCCCATTCCATGATCTGTCCGAACTTTCCGATACTGATCGGAGGAAGCTTCTTCAGCGCCGTTTCGATCTCTCCTATAAGGGCTTTATACGGCCCGGGTACATCCGCGGTTTCATGAATGTACTCAGCGTCTTTGAGCGCCTCATATGCCTGCAGGATATCCTCGAACAGTTCCCTCGTGATCTGGCTGTCCATCGACGCAGCCTTGCAGATAACCCCTCTCTCGCCGTTCGGGAGTTTGTACTCATTCTCGGGTGAAAGAGTGGGACAATTGATCAGATACCCGTTATCCTCGATCATAAAGTCAAGCAGGAATCTGGCCGCTTCGCACATTGTCCTGAAATGTCTGTTCAGGAACACGATATCCTTCGTAAATGCATAATGTTCCCAGATATGCAGGCACAGCCATGCCGCACCCATCTCCCAGTAAGTTGCACTCAGGCATGTATCCTGCGGAGCGGTATCGCCCCAGATATCAGTATTATGATGTGCAACGAAACCGCGGCATCCGTACATCACTTTTGCGGTCTTCCTTCCGTTCGGCACCATCCTCTCGATCAGGTCGAACAGCGGAAGGTGGCACTCCGGCAGGTTGCAGGTTTCGGCCGGCCAGTAATTCATTTCGGCATTGATATTTATCGTAAATTTGCTGCCCCATATGGGGTTGTAATCCTTGCACCATATGCCCTGCAGATTGGCAGGCAGTGACCCCGGACGGCTCGATGCGATCAGAAGGTAACGTCCGAAATTAAACAGGAACGGAACCGTTTCATCACCGGGTAGTTCAAGGCTTACACGGTCATAAAGTTCGTGCTGGTCTTTCAGGTGACACCGCAGCAGCTCATCCCAGCCCTTTTCCGCCGCCTTGAACAATATACCCAAAACTTCAAGCAGGGGATCCGGGATCCTGAAAGTCGTGCGGGCGCCGATATAGATAACCGCACTGTCCGCGTCCTTTACGACCTGGCTGTTGCCGATCGATGTGAGGCTTCCGCCTTCCTGTGTAACATCGATCGCACAGACATAGCTTACGGCATCCACGCCGCCGCATTGTCCGGACATGACGGTGATCCCGTCTTTTAAGTTTCCGCACTCATCGATATATGAATTATATCCCGGATTCCGCAGGACCTGGGTCTCATAAGGCGACAGATCCCAGGTAATGTCTCCGCGCGCTATCTGTGTATTAAATGAAATGCTGTGCGGCCTGTCCGCGGTAAGACGGATCGCTATCACGCCGTCCGGATTGCTTGCAAAGCATTCCCTTGTATATGTTACCCCTTCACGGGTAAATGTTGTCGTGACAACAGCGTCGCGGATATTAAGCGTTCTGTTGTATTCCGTAAATTCGCGGGACCGGCCCGCAAACTGGATATAGAGATTTCCGAGTGCCTCGTAGTGCCTCTGCATATCCGGAGTTCCCGAAAGCGCAAGTGCACACAGTTCCTGGGCCGCAGAGATCTTTCCGTCCAGGATCAGCTGTCTGATCTTCGGAAGGTTTTCAAGCGCGGACGGATTGTTACGGTCTAAAGGTCCCCCATACCATACGCTGTCTTCGTTAAGCTGAAGAAGTTCGGTAAACGGCGTCCCGTATACCATGGCTCCGAGCGTTCCGTTTCCGATCGGAAATGCTTCGTTCCAGTTGGCTGAGGGAGCATCAAAGCTGATCGTGTGATTGGTTATCGTACGCATATATCCTCCGGTTTCGGGCTTTCATCTTTTACCCGTCGTTCTTATTTTCAGTTCTGCTGTTCCCTGTTCTGCTGTTTCTTATTCTTCTTGGGTCTCAAAATATATGCGGCGAGACCGGCGATCGCGCCTATTACTATCAGGATTATCCCGACAAATACATAAGTAAAATCTGTATCCGGATTGATCACGGGTTTCCCGTTTTTCATCGCATATTTCAGGTCTTCGGTATCTCCTACCGACATAGAACTGCCTTCACCGAATGACTTTCTGGCTGTATATGAGTACTCTTTCCCTTCAACAGTATAGCGATACCCTACTTCAAATTCATATTTTACCGATTCTCCGTCCTCGCCATCGTCACGCAGGGATTCTGCTGTCTCGGAATCGAGATTTCTGCTGACCTTGTCGATCGATGTCACCTCTGCCGAAACGGTACGGAGGTCCCCCGACCTGATACCCGCAAACAACAATCCGTACAGTACAAGCCCGAGGCCTACCGCAAGAAAAATGATCATACCGATAATACATGTTTTGAACTCAGACGGAAGATTCTTCCACTTGTTTTTTTTGCCTTTTTTGCTCATTTTAATTTATATCCTTTCAAATTCATTATTTTACCATCATTTCCATCCCGATCTTCTGCGGAACAAAGCCCAGAGATTCATAAAATTTAATAGCTCCCGGGTTACAGCTCCACACATTCAGGGTGATATTATAGAATCCGTTCGCTTTCGCATGATCGAGAACATGTTCGAAGATCGTCTTACCTACATGTTTTCCCCTTGCCGCTTCGTCCACACATATATCATCAATATACAAGGTCCTGATATCGGTGAGTACGGAATTGTCCTTCTCCTGTTTATTGATACAAAAGGCGTGCCCCAATACCCTGTCATTTTCATCCGTACAGACAAAGACCGGCGTTTCATCATCCGCTATGATTCTCGTCAGTTCTTCTTCGTTATATTTTGTCTCGGGTCCCTTGAAAATGTCCGGACGACCGTTATGATGGACCATGTCCACCTGTACCAGCAGATCAAGGATCCCGGGTATATCTTTTATTTCAGCTCTTCTTACCTGCATATTATCAATCTCCATGCATCAAAGTCTCTACAAAATTTTCCTGATACGAAGCCGGTTTTTTCACCACATTCTTATCCCATTATAACTAAATAAGATAGTACCACAATAACTACTTTTTTTCAATGACAGAAGAAAACAACTTGCCCTTTATCCGCCCCTTTGCTATAATTCAATCGTATAATGATCGCTAACCATTAATTGATAACTAACATAATAAAAAAGAGCCTTTCGGCTCTTCTTTACTTCACTCCCATGATCTTCAGCCACCCCGGCATGAAGAACTTCTGTACTGTATTCAGATATTTTTCTATTTTCACGTCATCGTAATCGTGGATGATCGGTTCAAAGCACGCTGTCAGATAGGCTGATAACAGCATATGCAGTTCCTCCTCACTCAATTCAACTGTCGGATAGCCCTTCTCCCTCAGATATCTTACGGCCTCCATAAATTTTTTCTGATTATCCTCGACATAGTCATGAATAAAATTCTCATATTTCGTTCCGCTTGAACGGGACATAAGAAGTATGAATTCATCTTTTCTCGGCAGGATTACTTCCTTAAATCAACTAACCAGAATTGTCAAGAATAACCCATCATTTTTTAATTTTTTCCACAGGCAGATACTTAATGATCTTCTGCTCTAATTCCTCGATCTTAACGGGTTTGGAAAGGTAATCGTCAAACCCTTCCGCCAGATACCGCTCCCTTGAACCTATGATCGCATCGGCAGTCATGCAGATTACAGGAGTTTTAAGGTTAAGACCGTTCTCCTGACTGCGCAGATATTTAAGTGCTTCCGTTCCGTCCATATTCGGCATGCGCTGATCCATAAATATCAGATCATACTGCTTCTCCGCAGTGAGCACTAATGCCTTTCTTCCGCCGTCTGCCGTATCTATTTCGATCTTGGTATCCTTAAGGAACTCTTTAACGACAGCAAGATTTAAATAAGTATCATCGACAACAAGTATATGAGCGTCCGGAGCCGTAAATGCCTCTTTATAAACTTTCTTTTCCTTACCCGCATTTCTGATACGGGCGTTGAGATTTCCGATCGGTTCGCCGGAAACGATCTTCTGGGGTATGGTGATCGTAAAATCAGATCCCGATCCATATTTACTGCGGACCGTGATCTTTCCTCCCATCATGGAGATCAGCTGGCGGGATATTGAAAGACCCAGTCCCGTTCCCTCAATTGTGCTGTTATGTTTGAGATCCAGTCTTTCAAACGAACCAAACAGCTTTTCCTGGTCCTCGGGACGAATACCTATACCGGTATCTCTTACTACAGCAACAACATTTAATATATCTCCTTCGTTAAAGGCTTTCTCTTCATCCGAACGCACAATGAGCATAACCGAACCTTTGTCGGTATATTTTACGGCATTCGTAAGGATATTGGTTATTACCTGCCTTACGCGCACCATATCACCGAAAAGCTCGTTCGGGAGCGTTTCATCCACATCCATAGCGAATGTAAGTCCTTTCTCGGCGGCCCGGAATGTGATCATCCCGGTTATGTCGTTAAGAAGCGAACTTAAGCTGTACCGGCCTTCAACGATCTCCATCTTTCCCGCTTCAATCTTGGAAAAGTCAAGTATGTCATTTATGATGGACAGGAGGTTGTTACCTGCGCTTTCAATATTCCCGGAGTACATGCTGATATTATCGAAGGCATCGTTAACAACAGGCTCCTCCGTCTCCTTTGTATCCGCAACCTTAGCGCATTCTCTTGAGATCATTTCATTGAAACCGAGAACCGCGTTGATCGGAGTACGAATCTCGTGGGACATATTGGCAAGGAACCGTGATTTTGCTTCATTGGCGTTATCGGCTATATGTTTCTGTTCGCGCAGCTCATCCATATACCCGTAATATTCGCTGTCATCGGAAAGAGAATAGAGTGATCCTATTCTGGTTTCGTTCTCTGTAAGGGGATTGACTCTCGGTGTATATATCCTGCCGCCCATTTTTATCGGCTCACCGGATCTGATAGCTTCGTCAAAATCATGGATCTCGGGCATCATCTGTCCTGTTTTCCTAAGTTCATCAAGCTTCGGAAACAGTTTCAGCGCCGGCTTATTGAAATAACTTACCTTTTCCCCGTTATCAACAACTATAATACCTTCGGAAAGCTCATCCACTACATAATTTTTGGCGGCTGCGATGGTATCCAGCATCTTATATTTTATAATGGCTATAAGCATGAATGCCGTAACTATTGCATAGCCAATGATCATTACGTCAAATTTACGCGCCAGCGGTATAAGTTTCAGGAAATATATCACATAAGATGACACCATTACAAGTACTGCGATCACTATCATCAGCTTGCGCTTTTTCGCGATTTTATCCTTCTCGCGTATAAACGCCCTAATGATCAGGAATACGCAGGCAAAGGCATAGAACAGGTTTATAAGCGTAAATGCATAATAGATCGGACCTCCTGAGTGCGGCAAGGTCGGGAAATCGCCGTCCTTTACATATTCCATGTGCTTGTAATACAGCGGGGTGCTCTCCAGATTGAGAATGAAGAAATATGTGAACATGTTGAAAACGCCCGCAACAACCTTGATTGCCGTAGAGTAATGCTCTCCACAGAATTCGGCAACAAACAGGGCGAACGACAATCCTACCCATATACGCCCGAAATATCCGATCTTAAGCGCCGTAACATAGTTTTCCTGATTTTGGGAATGAAGGATCAGAACATATGCACAGTTATAAACAAGGTTTGAAACGCAATAGAAAAACAGATATGTGTGAAGCAGACCGCCCCACTTTACCAAAGTAAATGCACATACGGCGAACAGTCCGATTATGGTAAGATATAAAACGCAAATAACAAACTGATACATATGCACCTCTCTATCAAAACCACATGAGTGTCTATCTTGTATTATCATCGGTTTTTCCCATATTGTCAATATTATTACGAGTCACAGCGATCGTATCTTATAATAAAAATTTGCTGACAATGAAAATAAAAATCCGATACCTGATATAGATATCGGACTTTTATTACAGTTTATTTACCGACTTATGTTACTTCTTTGCCAGCACCGTGATCCAGGGCTTACTCGGATGGTGGTCCGTTTTGATCTTCGAAAATCCCGCAGCTTTAAGTGCTTCCTCGATTTCTTCCGCCGTATGGCATTTCATGAAACGTCAGAATACTCTCGAGATACGCTTCCGCAGAATTCCCCTTCTTCATTTCAAGTCCCCGTTTCTTTATTGCCTGTCTGTTCAGCCTTTTGACGGCATGCTGCGCACATATTGCAATGTGCGCAGTTTCCGCCACAGGAGGATTTGCCCTGTTTCTTGTCGTTGATCATTTTAATGATTATGTCCACCACGAGAATAACCAGCAGTATTGATATTCCAATAGTTCCGAGATTTTCAGCGATCCATCCAAACATCATTCCACCTCCTTAAAACTTCATGAAGCAATTTTCTGTATTGTTATACCATGCACCCGGCAAAGCCTGTAATCGCTTCACCTTCGCGTTTATTACGCTGTCTTTTTCAAAGCCACAGTAAGTTTATTTGCCTCCTGGTATTTCTTGAAGAAGAGCATGTAGATAATACCAACCAGCGCTGCTATCGCAAATATCAATCCGATCACGTTTACATTTCCCGTAAACAGATTTCCGAACTGATTAATGATCAAAGCTACCACGTATGCAAATCCGCACTGATATCCGATCGCAAACCAGGTCCATTTCGCGTTGTTCATCTCACGTTTGATCGCACCGATCGCTGCGAAGCAGGGTGCGCACAGAAGATTGAATACAAGGAAAGTAAATCCTGTAACTGTTGTAAACTCGGCAGCCAATGTAGCATAAGTACTCAGTTCTCCGCCGCCGTAAAGGATACCCATGGTTCCTACGATGTTTTCCTTCGCAACCAGACCTGTGATCGAAGCAACGGCTGCCTGCCAGTTGCCCCAACCGAGAGGAGCAAATATCCACGCTATTGCATTTCCGATCTTTGCAAGGATCGAAACATCAAGTTCGTCTTCTTCGAGCATTCTGAAACCGTCTTCCGCAAATCCGAAATATGTTGTAAACCATACAACGATAGTTGAAAGCAGGATGATGGTTCCGGCCTTCTTGATAAATGACCAGCCACGCTCCCACATGGAACGGAGCACATTACCGAGTGTAGGCCAGTGATATGCGGGAAGCTCCATTACGAAAGGAGCGGGATCTCCTGCAAACAGTCTGGTCTTCTTCAGCATGATACCGGAAATGACGATGGCCGCCATACCGATAAAGTATGCGCCGGTCGAGATCCATGCGCTTCCGCCGAAGATCGCGCCTGCGATCATTGCAATGAAAGGAATCTTAGCTCCGCAGGGGATAAATGTCGTTGTTATGATCGTCATACGGCGGTCACGTTCATTTTCGATGGTACGTGAAGCCATGATACCGGGAATACCGCAGCCCGTGCCGACAAGCATGGGGATAAAGGATTTTCCGGAAAGACCGAAACGTCTGAAGATACGGTCAAGTACGAATGCGATACGTGCCATGTATCCGCAGGACTCAAGGAACGCAAGCATCAGGAAGAGTACCAGCATCTGAGGTACGAATCCGAGTACCGCACCAACACCTGCAACGATACCGTCAAGGATCAGGCCTTTTAACCAATCGGCTGCGTTAACAGCATCCAGGAGCTTCTCAACAAGTACCGGAATACCGGGTACCCATACGCCGTAATCTGCGGGATCGGGTTCATCAAATCCGTTTTCTTCAAAATACTTAACTGCCTCTGTATATGACATTCCGATCACATCATCTTCAGCATCCTCGGGCACTTCAGAGAAATAAACGGTCATTTCATCGACAGCCAGGGTCTCTTCATCCTCGACCTCAACAGTTGATGTCTCGGGACCGGTTACTCCGCGCATTTCCGAAAGAACAGCATCGGCATCGAATTCTTCATCTTCTACGTCAAATTCAATATCATATGCGCCTACAGCATTAACCGCATCGGCATAAGCATCGGCTGCATCCTCGGCATCTCCGCTTCCAATGCCTAACAGATGCCATCCGTCACCGAACAGTCCGTCATTTGCCCAGTCGGTAGCCGAAGCTCCGACGCCTACCATCGCGATCCAGTAAACAAGGAACATAATGGCTGCAAATATCGGAAGTCCGAGCCATCTGTTTGTTACGATCCTGTCGATCTTATCCGAAGTAGATGCTTTTCCCGCATTCTTTTTCTTGTAGCATGCCTTGATAACCTCGGCAATATATACATAACGTTCATTGGTGATAATGCTCTCGGCATCATCATCGAGTTCCTTCTCTGCAGCTTCAATGTCAAGCTTTACATGTGCAAGCTTGTCAGCAGGGATATTCATTGACTCAAGAACCTTGTCGTCTCTCTCAAATATTTTGATAGCGTACCATCTCTGCTGCTCTTCGGGCATATCATGTACGATCGCTTCCTCGATATGCGCGATGGCATGTTCAACGGGACCGGAGAATGTATGCTGCGGTACGGTCTTGGTGTTCTTCGCAGCATCTATGGCAGCCTCCGCAGCTTCCATAATACCGGTCTCCTTCAGAGCCGAGATCTCTATAACCTTACAGCCAAGCTGTCTTGAAAGCTCTTCAATATTGATCTTATCACCGTTCTTCTTTACAACATCGATCATATTGATCGCTACAACTACCGGAATACCGATCTCGGTCAACTGTGTTGTAAGATAAAGGTTACGTTCAAGGTTGGTTCCGTCTACGATGTTCAGTATCGCATCCGGACGCTCACCCAGCAGATAGTTTCTCGCAACAACCTCTTCAAGGGTATAAGGCGATAACGAATAGATACCGGGAAGGTCCGTGATGGTAACATCATCATGTTTCTTCAGCTTTCCTTCCTTCTTTTCAACCGTTACTCCGGGCCAGTTTCCGACAAACTGGTTAGAGCCGGTCAGTGCATTGAACAGTGTAGTCTTGCCGCTGTTCGGATTTCCCGCAAGTGCAATCCTAAGACTCATAAAAAAGTACATCCTTTCGTTTACTATAGTTATCCGGGGAAACGATGATTTGATCAGCTTCTCCGATGTAATGCAATGCTAACTGTAAATAATCATATCAAGTTATACATAGCTAACGCTACGATACAAAAATTTACTTCACTTCGATCATTTCAGCGTCTGCCTTACGTATCGAAAGTTCGTAATTCCTTACCGTCACCTCTATCGGATCACCGAGCGGTGCAACTTTGCGTACATAAACAGCAGTATTTTTTGTTATTCCCATATCCATGATACGCCGCTTAACTGCGCCTTCTCCGTGTAACTTGACAACAGTTACGGTCTGTCCGATCTTAGCATCTCTGAGTGTCATACCTGATCATTTCCTCCTTAGCTTTCTTTACTTTCTTGAAACTGGATGATCCTTGTTTCAGACCATGATCTTTCTTGCCAGTTCATCACTTACAGCTACCCGGCTTTCCTTTACCTTGACGATCAGATTGCCGTTCAGTGTGTTGACAATGCTAACCTCCCCGCCAACGTTAAATCCCAGGTCTTCCAGGTGTTTTTTTACTTCCGGGCTCCCGCCGATCTTCTTTATTATCTGCGGTTGTCCTGTTTCCGCGTAATTCAGAGGCATCATATTATTCCTCCCGCTTCAGTGTATTAGCATTTGCTAACCGTATACCAAAATGAATGGTTAGCATTTTCTAACCATCGATCATTATAATTAGCCTGTGCAAACTTGTCAAGCTTTTTTTAATATTAATTTATATTTTTTTCATTTTACTATCTCAAGAAAATCCATTTACAACGTTCCTCCTTCTATCGTGAATATAAATCAGTATTCGCTATCCCATAAAATGTCCCTTGGTTATCCTACTCTAACCAAGGGACATTATAATTAGCTTTCGCTAACTTGTCAACAACTTTTTTCATATTTTTCATAATTCCGTCGGTTTACTATATTGAATGATGGGATATTTTATGATAAGCTAATGCTAATGAAAATAAAGGAGGGCCTCGATAATGGCTTTACAGGAATCCGGAGAGATGTATCTTGAAACAATATATGTGCTGTCACAGAAATCAAGTACTGTCCGCGCTATAGATGTAGGTGAATATATGGGATTTTCAAAGCCCTCCGTCAGTCGCGCATTAGGTCTGCTGAAAGACGAAGGGCTTGTAAAAAAAGACAAAGATGGTTATCTTAAACTTACCGAAGCAGGAGAAATACTCGCCAAACGTATTTACGAACGCCACACGGTACTTACCCGCCTGCTGATCAGTATAGGTGTTGATGAGAAAACCGCTGCCGAAGATGCATGCCGTGTCGAGCATTATATCAGCGACACTACTTTTGATGCCATCAAGGCACACATGAAGAAATAAACAGTATTTTACATTTTATTCAGTTTTTTAGTATATATCCTTGTAGGATCTCCGTTGACATCCGCCATAACGGCCATGAATTCACAGCCATATTTCTCATACATTCCGGTATGAGTGGTTGAAATATATATTTTCTCGAAACCGTCTTCCTTCGCGCGCCTTATGACCTCATCCATTAAGAGACCCGAATAGTGATGTCCTCTGTAGGCTGGGAATGTATAAACAAACCCCATCCAGGGAGTAAGATCCGTGGGCTGAACGTCGTCTTTTTCGGCATATGTACAAAATGACATCAGCTCATCGCCTTCGGTCAGAAGCAGCACCGTGGATCTTTTCCCGAGCGCGTCATAAAAGCTTCCGCTTTCGATCAGATCATGAAGAAAGCCTCCCGCTCCCCAGTCACTTTTCTTGATCTTATCCAGCCAATGATCTTTTCTTTCACTTTTAAAATAATCAATAATTTCCATAGCAATTCTTTATGTCCGTTTCCGGTCATATTATCACGGTGAATAAATCTCAACTATCTCGCTGACCGTATCCGTAAAACCTTTCTTTTTGCTGTATGATTCGTAAATATGCAGATCTATGTCATCATAAACGTAGACTCCTTCCAGCTCTTTCGTGCCTCTTCTGATCGCACAATAATCCGTTCCCGATATGCCGGGGATGTCTCCGTACTTTTCCCTGTCCGCATAAGCCAGTCTGACAAACGTATCGGCTGTTACTTTAAGCTTAACTCCGGAGTATACTGTATCGAACAGGTTGACATAATAATCTCCTCCAAAAGCCCAATATTCGAAATCATCATAAGCATAAAAAATATCTCCTCCGATCCTTACAAAGCCGAAATCCGCTGCTGTGGGGTCTTCAACCAGATAGCTGTTCATGTCGTTGCTGAGATCATAGAAATCGCCTGCATTTTTAGGAAGAACAACGACGCATTCCACCTTGTCATCATATTTTCTCTGGCTGACAGCTTCGTAGTTTTCATTCAAAGTCAGGAAATCCAGGATCTCCACATCTCTGCCGCCTATAGATACAACATCCCCGGCCTTTGTTCCCTCAAAGATTTCCGGCTCTGCGGTAAGTTCTGCCTTGTAATCCACTGTTATAGTATAATTACCCTTGGAATCAGGCTTGGAGACATTCGTGATGTTGGCTACCATCTCGCCGCGCTCGCTTGTCGGTTCAAGATTGCTTATCTTGATATAATTTACATATTTCTTACCCGATTTTGTTGTCACCCTTACAGAATATGTGCCATTCCTGCGGGCCCAAAATGTAGCCTCGGTGGTTTTCGTATCTTTGTGATAAGAGAAATCTTTTTCAGTGTTTGCATTCTTCCAGTATTTGTCGGCAGTCTTCTTTATCTTGCCCTCTGCGATATCGATAGAAACTACATTTTTGATCGAAGCAGTGATATCAACAACAACTTCTCCGTGTGTTGTGGTCGTGAGCCAGGGTGTCAGTTTGATCTTCTTCGATACTGCTGCCTGCGAAGATATTCCGCTCGGGATCAGCACAGCCAGGATCAGCAGAAATATACCTGCAAGTATTTTCTTATTTTTCATTGAAGTCTCCTTTCAAATATGGTGATCTGTTTAGGAACTATCACAATACTAATTTTACGCAGATTTCGCTATTTGTCAATCTGTCCGCCTCCATTATTCCTGATCTGAGCGTCATTGTATCCGGATCCCCGATCCCTGTGAAGCATGATCGCCAGAACATAAATGCAGAACGCCATGAACGCCCACATCGCCGTATATATCAGCAGCGGAACGATCATCGTCATCCGTGTGATAATAAGGGAAACAATGATCGAAATTGCCACTGCTCCGGCAAACACTGCCTTGGTGGTCTTTTTCTCCGTATCCGTTACAATACTGTTTTTTCTGAGACCGATAAAACGAAAAGGGACAATAAAGATCGCGCTTACCACAAGAATAACGATCGCATAAGTTCCAAATGTCAGCAGGGCCAGGAATGAATTTATTCCCGTTCCCAATATCCTGAATCCCGGAGTAAAATCCGAACCGTCAATATTGATATTATTTATATCATCAACGTCAATAAACTGTTGTTTCAGGCTTGTATTAAAGGTTTCATAAGTATACCCGACCGAAAAAAATGCCAGCAGGATCAGTATTACCGAAAAAACGATGATCCTGGCAATTCCCGGTCTGCTCATCTTTGTTTTCATATAAGCTATCTTTTGCTCCTTCGTCTCAAGTTGCGTTCTCCTGATCATCAGTTGAATGATCCTTCAGGAATCTGATAAATAGGGCCGACATTGGCTTCCCAGCCACACCATGGTATGTTGTATTCTTTCATGACTTCAGGAACGGGGTTCCTGTTGCCGATTCCATGTTTCAAAAGCTTTCTCCCATGTTTCCACAGAATACGGACGCCTGTCGTCTCCGATTTCCTTAGCATATTCTTCGACATATTTCAGGAAGAAATACATATGTTCCCGCGCTGTAAGTAATTCCTTTATGATCACCCTGCTCCAGACATTGGCTTCACGGTACTGCCCCGTCTGAATCAATTCACTGGTATAGTGTTCTTTATCAAATATCACTCTTTTTTCTTCAATATGCACCTGTCCGGCATCGGTTATTTCAAGGATCGTGTACGGGACGCTGTTCCCTATCCCGTCAAGAGGAAGCCCGCACGATCCGGGGTTGATCAGATATACTCCCTTTTCCCTGTTAACATAACTCCACTGTAAATGAGAATGTCCGAAGATATAGATTCCCTTCTCCAGCTTCGACAATGCTTCCTGAAATACAGGATCTTCAGTCCTTTCATCGTCCATTCCGGACAATATCTGTTCCGGAGTTTTATCGGTATTCCGGCTTCTATCTGCTACCGTAACCGAATTCCATGTATAAAACGGATAAGTTCCCATAAAATCCACAGACGAATGAGCCATCCGGATCTTCACTCCATTGCACTCAAAGTCTGCTTTATGCGGCAAATTCAGAAGATAATCCAGATTATCCCCGCTCAGGTTTTTGAAACACCAGTAGGAAACCTGCATCTGACCGTCCGTCCATAGCGACTGATCTTTTCCGACCAAATTTTCCAGATATGTCTCTTCATTTCCCCTGATAATATACTTTTCCGGAATCTCTCTGATCGCAGTGATACAATCATCCGGCCATGGGCCGCTCAGACAATAATCACCGGCAAACAGATAATGTGATATATTCTGCTGCCTTATATCCTCCAGCACAGCCTGCAGTGCAGGATAATTTCCATGTATATCCGATATGACCGCGTATCTCATCTTGTAACTCCACCGGTGTTATATTTCATAGCAAGAACGTGGCAAGAATCCGTTCCTCAATAGTTCAGGTTGCTTCACATAAGAATCCCGCATAATCAAATTTGAACAGTTTGGCCGGTCTCCCGAACATATCAACTATTTTTCCTTCAGCCTGTCCGTTTACGATCTGTTCAGCCCCTTCGATCAGTTTTCCGATCAATTCCGGCTCTACAGGAAACGATCCGTGAGAGGGATAGATCGTATCGACCCGTTCTTTGTATGTAAGGAGCTTGTTCATGCTCTTTATGTAGCTCTCAAAACTCCTGTATTTCCCAAACATGAAAATATTCCCGTTCTGCACGGAATCGCCCGATACAAGCGCCTTGTGGCTGATATCGAGTATCGCTACGCTCCCGGGTGTATGTCCCGGGATATCGATTATCTCAAGCTGCCTGTTTCCAAGATCTATGATATCGCCTTCCCTGATCGGAATTATCTCAGCAGTGCCTCCGGCTTCGCGGAAATTAGCCTCCTCATCGGGACTCATATAGCATTTATCAAATGCGCCGTTTCCTGATATATGATCACGGTCCGCATGCGTATTAAGCATGGATAGCGGTTTTGATGTAACACTTCCGGCCAATTCGGCCGCATCAGGTGTATTCATACCGCTGTCGATCAAAAGAGATCTTTCATCTCCTTCAAACACAAAGAACCGGACCATTCCCTCCTCTATTCTCCATGTATTTTCGTTAATTCTGATTATTTCCGCCATGACTTTACCCTCCCTGTTATTCCATTTTAAAAAGATTTTTCACTCACTCCTGCTCAAAAACCATGCAACAACATGATCTGCCTGTTCAAATTCACCGTTTTTGATCATCGCCTCTAATTGCGAAGGACTTATGATCCTCACATTCAGATATTCCGTATCATCAAGGGATTGTTCTGAAACCTTTCGGCAATTCTCTGCTCTGAAAAGATGCGCGTAATTGTCGGAGATCGTCGGGTTGGCAGGAATAGTAAGAAGATGCTTCCATTCGTCCGATACATATCCTGCTTCTTCAAGCAGTTCCCGTCGTGCTGCGGCCAATGCCGCCTCTTCCGTATCACCCTGCGATGACAATTCTGTCTTTTCTATACCTCCGGCCGGAAATTCGGTCGTTACTTTTTCAACGCCCTGCCTGAACTGCCTGACGCAAATGTAATTGCCGTCCTGATCCGTTGCCACTATTACGACATAATCCCTCTTGGTATATGTGTAAAACGGTTCGTATACGCTTCCGTCCGGAAAGCGGTATGCGGATTTCTTAAAATCGATCCATTGATCCTTTATAATGTGCTCTGTACTGAGTTTTTCCCACGCAAGAGGATCTTTATTGCTGTTATTTGTCATCTTATTCACTCTCTTTTTGCTTTATTTACTCTTTTTTTCTTCCCGATTCGATCAGTTCCCTTTCAAAAGCCTCGGGATTCTTCAGATAATAGTCCTGATGGTAATCTTCGGCCTTATAAAATGATCTGAACGGAAGGATCGCTATCTTGACAGATTCTCCGCACTCATCCTCAAGCTCTTCCACTCTCTTTTGTGCAAGCTCTTTTTCCTTATCATCGGTATAAAAGATCGCAAGCGTGTATGAAAATCCCCTGTCAATGAACTGTCCCTCAGCGTCAAATGGATCAACGTTGGCAAAATAAATATCAAGTAATTTTTCATATGACACTTTTGCAGGGTCATATGTCAGCATTATGGTTTCCCTGTGTCCCGTTTTTTGGGCTTTAACATCCTCATACGTCGGATTTTCCTCATCTCCGCCGGAGTATCCGCATATCACATTCTGTACTCCGTACATCTTATAAACAGGCGTAACACACCAGAAACATCCGCCCGCGAAATAGGCGTTCTTCATTTTCTTATTACTTTCCTGCGTTTCCGACAGCTCCTTCGCAACCTCTTCCATGCCCATCTTTATCGTCAGGTCACCGTAGCTTTTATCATACTGAGCAGGGGATATAGCCCCGTTGGAAAGGAATTTATCAAGCGTATCTTTCTGTTGAAGAAATAGTTCCAGTTTTCTGTCGCTTTTCTGTACAAATCCAAGCCCGGGATATACCTTCAGTTCAAGATCCGCAGCTTTTGTTTTCTTAAGGCACATTCTTACATTGGTCATATCACTGAAATCCACAAACTTTTCCGCATGTTCGGGCTCCTTGCCGCTTGATATCTGCCTTGCAAGCAGTCTTGATCTCAACATTTCCGGATCAGCCGTGATCGATATGGTATAATCTGCATTATCAGCCAGTTCGTTCCATCCATCCTCATCCAGCAGCAGATAATTCCCTTCGAGAATGATGATGTCTCCGTCAACATTGATCGCGTCCTCAACAGGATTATGAAGGAGCCTGTCGTACCGGGGCCATCCGCATACTTTTCCTGCCGCAACTTCAGCGATCTTCTCCTTCAGTCTGTCAAGATCAAATGTAGCAGGTGCTCCTTTTATATCCACCATACAGACTTCACGATCACCGACAGTCGTTGTATGCGAAACAAGATATTCCTGCCGTCTGTGGAAGCCATCCATACCGATCGCCTGTACTTTTTCACCGGGGATCACGTCTTTTGCCAACAATTCAAGGAAACCGGACAATGTACTCTTTCCCGCCCCGGGAGGTGCTGCGAGCATGACAAGGATGCGCCTGTTCTTCTGAGATTGCATTTCCGACAGATGTTTCAGAAGAGGGATGAAAATATCCCTTACAGATATATCGTTGAAATCGGCATCTACATCAATTCCGTTTATGTTTGTGTGGTATTTCATAACTCAGATCCTTTTCAGATAAAACAGCCTTCGCCTCTCATCCGGCTCGCCCTGCCAGGCAAAATGCTCCAGCCGTTCAACTGTAAAGTATTTACCGAATATCTCCGACCATTCTTCGTCGGAGCGGCTGACCATACGCAGTACACCATCAACATACAGGCGATTGCCGTCCTTTAGTTCTATTCCTTTTTCCTTCGCCATCTCAGGAGAAATGTAATAATTCATGCCAATTATCACACTTGCCTCCCCGGTCACAATGCGGGCTGCCTCACGCAATATCTCCTCTGCTACTCCGTCAGGTATTACATCGATCACGTTCGAACAGATAAAACCATCATACGTGTCGTCAGGCGTTTCTTTCAACCGGTTTATATCTGCACAGAATATGTTCATATGGTCTTTTGCGCCAAATACATCCGCATATATCTGTGCTGTTTCAACAGCGCTCGGAGCGGGATCGACTGCAGTTACATCACCGCATCCGCTTTTGGCGGCAATTATCCCGGCCCATCCGTCGCCGCATCCATAGTCCAGCACCTTTTTGCGGTTGCCCAATGAAGCCGCCGCCATAAAGAGCTTTTCCGAAGGAGCGAGCTCTTTCCAGTCATCCACGCCGTACTCATATACTTCCTTTTTATCTTCATCGGACAGCTTTAATGCTTTGTCCCAAAAATCAATTATTTTATCATTGTCATTTATCATTTTTATTTTCTTTGCTCCAATATATTCGAAAGTACCGGTGTAACAATTTACTGAGACATTTACCATATTTTATATAATCCCAAGCGGGATCAAAACGATCAACAATACCGCAACCAGCGCCCATTCTCCGATCAGAAACCGTTTTCTGTTCGCGGGTTTCATATCGGGAACATAGTTACTTGCCAGGAAGAAAGGAACATATGTGGTAATAAATACCGGGAGCACACCCCACCATTTGTATACCCATATAAATGAATTATTGCTCGTCGCGGCAAGGAAAGACTCAAACAAGGCAAACAGAAGTGCCATTTCCAGTGCGCCGACCAGCTTGCAGCTGATACCTTTTCGTCCGTTCTTTGCAAAATATCTCTTGCTGCGATCCTGCGGAAGCATTTTGAAAGAAATGATCCCCGCAAGTGAGAACATCATCGAAAGCTCCCAGCAGACACCGATCAGCAGTATAAATGTAGTCGATCCGTTGGATACCGACCATAACGGATATCCTGAAATGTGCCCGATCACCGCATTGGCGATCTCATACAGCCAATGCACCCCATAAAGAGCCAGACCGGCATAGATCACTTCATAGTTCTTTTTGTGTATTTCCGACCAGTATACATAGAATACCACCGCCAGGATAAAGATGAATGTCCAGTTGAAATTGGCCGTACTCCGCACCTCGATCGCCTTAACAAGCTCCATGGCTTCATTTGAACCATCGCCCCAAAACTTAAACATACCTGTCCTCCTTTAACAATGTAGTTTACCATCTCTCATTGCACTGGTATTTCTGCAGGAATTTCAGCAAGGAGACTTCCAGATACTTTCCTTTATACTCCGTAAACTCCATGCCCAGTGCGTCGAGCCCCCTGCTGTCGATTGCCTCGTATGCATAACCGTCGCCGTCATCATGAGGATATCTGTTGACGAACAATACCATATAATCGTTGCTGTACCAGCTGTGCCCATATTTTTCACATTGTTTGAAAAAGTCGGCATAATATTTTTTCATGGACTCCAATGTGGTGCCCAGATTAAAATACGCTGTCTCAAACCTTATGGCTGTTTCGGGAAAATAGTCCGCATACTCTTTAAAAAACTCTGCAATGCTTTCCGAATCCGATCTTTCGGCTATCGTATCTGAAGTAAATGAAATGTCCTTGTTAATGGTGATATGGTAGCCGCTCTTGCCGTCATAAACATTGGGAGACAGCAGGACCGTCGAAGTCGGACGCATATAAGGATAGCTTTCCGCGGAATTGCCATAGTAATAGTCATACTGCGAAGGGTAATATAGTTTCTCCACAGCATACTTTTCAGGAAGAACGATCTTGATCCCGCACAGCTCCAGATACCCGGTTGCCGAAAGTGAGATCTTATCCGTATCCTTATTCAGATCCAAACTGATCTTTTTCTCGCTTTCCGCGTATGGATAATGCTGTGAAAGGTAGTCCTTTGTCAGTTCATAGTTCTTCTCCCGGAGGCTTTCCCTGTACAGTTCATTTCTGTCGGCTGTTATGTTTATCTGCGTATCATCGCCGCTGTATCGCAGATAAACCTCAACCTCGGTCCCGGCCGGAAGGAATCCGCCGATCTCCATTGCCGGATAATCATCGCCTAACTGTAATGCGGTAGCGTAAATATAATTCGGATAGCCCTGCTTATACATTCCCTGCGCGTAAAAATCAATATCCTTACCATCGCCGTAAAAAGGCATCTCCTGATATACATATGTCCATTCGCAGAAATTTGACATCATCATAACATTATCAAACTTCGCGCTGATGTTCTTATAAAATTCATCGGCATGATCATCTGTTACCATATTGGATATCCGGTTTGTGGGTGTAGGTTCAAAAATTATAAACCTGTCCGGATCCTGTTTTCTGATACTCTCCATTATTGCCCCGGTGGCTTTCTGTGCATCTTTCCAGGTGTATTCAGGCGCACCGGCACCGGTTGAAAGATCCGGATTCATGGTTTCCCAAAGTGGAGTAAACGACAGATACCGGCTCGGAATGTCCTTATACCTCTCCGCAAGTATCTCCCAGACCTTCTGAGCCTGTTTCAGATGCTTGTCATTTACGAACATATCAAATGAACCGGTACGGGTAACCTGGTCGACATATTCATAATATCTGCCCGGCAGGCTCTCAAACCCGATATTAAGATGCAGATCATATCTTATGGCATCAGCGACCATCTGGTCGAGCTGCTTCAACTTGGTAAGGTCAACCTTTGAGACATCTTTATCAAAGAAATATTCATATCTCAGCATCAATCGCAGGCTGTTAAATCCCCATTCGGAAATGATGCGTGCGTCGTCCCATGCTGCCGGAAAAACCGAAAGATCGCCGGTATTGGTGATAACCACACCCGTAAGCCGCGGCATATCGGTCGAAGAAGTTTTATCCTGCGAATTTGCCTTTTTCAGAAGCTTATCGGACAGTATCATGCTGTCCGGCTGCACAGCCTTTGCATTGGTCACCTTCACGACCTTTGAGGTATTTACTATACTGCTGCTGTCATACAGCCTGGTTATCATGGCAATGGCTTGCTCCCAGGTAAATTCCTCCTTCAGGTGGAAATGATTCTCCTTATAGTCGAACGGGATCATCTGCTTGCCCGAATAATCCGAGCCGTGCCAGAAAAGCCAGATATATGCCGCGGTACGATCATTATCCCAGTACTGGTCTATATGCCCCGGCAGTTTAACCCGGTCTCCATAGAAGTTGGGGAACAGCTTCGCAAATGCAAAGGGTCTGTCATCCCAGAACGCATCATTACCTTCTTTGCTCAGATTTATAAGTTCACTGTCAAAATCAACATTGCCTATTTCTTCGGCACCGATAGCCCATGCCGCATAATAAGCCATGCCGACAGCCTCACCTGCCAGAAGCTTTTTCTTGTGATCGGTCACGTTTTTCTTGAAATAGGAGACCTTCTTTTTATTGACCTTTGTGATCAGATCGATCAGGAGCTTCCGAAATTCTGTGGATGTAATGGTCTTCTCTCTGTTGGCCTTGTATTTCTCCGGTACCAGTCCCAGATCAAAAGCGCGGACATAGTCACTTTCGCCATAAGGCATGTCGGTCCAGAAATACGCCGCATTCAACACCATGTCGCATTCATAATTGATGTCGGCTTTTCTGGCAACTGCATCCAGAAGAACCTTTCCGCTCTTCTTCCCTGCCGGCTTTGCTATATTCAGGATCTTTTTAACATCCTTAACCTTCACATACCAGTCATTACCCTTCTTTTCAGCCTTACAGTCAGAAAAGACACCATCCACCACTATGCGGATCGTTTTGGTTTTAGAAGCCGCTCCGGCACCGATAGAGGGAATACAACCCATGATGATACTCAGGATCAGAATTGAAGATAAAATGCGAATAACCGCGTTTCGTGATCTTTTATCCATGACTATCTTTCCTCCATCATTTACAGATTTTCCCTGTTGTTTTTGCCAATTATCCCGAGCTTGCGTCAAAAAACTACCCTTACTATTATAGCATAAAATCCATAATAATAAGAGTAGTTTTTTATTTCTATCTGTTACACTCGCGGCTTATTCGACATAATCAAAGGAAGTATACTGCTGCCTGTAATGGAGGTCATTCTCGCCGTATGTCTCAATATACTGCTTATAATAACAGTCGCTGAGTTTCCATTCATATGCCGTTGTCCCGTTCCAGTATGTCGATTCGTTTGCCGAAGTTCCGTAAGTTGACATTGCCTCGTAGAACATGTTTCCCGGGTTCTCATCCGCAGCGTCGCGGTATACGCAGACAAAGCGCCCGTACTGGAACATACACGCATATGTCTCATTATCTTCATTTACATATACCACTTCAAGGTCATGTCCCCACCAGGGCCATGCCTCAGGCTGCATAAGATCGTTCCTGCCGACCCTTTCCTTAAACGCATCATAGGTAAGGCCGAACATGCTCCTGTCGATTTCGAAGAACCCGCTTCCATCTACGGTGAAGCATTTTGTTTGCACCGAAGTATCATCATCGGTGTTATCATTTTCATATGAGTAATCTCCGTCTTGCGCTCTTTTTTCAATCTCGAAATACATAAGTCCCTGATTATCAATTTCACGACCATAATCCATGTCATTGATTGCCCGTTTTTCAGCAGCCTCCCACATATCCTGCTCAAGTGTTGTAACATAGTTTCCTTCATCATCAAACAACGGATAATAATCGTCATCGAGGCGGATAAATGTCCCATGTTTTGAAGAAGGCGTATCCGGAAGAGACCTGAATGTCCAGTCGCTGAATAGCTCAATGCCGTTATCAGTGATCACATTTTTATCATAATCCCAATAGTACCATTTGCCGACCACGCTCTCAGGTGCGGAATCGCTGTCGACCGAACGCTTTTTGAACTTTATCCCTTTAATATACAGATACCCGTCACCCGGGAATTCAACCGATATTGTCTGATGGGAATTGGCCTCATGACCGATGTATTTGCCCTTTCCCTCTCCACTGTCCTCGATCCATCCTATTTCCATCGCGGCAGCATTTATTGTCTCTTGAAAATTGCCCGTTTCCAGAAACTGGTAAAAATATGTTTCCGAAGCACCTTCGACTTTATACCATTTTCCCGCAAGTTCCCTATAAGGAAATTTTTCGATATAATATTTTTCCAGATCGTCACAATATTTCGAGTCCGCTTCCCTATAGAATTCAATTGTTTCGTCCGCTCGCGATTTGAGCAATACAGATCCGTCAAGTTTAAGTTTAGTCCTGCCATCAGCGGGATCAATCCAGGACCAGGCCTCATAAAACCTGCCAAACCTGTTTTCTGTCAGGCAGAAGGAATTGTTCACGGCCTCATACCGGCCGCCTACGGTTTCTTCCCCGAAGAACTGCCAGGTTCCGTTACCGTATATTTCCAGATAGTATCCGTTTAGCCATCCGTCTTCGTACCAGCGGCCAACCAACTGATCCCCAAGGTAGTACTTTTCGAACAATGTCGGATCGATATCGGTAAAATTCCCAGTCAGATCAACCGTAAATCTGGGCTTATAATTTGCTCTTGCTTTTTTAAGATCAGCACTGCTCAAAGGTCCGTTGCCTGATGCATAGCCGGTGTTATTGTTTCCGGTGTTATTGCCGGTATTACCGTTGTTGTCAGTGTTATTGCCGGTATTATTATTGCTGATGCCATTGTTTCCGCCATCGCCGTTACTATCGTAACCTGCATTCCCGTTGTTTCCGGTATTTCCGTTACTGTCAGAACGGGAGTTACTGTCGGAACCTACAACGTTGCCGGTTCCGGATTTTCCGTTACTGCCGGAGCCGACACTACCGCCGTTTCCCGGCCCGTTATCTGCTCCGCTGTTAACCGCCGGCTCGGGTTCCGATGAAGATGAACATGCAGAAAACAAAACAAGCGCTACAATGATCAAAATAACCATAATAGTTTTATTTCTCGTCATAACACTGTTGTATATCATAATAATCTCCTCCTCTGTTATTCCTTAGATTTAGATTTGTCATATGCTATCTGTTTGAACAGATTGAAAAGTCCGCTCTTGATGGCGTTATTATCATGATCGGCTCCGGTTATCTCATACCAGATATGACCGGCTCCATTGGCCTCGAGAAGTTCATGATATTGTTTGGGATAAGTTCCTACTACCGAATCCCGTGTTCCGCAGCAGAGGATAAAAACATCCGGCTCTATGGCATCTTCCGCAAATTTCATCTCACTCTCGGATATCTGTCCTTCATGTGTCATGAATTTATCCGTAGTAGCTACA
>JAFZNE010000089.1 GCA_017553035.1 Lachnospiraceae bacterium
GGCTGCGAAGCAGCCGGATGAGGTGTTATTTATCATTTTATAAACACAAATCTGTTAAAGCTGCACAGGTTCCTGTGTTCAAACTTATTCTTCATCCAGCTCGTACGGCCGTGCTTTATCACGAAGAATATCGAGTGGATACCCGTAAGCGGTTTGAGTTTGATCTTGGTAATTGCGTCATTCTGGGGTATCATTCCGAAACCGATCTCCTCGCCGTCTTCCTTATCGAGCATTACATGGATCTCACCCGTCTGCCCGACTCCGAAAGTCTCGAGACATACCGAAACGGTACTGTTCGAATAATCCTCTCCGAAATCAAAATACTTGTAACCAAGGACCGCTCCGTCACAGATATTGATAACGGGACGTGTGAAAATATCCCTTTCTGCTACGAAACATCCGCCTTTGAGCACACATGCTTCTTCTGCCTTGGTCTCGGTATAAGGATCAAGTGCCTTTTCAAATCCGAGACTGGTCTGTTCCGCAGTTGAGAAAGTCCCGTCAGCATTCAGTGTCAGCCTTTCAACACAGCCTCTGCGCGACATGATCGTATCATTGGTCATCCTGTGGTAGAAAATGTACCATAGTCCGTTCACACAGGCTACGGAACCATGATCATTCCCGCCCGGATAGTCAAGTCCGCTGTCAACGAGATATCCCCTGTACTCAAAAGGTCCCGTCGGGCTGTCCGATGTGGCATAAGCAAGCCTCGAGCAGTGTCTCGGCGAATAGATCAGATAATAGGTTCCGTTGATCTTGCGGGGTGAGCATGCCTCAAAGAACTCATGAGGAGCGCCTTTTTTGAGGATATCCTTGCGATAGCTGCCCGGAATCACAGTGTGCATGTCATTGGGATCGAGCTCAAACATGTACGAATGAAGGTATCCGCAGTACACATATACTCTTCCGTCATCGTCGACCAGAACACCCGGATCGATCATGATCGGGTACTCCAGATCACGCACGGCAATTTCAAAGTTGGTGCCTCTCTCCTCGGGATCTCCGTGGTCATTTGTCTTGGAATCCGTCTTGTCCGGATCTTCAATATATTTTTCGGGGTTTGCCTTGAGCTCTTCAAGCGCAGCTGAAGCATCAAATCTTGCCAGCGATCTGAACGGTCCTTCGGGATGATCGCTTACCGCAATGCATCCGATCGAGCCTACGATATATGCGAAAAGGTAGTATTTCCCGTCTTTTTCGACAACATCGGGAGCGAACAGGGCATGGTCCGTCCAATCTCCGGTATCTGAAGGATGGTCGGCATCCGCTCTTGTATGATAGCAATCTCCGTGGCAGGTCCAATGTGTGGGATCATCCACAGGCGCGGACCAGACCTTCAGCCGGTAGTCGCAGAATTCCTCACTGTTCGGCTTGTCATGGGATCCGTAAATATAAACTCTGTCGCCGAATACGCGCGGTTCTCCGTCAGGAATGTACTCCCATGCGGGTAAATAGGGGTTTGGCATAATATGTCCTCCATTGATATGTTAATGTTCTGAAAATACTCAATCAGCTTTTCTCAATAAATCCTGAACTTCTTCTAATTTCGGCGGGTTCAGCGGCAGCGGGAATCGCGAGATCGCAACCGCCGAGCAGGCAGCCGCAAAACGTACGATCTCATCGTCCGGCATTCCCTTAAGGAGCGCATAAGCGCAGCCTGCTTTGAAAGTATCTCCGGCACCGAGCGTGCTCCTTACCTCCACGTCGAAAGGTTTCATCCTCCGGATCTCTCCGTCTTTTCTTCCGTACAGCATATTGCCTTCGCCCTGCGTCAGTATCGTAAGGCCGTCCGACTCTTTCATCATCAGCTCCATAACAGCTTCAGGTGACATGCCGGGATATTTTGACGTACATTCTTTGGAAACAACATTGATCGCAGCCTGCTTGTTCAGGATGGAATCATGCATGGAGTCGATCGTCACGAACGGGATATTGTGACGTACACAGATTTCGGCCGCAAGCAGGGATTCATTTCCAAAATAGGGATCGATCGCAGCCACCTTGCAGCCGGCGATGTCTTCCTCTGAAGGAACGCTCCACCAGCGCTTACCGGAAGAAAACAATGTCTGGAAGCGTCCCATCGGAGAACGTACAAGTCCTGCGATAACGACATAATCCATCACTCCCGGATCATCCTGTACAAAACACATGGATGAAATATCTACATTCTTCTTCTCGTAGAACTTCCTGAGCATCGGCGCAACTTCCGTTCCGATCCAGGTTCCGTCCATACATACCGAAACTCCCAGCGAATCCAGCACCGTGGCCGCTGTTCCGGTTTCTCCTCCGGGAAGGAAATACTGTTCTCCTATCTCAGAATACTCGTCGGGACGCAGAAAACCGTCCTTCAAGAGGAACGAATGCGTTCCGAGGACCTGCCCGAACAAATATATATCATGTTCTTTTTTCATTATTCACTACCTCGACCATCCTGATATCCGATGTCGCAGTTTACTCCACTATCGTTATGATATCGGACAGAATATAACGGAATAAGGGATATGATGTGTTTTCATTTTCGATATAGCCCTTACGCAGATCGCAGGTATCGGAAGGATCATCCGGATTGACGCCTGTATAATCGCCCTTGAAAACAAAATCAATCTTTCCGTTCTTAAACTTTTCTATTGCCTTATTCATGGCGTCCTGTGTCCCGGGCGCCGCAGCCTGAGGATTCAGATCCTGCATTTCCACCCATCCGTTTTCAAATCCCGCAGATACATCCGTTCCGTGGATCCGCACATGTTTGGAAAGTGATGATTCGATATCCTTATTTTTTACTACGGCATTTACCGCTTCGAGCACGTAAGCTTCCCAGCATATTCTGGAAGTAACCAGTGAAGTGAGCGGAGCAACATCCGTTCTGCTCTGGTTGTATCCGACGTAATATACAGGTTTTGCGGAAGAATACGCTTCCTCGCATGCAAGAGCCGGTCCGATTGTGTCGGTATGCTGTGAAATGATCACACAGCCATCGTTGATCAGCTTCTGTGCCGCGCTCTTTTCCTGGGCGTAACTGCTCCAGGTATAGGTATACCTGACGCGCATTACAGCCTGAGGTACAACCGAGCGGACACCCAGCAGAAACGCGGTGTAACCGGAAATAACTTCCGATGTCGGAAATGCAGCGACAAAGCCCACAATCGCCTGATCCTCGGAAATGATCCCATCCGAGATCATCTGTTTGATCTTCATTCCTGCCGCGATACCGCTGACATACCTGCCCTGATAAGCCTCGCCCTTAAATGTATGGTAGTTCTCGGGAACATTAACCCCGTTCATGTCCATGTAGGAAGTCTGGCAGAACTGGGTCCTCGGGTATTCGGGAGCAAGTTTAACCACCAGTTCGCTGTAACCGTTGAAGAAAATAATGTCACAGCCCCGGTCGGCCAGCTGCCTTAAAGGCTCTTCCATATCCTCATCCAGAACATTACTGCGCGTAATGATATCTACCCGTTCCCCGTATTTCTTTTCCACGGCATCCGCCGCAAGCGAAAAGTTGTATGTATAAGGCGTGCTTTCATCATTATCGTAGATAAAACCGATCGTTAAATGTTCCCTTTCGCCGGAGATATCCAACAGCTGGAAGCAGAAGATAAAAGCACTGATTATGACCAGACAGGTCAGCGCGGTTATCAGATATACTCGCTTCATTCCTCTGCTCCTTTCTTATCCATCATTTCTTTTCTGCTTTCATTATGCAGCTTCGCGGCCTGGATCTGTTTATCTTCCTCTACACGCCGCTTAAGCTCCTCCTGTGCCTCCTGATCAGCCTGCTGGATCTCCGCACGTTTCTGTGCATAGAGCTCTTCAAGATTGATCACGCCCTTATCTATCAGTCGGAAGAAAGCATCAAGAACATCGGGATCGAACTGAGTTCCCCGTCCGTTCTTCATTTCGTTTACAACGTAATCGGTGTCCATATGATTACGGTAAACACGGTTGGAAGTCATTGCATCAAAGGCATCGGCAACGGCGATTATCCTTCCGATAAGAGGGATCTCCTCTCCCTTAAGGCCGTCCGGATATCCACGCCCGTCATAGCGTTCATGATGGAATCTGGTACCCTCCTCAACATGCTCGACCAGGGTAAAGTCTTTCAGTATCTCCGCGCCTCTGGTTACATGTGATTTCATCTGTACGTATTCTTCATCGGTCAATCGTCCGACCTTGTTCAAAACCGCGTCTGGAACTCCGATCTTACCGATATCATGCAGCTGAGCGGCTTTCTTTAGGTTGGAAATGGCTTTCTTTCTCTGCCACCATTTATAGCAGTTCATTTCCTGAGCGATCAGTGCCGAATACTCCGCCACACGCATCGAGTGCTGATGGGTTCTGACATCTTTGGCATCGACAGCATTTGCGATCGCCATAACGGTCTCATTCGCCATATTCAGCTTGATCTGCTGCTGGTTCAGCTGTCTTTGTACCACCAGCCAGGTAAACCAGATAAGGATCAGCGAAAGGATCATCAGCACATAGAACATGAATACCGGCTGCTCATATATCTCACCCGTTTTCACCAGTCCGAATGACGGAAGCTCCTCGACTATATGCTCTCCCGCACTGTCATAAATAGCCAGATGGAAAGTATAATTTCCTGCGGGGATATTGTCATAGATTACGTTATTAAGCTCTTTCTGGGAAATTATCGTCCACTGTTTATCAAATCCCTCAAGATAATAACCAACGTTGGGCTCCTGAATGGTATAATTCAGGATCTCGGGATTGAGCTCGACACGTTCAACCCCCTGCCCTATAGCGATATCACCGGTACGGGCGATAGGCTGCTGAACGCCGTCAAACCTGACGGAAGCCAGCTTCATCCTGTACGAACGGACATCACTGTTATACTTATCAACGTCTATGATATAAACACCGGTATCACAAGGAAGGAAGAGTTCTCCTTTTCCGTTGTAATAGTTGTATGAATTGGCAGTCAGAGAAGTACCGAGACCTCTTCTGGCGTCCAGGAGCTCCCAGGCATTCTTCTTATCGGCAACGAGTTCGTCTCGTTCTCCTACATATATTCCGGCGCTGGACATGACAAATAACGTATCTTCATCCTTAACCCAGATATCATAATTGTTAAAATACGGGAATTGCTCGAGCGTACGTACCGAACCTGAGGTATCGAGATAATACAGACCGTTACCTGTGACTATGAAAATACCGTCGGACTTGGGATCCTTAACCATACGCAGGACGACACCGCTCCGCAGTCCGTCTTCACGGTCGATAACATCGGTAACAACGCCGTCTTTCAATACGGTGATACCGTCGCCGTCCGTACCGGCAAGGACCGTACCATTGTTATGTTCAAGAAGGCTCAGGATCTTGGGATTCTTCAGTCCGTCTTCTTTGAGAACGTTACGGATGATCTTATGATCCTTGATATAGCTGAGTCCGGTATTACCTGCTGCCAGGATCGTTCCGTCCGAAAGGCATGTCACGGTACGGGTTGCATTTCCGAAGCTGCCGTTTTCCGCATCATATACCCAGACATCACCGTTGGGAGCATATTCTACCACTCCGCTGTCGTATGTGCAGATCCAGAGATGGTTCTTGCCGTCCACGTACATGCAGCGGATCCTCTCTCCGTCAAACCGCTCGGTGAGGGCATTATTGATCTGTGTATTGCAGGCTTTATCCACAATATCCAGACCGGTGTCGGTTCCGATATAATAACAATCTTCTCCGGTCGTGATATTCTTCCATAACACGATAGCATTTACGACCCTGCGTTCCATGCCTATGGAACCGTAAACATCTTTAAAAGGAGATTTGGTAAGTCTTAAAAGGCCGAGTCTTGAAGATGTAAACCACAGATTTCCCTGATAATCGTAGAGCATATTATCAATGGAGTTGTCAAAATCATTTGTATTCAGCGTATGATATCCGCTCTTGTCCACATATGCCACACCGTTGTCGGTAGTGATGAACATAACCTCATCATTCAGAAAATGCAGATTATTGATCCTTCTGCGATCCTCACATTCAATTACACCGGTCTGCTTAAAACTGTCACCGGAAATATCATATCGGTAAATATGTTCACCGGAAGTTCCTGCCATCAGTGTTCCGTCAGGCGCGAAAGCGCAGCATCTGAACTGTTCATGCTCATCCGCAAGCCTCATGGAATCCAGGATCTGTCCGTTTTTCAGCAGGAAAAGCTCTCCGCCGGAACTAACGGTAGCAACACGTCCGGCCTCGTTTGCGGAGGCACTGTCGGCACCTTTTATTTCATCAAGCGTATAGGCAGCCTTAAGACCGTTGTTCATCATCAGTACCTGCATGCTTACTGAGGTACCGACATAATAATACCCGTCAGACGCACGTACGATACATCCTACCGAGTTGGACGGAAGTCCGCTCGACTGGTCGAGTGTATTGACGACTTCTTCATAGATAACTATCGACAGACCGCTGTCATTGGTGCCTATCCACAGACGGCCTTCTTCATCTTTATAAAGGCAGTTGACATTTCTTACGGATTGGTATTTATCCATCAGGCGGAAATCGCGTCCGTTATAACGGTATAAGCCTGCATATGTACCTATCCACAGAACACCGTCATCGGTCTGAGCTATATCATTGGCCTCGCCGCAAGGCAGACCGTTGTTGCTGCTGTAGACCGTCTTGATATAGTCGTTATAATCCGGCGTCTCTGCCTGAGAACCGTCATCTGCCCTGGCGGGAACAGTCGTCGGCAGGCTCAGTCCGAGTATCAGCAGGATGATCACGGCCGCAGCTTTATTGCCCCGTATTGCAGCATTCTCTTTGTCCCGGTTGGCGTTCCAGCGGCGGAACAGGATCACTATGTATACGGCTGAAATTGTAAGCACCTTATCGGCAAATTCGATAGCCAGCTGTCCGAGAACACAGCATAAGAAGTCCGGCCATTTCTTGCTGATCAGATAATTGATCACACCGTCTCCCCATTTGTTACCGGTATAACCGTTATCGAACAGCATA
>JAFZNE010000090.1 GCA_017553035.1 Lachnospiraceae bacterium
ACAGAATGCACCGACCGGTACCTGTCCCGCAAAGGCTATGGCATCATAAACAATGGCAATATACCACCACTTGTCGCTTCCGCCAAATACGCGGTAGAGAAAGAAGAAGCACAGCACTTCCATCGAAAAATGGATAAATGCATATCCAAAACCTGTTTTAAGATCTATTCTGATTTTGTTCATTTTGACTGTTTTGCTCCGGAACACCGGTCTGTGGCATATTGTTATCAACAGGGGCATCGGGATTATTGTGTGATCTTTTTACCGCAAATACGATCAGGATTATCGCGAGAGTAACTACGGTAACAAGAAGGAACACGATCAGCAATATAGCTAATAATCCTCCTCCGGAAGCCCCCACCGCACCTGTGGCGGCATGTGAGCCAGAATCGAAGATATCCCGGATATTTTCGAGTATGTCTTCATCATAAACTTCATCCAGAAATGAAAGAAATCTGTTCATTTGTAACCCCCCTCATAATCAAAAGTTCCCTGCAAGCAAGCCTGCGGGGAACTTCTTTAATGTTCTTGCTTTGCCTTCGGGCAAATTATAACACATTTTTTCACGAGGTACAAACGAAAATATCAATCTGTGCTGAGCTGGTTGGCCTTTTTAACAACAACATTTTCATCATAGCAGGCGAATATCTTTTCAACTTCGGCAGGCTCCTTGACTTTGGTAAGCAGACTGACGATGGGAACTATGATGAGACCTGCTACCATGGCAAGCGCACCGGCATTGATGGCATTTGTGAACTTGAGGAACAGGTTCGATACCGTAATACCTACACCGCAGATGAAACTTGCCCAGACAGCTGCGCGGGTTGCCTTCTTCCAGTACAGACCGTAGAGGAAAGGAGCCAGGAACGCGCCGGCAAGCGCACCCCACGAAATACCCATCAGCTGTGCGATGAATGCGGGAGGATCCATCGCGATCACAACGGAGATAACGATGAAGAAGACGATCATTATACGCATGATGAAAAGCTGCTTCTTCTGGCTCATATTCTTGATGATATTGTCTTTAAGGAAATCAAGCGTAAGTGTAGAGCTCGAAGTAAGTACCAGTGCGGAAAGCGTTGACATCGAAGCGGAAAGAACCAGCACAACTACCACACCGATCAGGACATCGCTAAGGGAAGTCTGGAGCATGTAGGGGATGATGCCGTCATACGCGACGCTCTTGGTTCCGTCGGCCGCTTCCGTAATAAATGTTGCGCCTTCGGTACCGAACAATCTTCCGAAACCGCCGAGGAAATATGATCCGCCACCGATGATGAATGCAAATACCGTCGATACGATGGTACCGGTCTTGATTGATTTCTCATCCTTGATCGCGTAGAATTTGCCGACCATCTGGGGAAGTCCCCAGGTTCCGAGTGAAGTAAGTACAAATACGCCGAACAGTCCTGCCAGATCGGGTCCGAAGAATGATGAATATGCTCCGGGGAAATCGCCTTCTACCTTAGCAAGGCTCTTGAAGGCTTCCGTAAATCCACCCTGACCGGCAAGTACGCTTGCGATTACCGCAACGATTCCGATCAGCATGATCATACCCTGAATGAAATCATTCAAGCTTGAAGCCATGTAACCGCCGAGGATTACATAAACACCGGTAAGACCTGCCATTACGATAACACATACTGTGTAGGGAATATCAAATGCGATGGCGAACAGCTTGGAAAGTCCGTTGTAAACCGATGCGGTATAAGGGATCAGGAAGATGAACGCGATCGCCGAAGCGGTTATTTTTAGGGCCTTCGAAGAATATCTCTTTTCAAAGAAATCAGGCATTGTCTTGGAGTTGAGGGCGTTGGTCATAACTCTGGTCCTGCGGCCTAAGATGACCCATGCGAGCATCGAGCCTATCAGGGCATTACCGATACCGATCCAGGTCGAGGCGATACCGTATTTCCAGCCGAACTGGCCGGCATATCCGATGAATACGACCGCCGAAAAGTATGATGTTCCGAATGAAAATGCACATACCCAGGGACCTACATTACGTCCGCCGAGCACGAAATCGTTTACACCGTTGACCTTCTTGCGGGCGCTTAATCCTACCAGGATCATAATGCCGAAGAAGACGACCAAAACTA
>JAFZNE010000001.1 GCA_017553035.1 Lachnospiraceae bacterium
AGTTCATCCGCCGACCGGTATTTTGAATACTCTTCACCCCACACGATGCATTCCCGGTCCTTATAAGAAACGGTCGGAAATGTTCCGTCAGCGGCACGGATAAATTGCGGGCAATAATACCCCAGGTCACGATACTCCTTAGCGATCCGCTCCCACAGCACAAGATGTTTTTCATCGGTAAAACCGTTCGAAGAAAGCTTGATCACAATCCTTTCCCCGCCAAGATCCACCAGCAGGGTTTCCCTGAAATCATCATCCCCGTGGCTGGTATTCTTTATGACAATATCTTTAGGGGTTTCGCGGGAGAACAGTCCCACTACTTCTTTTGCTTCCATAATGATGCCATGAGTCCTCCGCTCGTTATGATATCCTGGATGAATTCCGGGAAAGGCTGTGCCTGGTATGTTTTGCCGGTGGTGACATCTGTAATGACACCTGTGTCAAAATTGACTTCTACGGTATCCGATGCGCTTATCTCATCCGCCGCCTGTTCACATTCAAGTATCGGAAGCCCGATATTGATCGCATTCCGGTAGAAAATGCGGGCAAAGCTCTTGGCAATCACACATCCCGTTCCGCAGGTCTTGATGACAAGCGGTGCATGTTCACGCGACGACCCGCAGCCAAAATTCCAGCCTGCAACGATCACATCGCCTTTCTGTACATTTTTAACAAAATCCCTGTCGATGTCCTCCATGCAATGAAGTGCCAGTTCATTCGCATCCGGTGTATTGAGATAACGTGCCGGAATGATGACATCGGTATCTACATTATCGGGATATTTAAAGACTTTTCCTTGTATGTTCTGCATATCGATCTCCGTGCTGTGGATAGAATGCACAGCTAATGACTGTCCTGTAGTTAAATGTTCGGTCTTATGTTTTCTGTTCCGGAAAATGATGATGAAATCAGTGTTTCCTGTAAAAATGACTTACGGCGCGGTTATGTATCCTGTAATCGCCGATGCTGCCGCTATCGCCGGACTTGCCAGATATACTTCACTGTCAACATGACCCATACGGCCTACAAAATTGCGGTTGGTCGTTGCAACACAGCGTTCACCCGCAGCGAGAATTCCCAGATAGCCGCCCAGACACGGCCCGCAGGTCGGTGTGGAAACAACAGCACCTGCATCGATAAATGCGGTATACCAGCCACGTTCCACGCATTCACGCAATACCTTCATGGTAGCCGGGATGATGATACAACGCACTCCGTCGGCAACCTGCTTGCCATTCAAAATATCATAAGCCGCCTTCATGTCGGAAATACGGCCGTTTGTACAGCTTCCGATCACAACCTGGTCGATCCTGATATCCTTAAGTTCCGAAGCCGGGCGTGTATTGGACGGAAGATGCGGACAAGCCACGGTAGGAACGATCGCGGAAAGATCGATATCGATCGTTTTCTCGTATTCAGCGTCGGTATCTGCTTCGTATACTGCATAATCACCGGTCTTATTTCCCGATAACCGGCTGTTGACCGAAGCAATATAATCTACAGCCGTATCATCCACCGGGAAAATTCCGTTCTTCGCTCCCGCTTCAATAGCCATATTGCAGATGGTGAAACGATCATCCATCGACAGCGATGCAACTCCGTCGCCCGTAAACTCCATACTCTTGTACAGTGCTCCGTCAACACCGATCATTCCGATGATCGTAAGGATCACGTCTTTCCCACTGCAACCCCCGGGGAGCTTACCCTTAAGTTCAAATCTGATCGCGGAAGGTACTTTGAACCAGCATTCTCCGGTCGCCATCCCTGCTGCCATATCGGTCGAGCCTACGCCTGTAGAAAATGCTCCGAGCGCCCCATATGTGCATGTATGGCTGTCGGCACCGATCACACAGTCTCCCGCGGTAACAATGCCCTGTTCAGGAAGCAGTGCATGCTCGATCCCCATCTTACCGACATCATAAAAATGGCTGATACAGTGCGCGCATGCAAATTCACGGCATGTCTTAGATTGCTCGGCCGCCTTGATATCCTTGTTAGGAACAAAGTGATCGAGGACTATCGCAACCTTGTCCTTATCGAACACTTCGGTAAAACCCGCTTTTTTGAACTCGTTTACCGCAACGGGAGTTGTTATATCATTACCTAGCACCATATCCAGCCGTGCTTTGATCAACTGCCCGGCAGTTACATTTTCGAGCCCGGCGTGAGCCGCCAGGATCTTCTGAGTCATCGTCATTCCCATATCTTTCTTCCTCTTCCCGTATTATCCTTATTCCGGTATTACCCTGAATTACACTTATTATCCTTTATTTCCTTTTTCTGAAATAGCGGGTATTTTACACATTTTCCTCATCCATGCTGTTTTCTGCAGCACCTGCAGAACCCTTTATCTGTGCATCGGGATCGTACTCCTCAATAGTCTTTGTAAGCGTGGAAATACCACGTTCAGCGAGCAAAATAAACGGAAGTACGGTTTCACTCCATCCTGCGATCACATTAAACTTTTTGCCACAGAACTGCTGCGTCCCATATCCCTGAAGGTCTACCGCATGTACCCAGAAATTCTCATTATATTCCTTCCTGTATTCTTCAACCAATGCCTGACAGTTTTTCCAGGTTTCGGACCCAATAGAGCAGAATTCATTGCATTCATTGTCACTTAAATAAATAATCCTGTCAAAAGGTCTGAGCGCATCGTTTTTCTTATGACGTATATTATATAAAATGTTCTGGCGTGCAAACTGGTCTCTTTCAAGGGCCCAGGCCAGTGGAAGCTGCATATCTGTCCCGCCTACGGAACATGAAGTTTCATCACATATTTTCAAAATGGATTCATTTTTACCATAATGAGCTACTTTGTAGCCCCTCCCATTAAAGCTGCGGGCATCCAAACTTCCGCAGTTGAAATATAGAACTGTTGCCTCTTCACACAGCCTGCTTGCCATGGCACCCAAAAGTGCCGAAAGGTCACAGCATCTTACCGTACTGTTCTTTGAGAGAGTTGATGACATCGATGCCGAACAATCAACAGCGATCAATGAACGTCCGGGAATTGTTTCCATATTCCCGATCGAGGTGGTAAGAGCACTCTCAAGCGCCTTATGGATCTCTTGTGAGAGCAGGTTTTCACTTTTCAGCGTACGATATGCGCTGAAGAATCTGAAGGGAAGCTGGCGGCTCTTTTTGATACGTTCGGGGTCTTCTATCACTTTCAAGACCGGTTCTATATCGGCTTCGGCTTTTATGATATTACCAAGATTCCGCAGTAATGCCATATAGCCGACTTTTCCCGAAGCGATCAGCTCATTCCAAACTTCTTTTGAATTGCCTTTCATAGAAAGCTCCGTCTCCCATGTATAAGGAGTCTCAAGCCTGTTATGCAGTAATCTGCTTAACAATTCTTCGGTCTTCTTATCCTTCGGAACCGGATGGGTTATCCTGATCACGTCGCGAAGCTTTATCGCTCTCCTGGTTCCTTTATATTTTGCAAGCTGGTATTCATCAAAATCCTGTATCACCTGTGCGATTTCCCTTTTCAATGCATTCGGGAAAGGCTTTCCAAACAGGCTTTCATAACATGCCATTATCTCGGTAATGTCATCGGGTCGAACAACTACATTCCTGACAGCGGCACGTGTATATTTTCTCGCATCATGTGCGATAATCGCCGTAAGAACATGGCTTGCCGAGCGCAGATTGCCGGCATTACGCGTATAGCATGCAAGATGATAGAGGAATTCCGGATACCTTTTTGCACATCTTATACCCAGCCGAACGATCTCCTGATCAGTCGAACCATAAAATTTCGGTTCACCGAGCATTGTAGTCAAAGCCGCTGTGACAAGTCTGTCCTTATAGCTCATCTTATATGCCGAAAACCCGGAACGGTTCTTTGTTCTGTTAGTACTTTTCTTATTGAATTTTGCCACGCTCCCACCCCCCGGAAATATGATAATACTGACACCGCGCGAACCAAAGTTCGCTCGGTGACCGTTCACTCAGCGTGTAAGTAACTATTCAGAACCCCCTTTCATTCGCAAAAAAATGATAATAAAAAATCATGAGGAAATCATTTTTTTGCTCATGAGGTAGTTCTGAATAGTTACTCTTACAAACAAAAAGGCTGCCGGACATAATCAGCCCGTCAACCACATAAAAGAGTGCAGAGAAAAGGCGACAACGGCAAAAAGGCTCTTCCGGACTAAGCTACGGGCAATTGCCCGGCAGGATTTGAACCTGCGTCATGTCTCGTTCACGTAACGAAGTATCCGTTATCAACACTGCTGCACACAATTATTTAATTAAACCGAGAATAACAGGTTCAGTCATTGAAATAATGAAGCCCTTCGCTTCGGATAGTACAAGAATAGCATATTTCAGGGTAAATGTCAAATTAAATAACGATTAACAAAGCATCGGATGCGGGCACGAAACCCGCTTCCGATGCTGTTTTCCGTGTATTCCCTTAACCAGCAATGAACGATACCAGATAAAACACTTCCCTGTCATCTTCATGCGTCTCGATGATCCTGATCTTTACCGTATGTCCTGCCGAAGGCATGCACCTTCTCTCAATACCGTCGGATCCGTTATCGGTTCGCAAAGTTTCAAAATCATCGTACATCTCTGCCGGATCCACCCTATGTCCGTGGTACAGCAGTGTATCTATATGCAGCGAATCGCCCCAGTTTTCAATAAAATTGGCATCCAAAATAACCGGGTGTTCCTCGTCCCCGTCGATTATCGCTTCCGCTACCGGTGCGGGCCTGCGGATCGTCTTGCGGTACTGGATTCCAAGCTCCGTTCCGGTAAATGTAAATTCGATCTCATCGCCTGTTTTGGCAGCTTTCCAACCACATTTGAAAATATCGAGCATATTTTCTTTCGGTGTATTATCAGGTGAAAAGCCCCGGCACATTATACCGGCATCTTTATTTTGAAAACGCTTTATCGTACAGTATGAATCGGGCGTGATCCTGGGTTTATGTACAGATCCTTCTGCTCCCCTGTCTTCTCCGGGCCTGCTGCCATCCGATAAAGCTTCTATGCCGGCTTTTTGCGCTTTTTCCGATTCGCGTAAAATGCTTTCCAGCCTCGTTGTCACAAGCTCTGCCAGCACCGCATGTCCGTCATCATTCGGGTGCAATCCATCGGACGACAGCTGTGGAATGCTGATCTTTCCGGCTTTTATTTCCGGGAATATTGCATCTCTCACGCTCACGCACGGTATACTATATGCCGTTCCGACTGCAAGGTGCTGTTTCTGTGCGTTTCGTCCGGTCTCGTAAAACAGATTGTGCAGTATCATGACCGCAGGCTGTGTTTCGCTCTCCAGAAGCCTGCTTACTACGGATTCATATGTCTCCTTGAAGAATACATTGTCCGAATCATTTACGCTGAACTCGACCATGCAGAAATCCGGTCTGTATGCAAGAACGTCGTCTTCAAGGCGTGCTGCGCCGAACTGTGACGTTGTTCCGCCGATACCTGCATTTACGTACACAAATTCCGATTTCGGAAATGTGTTTACAAACCATTCATAGACCAGATACGCATAACAGGTCTCGGGAATTGACGACAGGCAGCCCTGCGTGATCGAGCCTCCCAGAAATGCGATCGTCAGTTTCTCGCCTTTCCCTGCCCGTTCAAACAACTTCGCGAGACGTTTTGGATCGCCCCCGTTGACTACAGAACGCGTTATAGTCTCATCACTCAGGTATTTGCCCGCTTTCTGTGTCAGCAGCGTTTTATACCGCAGATATTCGTACCTTTGTCTCTTCTCTTCTTTTGCGAAATGCACTTCTCTGAACTGCTCCGGGCAATTGCCGTAATCGAGCTTCGTATCCCCGAACTGCTCGCTCGTCAGGTCAAACACACATCCGCCGACATCATTAAAGCAATGGAAGTTGCCATCGGAAAGCGGTACTCCGTACACCTTGCCGCCATATATATCCTGCATCAGAAATGCTGTTATGGAGCACTGTCCAAGTGTCTTGTTATCTGTGCTCCAATCCTTTCTCATTCGCGGCGCGCAGGTATAAGTACACCATACCTTTGACAGGATGTCGTAATAGTTCCTCGGAGTCAATCCGTTATTGTCCGTAATATCCGCTGTTTCCCAGCCATAAAACTTATATTCCATCGTGTTCCCCTCATCCGGCATCACATAACCGCCCAAATCTGTTTTTTGCAAATTCCCTCAGAATGACTTATTTTCAAGTCCGCCTATGAACCGATTATAACCTACGAAATAACTCATGTCGAGTGATATTTATTTCCCGGACATTTTCCTGAAAAGGTCATAAACAATATCCGTTTTTTACAAGATAACACCGCAAATGTATATGATAATTCGGTATGCTCATGGTATTATATATGCAGGTACTCATATATCCAGCTTGAACGCAGCTATGAAAAGGAGGACATGCAATGTTTGATTTCAGGTATTTTACCCCCACCAGGGTCGTTTTCGGAAAAAACACGGAATTGCAGGTTGCTGATCTTGTCAGGGAATTCGGCGGAAAGAAAGTACTGATCCATTACGGCGGAGGAAGCGTGATCCGTTCGGGCCTTATGAAGAAAGTCACCGATGCTCTCGATAGTGCCGGGCTCGCAGTATAAAGCCGTAAAAACCTTTAGGCATCATACAATACATACATCATAAAACCGGATCATGTCTGCCTGACCGCAAACATGACCCGGTTTTATATGTTTAAATATTCTCTCTGATAAACGCGGCAAGTTCTTCCGCCATCTCTTCGGCCTCGTTTGCCCTGATATGTCCGGGCGTTCCGCTTCCGTTCTTCGAATACAGGAAATGCCTTACCTTCGGATCGTTTATCCCGTTAACTACTTCATCGATCGCATCATCCCATGCCGGATCATGCATAAGTATCGTAGTTGTACATATTACGAACACATCCGGATACAGGCTGCGTAATTTCTCAATGAAAGCTCTGTAGTGGGTTTTCCAGTTTTCTGCTTTTTCGAGAGCGTTCCGGTCATCTGAGCCTGTTCCTTCGCTCCGCCCTTCCCTCAGCGTCTTCATGAAATCATCGGGATGAGAGTCATTCTGGCCGAACGCAAGCACTGCAACGTCGGGAATATATTTTGAAAAATTCCACTTCTCGGCATTCCTGCGATCCGGATAATACCTGATCTTGTCGTAAATGCTCTCCATTCCGATCAGATCCTCCTGTGCTCCGAACCATCCCGTACCGTCAAGCAGCGGGATTCCGCCCTGGGCTATGTCATGGAGTTGCGCATTCAGTTTTCTTGCCGCTATCCAGCTGTACGAATACCAGCTGTTGGAATACTTTCCTTCATGTCCTTCGGGATCGGGCTTGCCCGTGCGGTCAAGCGCTTCGCTTACTTCACCCGCGGAAACCGAATCACCGTAAACCTCGATCTTCAGTTCCGGCAAGGGTTCACATTCAAGCAGTTCAGCGGCCTTGTCGAGCTCGATTCCGCAGATCTCGATGATATTGCAGGCATCCTGACGTTTGAAGAACATTATTTCATGGAGACCGTCTTCCTTAGCAACCTGCCCGCCCGGGTCTTCAACCCCGACCAGCTGCGTCCGATACATCTCCGGACTGCATTTCGGAAGTCCTCCTTCCAGAAGTTCGATCCTTGAAACCCCTTCATCAAGCTTTATGGTGTACTGTACTCCGTCAATAAAGCATCCGGCATACACGTCAAAATAGGATCGCTGCGAATCCACGATCACAGCAGCATCCTTGCCTTTAAACCTCCATTTTACAAACGAACAGGGAAATACCATCTCCGGCATCCCGTTCCGGCCGCATCCGATGCGGCCGCTGTACTGCAGTTTCGGGTTGTCCGAAAGAATATATTTCCCATTTTTCAGATAATTACCTATGTTCATGGATCGATCCTTTTTCTGATTTTGTAATGAAACTCAAGACTTCCCCTGCTAACCGTTCATTTCGACACATAAGCGGCCAGAAGGCTGTATGTGCTCTTTATCGCATCTATATGGGTCCTCTCATAACCGTGGCTGGCCCGCACACCGGGACCGATCGCACCGTGACGTACGTCGAAACCTGCTACCAGCGCAGGATCCGCATCGGTTCCGTAATGAGGAGTGAAAATATCCAGCACATAATCTGCCTCTGCTTCTTTGGCGCTTGCCTCAAGTTCCCTTGTCATGTCGAGATTGTAAGGGAATCTCGAATCCTTGCAGAATATCGATACCTTGTGCTCGCTGCTGGTCTGCTCCGGGCCGATGCAGGCGATGTCGACCGCCAGAAAATCTTTGATATCGGCAGGTACAGCCGAACCACCGTGTCCGATCTCTTCGTAAAATGAAATATAGATATACAGCTTTCGCGCCGGAACCACCGTTCCCTCTTTGATGCTCCTGAGCAGTTCCATAAGAGCGGCGGTAAGTGCCTTATCATCTATAAAATGCGATTTGATATATCCGTTCGAATACACAAATCTGGGCTCAACAGCCACATAATCTCCCACTTCTATCCCGAGCTTGCGGACATCCTCGGCATTCTTGACATCTGCGTCAAGAACCACAAACGAATTCTTGTCGAAATCAGCAACTTCTTTGTTCAGCTCATCCTCGGTAACATGTACAGACGCATTCTTTCTCTGGACGGTGCCGGTAAAAACAGCCTCCGTACGGGTATGGATACGCACATTTTCTCTCTCGGTATGATAAGCGTACAAGCCCCCAACTTTGCATACCTTCAAAGTCCCGTCATCATTGATATGGCGTACCATCAGACCGATCGTATCACCGTGGGCCGTAACCAGGAGCGGATCTCCCTCTCCGCCGGCATCTACGATTATTCCACCCTTGCGCAGTACTTCGGGCTGGAATCCCAGCGCCTTTATCTCCTTGATAAAATAGTCCTGAAGTTCATGATACTGACCTGTTACCGAATCGATCGCGAGCTCCCTTTCGAGCTCTGCCAGGTAGCTTTTTTCGTTAAGTTCAAACCTCATCTGTAAGGTTCCTCCTTATTTCCAGATTTTTCCTGATCATTTCGCATCTTTGTGCCACGCAATCCACCGAGCGGAGCGGATCCGGAGGCGTATTGAAAGTATAATCCACTAATCTTTCTACATCGGTAGTAGCAACATGCATCCTGGTATCACTTGATGCATAGTAAATGAAGATCTTTCCGTCGTCATCTACGATCGCACCGTTCGTAAATGTAACATTGGATACATCGCCGACCCTTTCAGGCCCGCGCGGTCCAAGGAACAATCCCGAAGGTTCCGCGATCACCTTTGACGGGTCATCAAGCGCCGTCGCAAATACATACAGCACGTATCTGAGACCTGCTGCGGTATTGCGCACACCGTGGGCGATGTGTATCCATCCCTTGTCGGTCCTGATCGGAACAGCACCCGCGCCGTTCTTCACTTCCGTGATCGTATGATATTTGCGCATGCTCGTGATCTTTTCTTCATCGATCACCGCATGTTCTATGTCATCGCACAGTCCGAAGCCAATTCCGCCGCCCGATCCGGTATCGATAAAATCGTCCATCGGCCGTGTATAGAAAGCATATTTACCGTTCACAAATTCAGGATGCAGCACAACATTCCTCTGCTGGGGAGAATTGAGCGTTTTCAGATTGTCAAGTCTCTCCCAGTGCTCCAGATCCTTTGTACGTACGATCCCGGCTGCAGCAGTTGCGGCAGACAGGTCATTGACCGTGTTGTCTTTTGACTCCGAACAGAATACGCCGTAGATCCAGCCGTCCTCGTGCTTCGTCAGGCGCATGTCATATACGTTGGTCTCTTCCGGGCAAGTGTCGGGAAGCAATATCGGATAATCCCTGAACCTGAATCCGTCCACACCTGTCTCGGATTCCGCCACAGCAAAGAAACTCTTGCGGTCATTGCCCTCAACGCGTACCACCAGGCAGTACTTGCCGTTCAGCTTGATCGCGCCGGAGTTCATCGTGGCATTGACGCCGAGTCTCTCTTCGAAGAAGGGATTGGTAACAGGATCCAGGTCATACCGCCAGAACACGGGGATATTATCACGTGTTATGACCGGATTTACCCATCTCTCATATATTCCGTTGTAAAATGATGTATCGATGCTGTTCTTACGTGCAATTACAGCATTATATTTTTCAAGTTCCTTATAATAGTTCGGATGAAGCTTCATCTTGCCGGTTCCTTCCTGCTGTGTCCTGTAATATGATATTGCTCCTTCATTCCCTCAGTCTGCGTATCATCTCAATACACATCCTGCCGTTATGATACGGGCATTTCCATTCATCAACCAGATTTTTAACGGTTATCGGCTCAAAATTCCCGTCAAGTTCGGAGTACCATTCCCCGGAAATCTTAGCGTCAGTATCACCGGGTCTCCTTCTGTCGATCTGCCTGTCTTTAATGAATTCCCACACATCGAGGGATGCCATGAAGAAATTTGCGGATCTGCGTTCCGCTTCTACAACTGTCTCCTGCCTCTCTTTCGCAGTCGCACCCGAGGCTTTCATCGTAAGATTGACTCTGTCTTTTTTGCGCTGTATCTTCTGGGATGCATGCATAAATCCGATGACCGTTTCTGCCTGTACCCACCATATCCTGCGTTTGTCGTCGACGCCTTTCTCACATTCATTGAGTAATGAATGGTCAACGTATGCACGCTCATAGATACGCTCCGCAAGGCTCAGGGTCAGCGGTTCGATCTCATTTGAATAATCAACATCCGAAAGCACTTCCAATCCGCGGTCCATCAGCCAGGAAGTTTCGATATCATGCCCGTAGCTGTGAAGATCGATGATCGGATTGTAATCCTTGTCAAAGAAAACTTCCTGCCTGCGAAGCTTGGTATTGTATATCTTGTCTTTGAAAATATCGAGGATAAACCGCATGCGGTTCGCTATCTTCGACGCCGTTTCGACATTCTCCCTAGAGTATCCGCTCTTCTGTACCGCCGGAAAATGTTTCTTTGTTACCCGGAGCAATTCGGTATAGGCCTCAAACACATGCAGCAGCGTGTTCATCGTCTTGTCAGCCATTACTCCGTTCTCCGAAAGCTCATCGTTTCTGGCCGGCGTGAAATCGCGGTTAAATGCTTCCAGATATCCGACTTCATCCGTGCATCTGCTCTCGATCAGGTCCGCCAGTTCCATGGCAAGATCAAACGCTGTCCTGTCCCCGCTTGCATCAAAATATGCCGCAAGCGCATAGATGGCAAAGGCATGGCAATATGTGTGTTTCAATGTATCTGCGGGCTTCCCGTCATAGGTTACCGCCCAGAAAACACCGCCGTTATCCTTATCGAGAAATGCTTTTTTTAGAAAATCATATGCATGTTCTGCTTCATGCATGCACAATTTCACATTTTCAGCATATTCCCCTGTATCTGTCTTATTCCCCGAAAGCTCCTCAAACAGCAATTTGGCGCTCGAAAAGAACCACAGTATCCTGCTGTTAAGGATACACCCTTTGCGAGCTTTCTTATCAAGCTTGTGGTTAAAATCCACAAGCCCGTAGAATCCGCCGTTCTCATCATCCCTGAGCCCGGCCCAGAAAGGAATGATATCCCCCGTCAGATGAGCAAGAAATTCCTGTGACAACTCTGCTTTATCCATAGTAATAGCACCCGTACTTTTAATATTTTCAGCGTTTTCCCAGAAAACGCATCTTTCCGCTCATTTTCTCTTTTGGAACGTCACCCACGCCGATCAGGCATCCTTTCAGGTCGCTGCTCAGCCTCGCGGCACAAGCCGGACACCATTTACCGTAGCGGATGTCACACCCGCATGCCTCGCATTTGATATATATGGGCGATCCTTCCGGTATTTCGAGCATACCGTCCCGTAAATACTGCTTTATATCCGCTTCGGGAACTCCGGTAGCGATGGAGATCTCATACATGTTGGCCTGCCCGTGTTCGCGCAGATATTCCTTGACAATGTTACGATTTTCTTCATCGATCTTCCTGCAATCCGGACAATATTTTGATCCGAATCCCGGATAATTGAACAATCTCTGACAATGTCCGCAAGTTTCAACTGTAAATCCCATAATATAACCTCCATGCTGCGAATGAAATGAGCAGCTGATGGTTGAATTTGTGCGAGGATTACGCAGCACAAATTCGCAGTGTGAAAATATATTTTCATACTTACCTCCTCTCCGCCCATAACTTTTTATCGAAGGTTTACGTCCATTTCCTCAAATAAATGATATCACAAAACAGCTGTTTTCGCAAGGATTATCGGTCCGTGTAACTTTAAATATGCAAAATAGACTTGACACCCCATAGGCTCAATGTTATAATTTCCCACAACATAACAAAACGCAATGAAGCAGAGTAGTAGGTTTTTTCCTGCCACCCAGAGAATTGCCGGCAGGTGTGAGGCATTGGAAGGGATTTATCGAACTCGCTGTGGAGCGGCTGTCCGAACGCATTATTAAACGGACGTGTATTGCGATCCGTTTCCGGTCAAGTAGGCGCAGACGGGAACTCCCGTAACAGAGTTAAGGTGTGACAGCACCGTAAGGGCATCCCGCGAATGTGGGATGAAGAAGAGTGGTACCGCGGAAGACAGCTTGAATTCGATGCTTTCGTCTCTTTATTGTAGGAGATGGGGGCTTTTTTATTTTTCAGTCTGGAGGCTTGTTATGAAAACAGCGAAAATGACCGGAGCACGTATCGTCATTGAAACCCTTATCGAACAGGGCATTACCGATGTTTTCGGTTATCCGGGCAGTCAGGTGCTCGATATTTATGATGAATTATATAAAGCAGGCGACAGGCTGCATCACTATCTGACCGCACATGAGCAGGGCGCCGCACATGCCGCTGACGGCTATTCGCGGGTTACGGGCAAGGTCGGCGTGGTCATCGCGACCTCGGGTCCCGGTGCAACCAACCTCGTTACGGGAATCGCGACCGCTATGCTTGATTCGATCCCCATGGTCATTATCACCGGTAATGTGGCTACTTCGCTTATCGGACGTGACAGTTTTCAGGAGATAAACATTACCGGTATTACAATGCCGATCACCAAACATAACTATTTTGTAAGCGATGTCAACGAACTGGCCGATACCATCCGTGAAGCCTTCCAGATCGCCAAGTCGGGACGTCCCGGCCCGGTACTGGTCGATATCCCGAAGGATGTTCAGGTCGCAGAATGCGAATTTGCACCGGTAGGGATAATGCCTTGCTTTGAACAGCATGAAGCATCGGATTCCCTGATCGATGAAGCCGTTTCCATGCTGAATAACGCCGAACGTCCGTACATTTATATCGGAGGCGGTGCCGCAGGTTCGGATATGACGGACAGCATAATCGCTCTTGCCGAGAAGATCGATGCGTATATCGGCTGTACCTTTATGGGATTATCGGTAATCCCGACTGCTTATGAGCGTTTCCTCGGAATGCAGGGAATGCACGGGCTGTATGCTTCGTCCATGGCTAACCGTGAAGCCGATGTGATCCTCGGCGTAGGCGTCCGTTTCAGCGACAGGGCAACAGGCAATCTAAGCGATTACGCGCCCCATGCCAAGATCATCCAGCTTGATACGGATCTGGCCGAGATCAACAAGAACGTTCAGGTAGATGTGGGTATCATAGGCAATATCGTTTCTTCATTTATGAGGATCATGATGCGCTGCGAGAAGCGCTTCCATCCCGACTGGACCGATCAGATCAACGCATTTAAGGCCAAAGGACGTGAGATCCGCAAGATCGCCGAAGCAACGATGGGTTCCGGCATTTCTCCGAAGACATTATTCGATCATATAAATGAGATCAAAACCAATGATACGGTTATTTCTACAGATGTTGGACAGCACCAGATGTGGACCGCTCAATATGTCCGTTTCGCTGAACCTCGCCGTTTCGCTTCAAGCGGAGGTCTGGGGACCATGGGCTACGGCCTCGGCGCTTCGATCGGGGCACATATCGGAAGCGGCAGCCGCGTAGTACTGATCACGGGCGACGGCAGTTTCGGAATGAACCTAAACGAGCTCGCAACAGCGGTTACTTACAATATCCCGGTAACGATCATTGTCATGAACAACGGCGTTTTGGGTATGGTCCATCAATGGCAGACTTATTTTTACGATAAACGGTATTCCGCAACTTCGCTCGCCGCAAGGAAGACCGATTTTGTCAAGGTTGCCGAAGGATTCGGCCTTCCCGGCAAAAAGGTTTCCACGATCGACGAATTCCGATCGGCCTTTGCCGAAGGTTATGCCCATGAAGGGCCTTTCCTGATAGACGCGGTGATCGACAGCGACGAACTTGTGCTTCCGATGATGCCTCCCGGTGGAGCCGGTGACGATATTATTACATTAAGATCTGATAATTATTGATATTTTTATGCGGCAGATCCCCGCATATACACGATGAAAGGATTTGTAACAGATGAACAGATATGTGATCGCAGCTTTGGTTGAAAATAAATACGGTGTTCTGGCAAGGGTTTCCGGCCTGTTTATGAGGCGGGGATTCAACATTGATTCCCTTACTGTGGGCGAGACCGATGATCCGGAATTTTCACGTATTACGATAACCCTGCACGGCGATGACTATGTGCGCACGCAGATAATCAACCAGCTCAAGAAACTGTACAATGTCAAATATGTCGAGGAACTCGAGCAGGACAACAGTGTAGAACGTGAGCTGATGCTGGCCAAGGTGGCCAATTCCCCCGAAAACCGCAGTGAAGTAATGGCTGCTGCGGAGATCTACCGTGCCAAGATCATCGACTACAATCCCCGTACGCTATGTGTTGAAGTAACGGGCGAACCCGCCAAGATCAATGCTTTCATCGATGTCCTAAAGCCTCTCGGGATCATCGAACTATGCCGTACCGGAGTTGTTGCTCTCGAACGTGGTGCAAGCATCACGGATCAATAAGGTTATCAGTGAGGTCAAGATCATGCAGAATATATCCAAATACGCGCCCCAGTTCTTTCCGATAAAGAACCCGACCAGAAAATGGGCCGCCAAAACACGTGTCGAAAATGCGCCGGTCTGGTGTTCCGTCGATTTGAGAGACGGTAACCAGGCGCTTATGATCCCTATGGATCTTGATGAAAAGCTTGAATTTTTCAAATTGCTGGTAGATATAGGTTTTAAGGAGATAGAAGTAGGTTTTCCGGCAGCCAGCGAGACGGAATATGCATTTTTACGGGCTCTGATCGAGCGCCGGATGATCCCCGATGATGTGACCGTCCAGGTACTCACACAGTCACGCGAGCATATCATCAGGAAGACTTTCGCAGCGCTTGAAGGCTGTAAGAACGCAATCGTCCATCTTTACAACTCGACTTCTCTCGCACAGCGTGAGCAGGTTTTCCGTAAATCCAAAGAAGCCATCAAAAAGATCGCGGTCGACGGAGCCGTCCTTTTTGATAAGATCTCAAAAGAAATGGGCGTGAATTACCGATATGAATACTCTCCCGAATCATTTACGGGAACTGAGCCCGAATTCGCGCTTGAAGTATGCAATGCCGTTCTTGATGTGTGGAAGCCTACTCCCGACCGCAAAGTAATAATCAACCTTCCGGTTACGGTCGAGCTGTCCTCCCCGCATATTTATGCGGATCAGATCGAGTATATGTGTGACAATCTGAAATACAGGGATTCTATCGTTGTTTCGCTGCACCCCCACAATGACAGGGGATGCGCGGTCGCGGACTGCGAGCTCGGACTGCTTGCGGGTGCCGACAGAGTCGAAGGGACCCTGTTCGGAAACGGCGAGCGTACCGGCAACGCAGATATCGTTACCCTGGCACTTAACATGTATTCCCAGGGTGTCGATCCGAAACTGGATTTTTCGAATATGCCCAGGATCGCCGATCTGTACGAACGCGTAACCAGGATGCCGGTCTACGAGCGTCAGCCTTATGCAGGAAAACTTGTATTTGCGGCTTTCTCCGGTTCACATCAGGATGCGATCGCCAAAGGCATGAAGTGGCGTGAAGAAAAGAAACGCGATATCTGGACTGTTCCTTATCTGCCGATCGATCCCAGGGATGTCGGCAGAGAATACGAGACCGATGTCATCCGCATCAATTCCCAGTCGGGCAAGGGCGGTATAGGCTACCTCCTCGAGAAAAGCTTCGGGTACATCCTTCCCGCCAAAATGCGTGAGGATGTCGGTTATACGATCAAGAACATTTCCGATCGCAAACACAAGGAGCTCTCTCCCGCGGAAGTACTCGATGCATTTACGAAGAATTATATCAATATCAATACCCGTATAAAAATGCTGGATTATCACTTCGTCCGCAAGCCTGAGATCATCGTAACACTTACGGTTGAGATCGATGGCAAGGTTCAGGACCTGAAGGCTACCGGTAACGGTCGTCTCGATGCGGTCAGCAATGCACTGAAGCAGAATCTCGGCGTTGTATTCTCGGGCCTGACCTACGAAGAGCACGCTCTTACGACCGGTTCGTCATCACAGGCTATCACATATGTCAGCATCACCCTGAAGGATGGCAGTATCGTCTGGGGTGCCGGTATTCACGACGATATCATCGCTTCCTCGGTCAACGCGCTGTTTTCGGCGATCAACCGGGCTCTTGAGAAACATATGGATCTCTATGAGTAAACGAGTAAATGAGTATACCGGTAAATCTGTCGTACTGAGAAAGTGCGGCAGCAAACAAAAATTCAAAAACCGCAGGGAGATTCAATCCCTGCGGTTTTCAGTTTCTTTATCTTTTTATCCTGTTTACTTCGTTTTTATTCTTCCGGCATGAAGATGCATGCAAGAATGTAAGCGATTATTCCGCTTCCTGCTACCCATGACATGATGATCCAGAGGATCCTTACCACTGTCGGATCGATGTCGAAGTACTCTGCGATACCTCCGCATACACCTGCTACCTTCCTGTCGGTCTTGCTTCTGTATAATTTCTTTTCCATAATATTTTCCTGCCCTTTCCGTGAACCTGTGTCACTGTATATGTCTAAATCAGGCGTTCGATCGATCGCCTTGTCTTTATTGTGACTATAGTATATCACCCGGTCAGAAATTATTAAAGCACTAAATCAGCGAATTAAAAACATCTATTTCGCCATCATCTGCTCTCACATCTCAAAGATCGCAAATGACTGGGGTGCCATGTTCAAGACCCCGTTGTTCAGTTCGCATCTGCCTATCGAGAATAATTCTTTTGCGGGGCCGGTCAGTCCGATCTCGCCGGTTGCGGCGGTTTCTTTGGGATTGACTGCGATCAGGAGATCTTCTCTCGCAAATACAAACGGTTTATCTTTTCTTCCGAGCAGAACTTTAAAACCGGCACCGGCTTCAAGCTGTGAATGATCATGCCTGAAAGCGAGTATCTTCTTTACCGTATTCAATAACGAACCGGCTCGTCCGCTCTGAGCGCTTACCGTAAGATCGTAGCCTTCATTTGACGACTCCGGATCAACAGGAAGATACAGTTTATCAGCATTCGCAGTCGAAAAGCCGCAATTGACAGAATTGTCCCACTGCATCGGAGTCCTGCTGCCGGTACGCGTATATCCGCCTTCCTTGGTCGGTATGTTCTCGATATATTTCATTCCGATCTCATCACCGTAATATATGAACGGAACGCCCGGCAATGTCAGAAGTGTTGCATAGGCTATCTTAAGCTCCGCTTCATCAAGTGTCCTTGCGGGACGGGGTGTATCATGATTGCATGTCATGAAGCTGATATACCCGTTCGGTTCAGTTGCTGTATACTTCGGAATATAATCATTCAGGAAACGTTCTATATCTCCGTTTCCGTCCTTTTTGAAATAACTGTCGTCATCTCCCTGGGTCTCATAGTCACGCAGAAGCGTATTATAACCATTGCCCCAGTGATCCAGATAAAAATCCATATGGAATCCGGCCGAATTTAGCGACTGGTAAGGATTTGACCATTCGGAAACCAGTGCCGCTTCCGGATATTTTTCATCCAGCATTGTACGTATCCTGCGCCAGACGCTGCAGGTCGCCGATTTGTCATTGTCGTCATCCTTGACCAGCGAATCTGCCATATCCACACGGAAGCCGTCACAGCCGTGATCGAGCCAGAATCTCATTATATCCGCGAGCGCTTCCTGTGTTGCAACAGGGCCCTCATCAAGATATGACATCTGCCAGGGATATTTCGGATCCTTAAATCCGTAGTTAAGTGCGGGCTGGCATTTGAAGAAATTGAGCATATATGTTCCGTTGCGTTCGCATTCACCGCCTATGTACGGATGTCCGGCGATCCCGGCGATCCATGAGTCGGTCCAGATATAACGGTCACTGTACTCATTTCTTTCGGCCTTACCGCTCGCCCTGAACCACTCATGTTCTTCGGAAGTATGCCCCGGAACAAGATCGAGCAGGACGCGGATCCCCTTTTCATGTGCTGTATCGAACAGTTCGTACAGATCTTCGTTGGTCCCGTAACGCGGCGCAACTTTTTTGTAGTCTCTCACGTCATAGCCCGCGTCTTTGAACGGGGAATCGTAGCACGGATTGATCCACAAAGCATTGCAGCCGAGATCCTTTATATAATCAAGTTTCGCAATAATACCCCTTATATCCCCGATCCCGTCTCCGTTCGAGTCATAAAAGGACTGCGGGTATATCTCGTAAAATACGGCATCTTTAAGCCAATCCGGCATAAATGCACCTCCATTTATCAATGTTCCGAATTCGTAGATGCCTTCATCATGATCTCATACCCGAGAAGGCTTGCCTCCGGTACATCCCGCCCTTCGATCAATCCCAGCAGATTCCGGCATCCGGTAGCGCCGAGCTGTATCGCGTCAAAATGCAATGTGGTTATAGGCGGTCTGTTCTTTTCCAAAATACTACTATTGTAGAAGGAAGCTATCCTTACATCATGAGGTATCTTTAATTCGGCGTTTTTCAGTTTTTCAAGCATTCTTGAGCAAATGACATCATCACAGCATACGATGCAGTCATATTTTTTCTTTCTGACATCCTGTATTACCCTGTCCATCTCCTCATCAGAAGCATTCAGGATATTTGCACTCACGTCTTCCGTTCCGAAAGCTTCTTTGAAGCCTTTTATACGGCTTTTTGTCACTTCATTTGAGGGATCCGTATACAGAAGCACCATTTTCCCGATCTTCTTCATCAGGAGAAGCGAAGTCAGCTCCCTGCATGCCATGCGGTGATCGCTGTCAACTTTTCTTACACCCGGTTTCGAAGTATTCCCGATAACAACATACGGGATTTCTTTTTCATCCAGCAGGTCCAGCAGCCCGTCGTCATCGGCAACCCTTGTCAGGATCACACCGTCGACTTTATGATTGTCCAGCATGCGCTCAAGCTGAGCGGAATTTTCCGAAGTAACCATCGCTATCATTGTCTCGTAACCAAAGGAACTGGCGCTTTCGCAAATGCCCTTGAGACAGTTTTGGAAGAACGGAAGCTCCATGAACGCATGGTCATCGGGAACAACAATGCCGATATTATTGGTTTTGCGGCCCTGCCCGTATTTTACCTTCGTACCCGATTCCCGGCCGTTGTCTTCGTTCGCGGAAGCCTTCATCTTCTTTATGAGGATCCCGTTTGCGCCATGCTCTTCAATATATCGCATAACGCGCTTCCGCGTATCATTTCCGACACGGCCGTTTCCCGAAATAGCTCTCGACACCGTAGTCTTGGATATCCCCAGTGCCTGAGCTATATCGCTGATGGTAATATTCTTGTCCATCATAATACCCTCTATCACTTTTACTCTGTCTTGCACAGATAAAAATCGTCTATTGTTCCCCAGCCCTTGGCTGCGGTCTTAACACATACACCGATCTTCAGCGAACCGCCGCTGATCCTGATATCGTTTATCTTCGGATTCTTCCAGTTGACCCATCCGTCAACCGTAAAATTCTGTCTGTAAACAGTATCTCCGTCCTGTACAAAGATAAACATCTCTGCGGAATCGCCCACATCTCCGCCCTGCGCCTTGACACTGAACGAATATGTTCCGGCTTCAAGCCCGTCAACGGTCTGCTCGCAGGTCATGGTAACTTCGCTCTCGCTCCAGAAATGCAGTGCCCATTCTCCCGTAGTCGCATCGCTTTCCTTCTTCTGGTAATCACCGCAGTTGCCCGAGATCGTGTACATGCTCCGGTCATCGTCCTCAAAGCTCGGATTTGCGGCAAGATTGATGTATTCCACCTTTACAAGGCATCCGATCGCGCTCCCGTCCTCGAACTGACCGTTTACATAGTACTCTCCGATTTTTCCGGTATCTATTGCAGCGATATCCTCGGAACTCCAGTTAACGGCAGCCGGGCCGTTCTTGCTCCGGTCGTTGAAATGAACATCTACCGTTTCGGGCAGTTCAGCCTCCTGACCCGGACTGATAACAATTACCGCGTCATTTGCAAAATCGACCTTCAGATCGCAGGTTGAACCAAATTTCAGATATTTATACGTGTACAGCGAAGGCAGAGCCTTGCCGTCAAAATCAAACCACGCCTGATTGTCCCAGGCGGATCCGCCGTAATACTTGCCTGCATCCTTGGGATCGTATGATGCGGCATAGCTTGATGCCCAGCCCGAACCGTACTTTTCCCATGCCTCTTTGTTGGAAGCAAGCGTAGTCGAAGCACTTGACGAATTCCAGTCCACATGTTTTACCGGGATCCATGCGGGCTCCCAATAGAACACTCCGAGTCCCTGAGCCTTTACGACCGCTTCACAAACATCGCGTATGGCATTTACCTGGCTCTGGACCGTTGCGGCATAATTCTTGTTGAGGTCTTTTTCACTGACCGAATTACCGTTTCCATCGCCCTCTTCAAGAGTGTACGCATACGAAGTTTCGGCAACCATCACTTCCTTACCGTAGTCCGCGCGGATCTTGTTCATCAGCTCGGTAAGGTTCTCGAGCGTTCCGTGCCAGAAGGGATAATAGCTCAGACCCACAACATCATAATCCACTTCATTGGATTTCAGTTTGTTCAATTTATCGATAATATCGTTCGGCTTCTCGGGATTGGCGTAATGAACCGCTATCTTGATATCCATGTTACGGCTTGCGGCGATCTCACGGATGGCTTTCGCCCCGCCATTCAGGATCGCGCTTATGAAGCTGTACTGTTTTTCACCGCTCATTCCGCTGTTGATCTCATTTCCGATCTGTACCATTCCGACACAAGCTCCGCCGTCAAGGATGGTATTCAGGCTCTCCAGCGTGAACGCATAGCATGCATCCGCCTTGTCCCAGATCTCCATGCCTGCCCATGCCTTCGGGCAGAACTGTTTGCCGGGATCGGCCCAGAAATCCGAATAATGGTAATCCACGAACAGCTTCATTCCATGATCTGCGGCACGTTTTCCGATGGCAGCGGCTTTCTGTGTATCACAGTTTCCGCCTCCGTAGCCGTTACCATCCGCATCGTAAGGATCATTCCAGACACGTACACGGATGTAATTGATCCCGGCATCCGCAAGAAGATCGAAGAGATCCTTCTCGTTTCCGTCTTTATCGTAATATTTCACTCCGCTTGCTTCCTGGGCAAGTATCGTGGAAATATCAACTCCGCGATAAAAATCATCGGAAATGCCTTCTACGGGCGCAACAAATACATCCCCCGACACTGAAGAATCCGCAAATGTCGGAGAAGGTACCGTAATGACCACCGGCGGCTTGCTGCCGGTGTTGTTATCCGTACCGGGATCAGGCTGGTCTGCATTTTGACCGGCATCCGGAGTACCTGTTACTTCCTGTTGCCCGTTACCGGCATCGTTATTGCTGCCGGTATTGTTGTCAGATGCCTTGGAGCAGGCGGTAAAGGCAAGCGCCAGTACCGCCAGAAGGCATATTATGATCTTTATCTTCATGAATCTCCTTGTGTGCATCTCATCCGCTGCATCCGGCAGCACATGATGAGGTATTTCTCCGTCAGCCTTTTACCGAACCTCCGGTTATACCTTCAACATAATATCTCTGAAGGAACAGGAACAGTAGCGTTACCGGAATGGCAACAAGTACACCGCCGGCACAGAACATTGTATATTTGACATCTATCTGGTCGGGTGTCAGCCAGGAAGCAAGTCCGACTGCCACGTTCATGCCTTTCGGATTACCGAAGGAAATGTATTTTGCGAACATGAAATCGCCCCAGGGGCCCAGGAATGCCGTAAGGATCGTATAAATAACTATGGGTTTCGCAAGCGGCATTATGATCTTGATAAAGATCTGGAGTCTGTTCGCTCCGTCGATCTTGGCCGATTCGTCAAGTGACATCGGGATTGTGTCAAAGAATCCCTTTGAAATATAATATCCCATACCTGCCGAAGCGCAGTATACAAGGATCAGACCGGGAACGGCATGTTCCTGGGTCAGTCCGAGATCCTTCAGTATCCTGTACAGGATGATCATTCCGAGGATTCCGGGGAACAGTCCCAGTACAAGCATAAACTTCATCAGGGCTTTACGCATTTTGAAACGGAATCTCGAGAGCGTATAGCTCATGCACAGTACCATGATGGGATTGACCACTGCAACGACAACGGCGATCAGGAAGGTATTTTTGTACCATCTTACGAAATCGCTGTCAAACAGCTTAATGTAATTGTCCAGACCCCATTTCTGAGGGATTACATAACCTACCATCCACGTGCTTTCGGTCCTGAAAGACTGGAGCACGATGCAGACGAACGGAGTCAGCCAGACAATGCTGATCAGCACGAGGACCACATAGATGATCGTGTTGGAAAGGCGGCTTTTGGCCTTCATTCCCATCTTTTTCTTTTCTTTTTTCTCAGGGACATTCCCTGCATTTTTATCTGTACTCATCATGCCATATCCCCCTCATTCTTGTTAGATCCGAGCCTGTTGTAGATTGACAGTGTAATGATCGATACTATTACGAAGATGGCAATACCTATTACCGAAGCCATGTAATACAGGGAATCGGTACCCTGGGCTATCTTGAACACCCAGGTGATCAGCAGATCCGTATGTCCCACGGAACCGGCTGCCGAGGATGCGTTGGTATTGATAGGTCCGCCTCCTGTCAGAAGGTAAATGACATTGAAGTTGTTCATATTGCCGGTAAAGCTTGTCAGCAGATAAGGCGCGGTTACGAACAGCATGTAAGGCATTGTTATGTACCTGAACTGCTGGAAAGGATTCGCGCCGTCGATCCTTGATGCTTCATAAAGGTCCTGGGGAATATTCATCAGGATACCGGTAGCGATCAGGACAAGATAAGGAATACCGATCCAGATATTTAACACGACTACCATGATCCTTGCGGACAACGGCGTTCCGAAAAAGTCATACGGAGTTTTGAGCCATCCGAGCGTATTTACGAGAAGGCCGTTGATGATACCGGTCTTGGAGAACATTTTCGATACATACAAAAGAGAGATAAACTGAGGAATGGCGATGGTCATAACAAGGATCGTACGCCACATCTTCTTAAACTTTATTCCCTTTTTGTTGATCATCATTGCGACAAGTATACCGAGGATATAGTTGGTAAAGGTCGCAAGGAACGCCCAGACGATCGTCCATCCGAGCATGCCCATGAAGATCCTGAAATATGATCCCGATCCGCCCGACGAAGAGAACATCGTCTCAAAGTTTTGCAATCCGACCCAGGTAAAGAGGTTGTTAGCAAATCCGTCATGCGTTCCGTCATAGTTCGTAAACGCGATCAGGATCATGAAGACCATGGGAAGGAACGTAAACAGCGTTATACCGATCATGGGGAGCGAAAGCAGCGTTTTGTAGAAGGATTCATCTACCAGCGATCTGATATCGTCCTTAAAAAAGTTGATCTTCTTTCCACTTTCCAGTTTGTGTTGTGCGTCGTAGCTCATTTTGACACTTGTCATCATCGTCATGATGAACGCTGCGATGAGGAACAGGGTCAGGATACTGTACAACAGGATCTGGAATGAATTGTCATGGTATGTCGTAGTCTCGACCATCTCATCAAGAACTTCCACCATTTCTTTTGTGGGACCCTGCTTTCCGAGCGACGGCATCATTGAAAGCCAATAAGATCCGTTAGAGATCATATACCAGATAAACAATGCTTCAAAAGCAAGCAGAAACAGTCCCCTTGCTATCTGGCGGCGTACAAAGCATCCAAGCCCCAGTATCACAAATGAGAGCTTGGTCCAGATGTCCCCTTTTACAAATGATTCTATAAAACCGGCCTTATGAAAAAGATCGGAAGCCGGTTGATTTTCCTTTTTGCGTCTGCCCATAAGAATGTTGTCCTTTCATTCTCTCAAAACAACCCATAGCATCAACTAAAATCAGGGGCCGGAGCCGGAACTACCGGTCCTAAGCCCCTGGTGATCTCACTAACCAATTTTAACAGTCTTAATCACTATTTCAGCTTATTAATTCCAATTATTCAACTGTAACAGTACCGGTTGACGAATCAAATACGATAGTGAAGGTGCCGTCAGCTGCAGCTACACAGTTGCCATCGGGGTCTCCACTGTTAGGATCGCCAAAGTTAACATCCCAGTTGTGTCCGAGACGAACCTTGAATGTCTCGCCTGCATGAAGTTCAACACCCTCAAGTTTGAAGGTCTTGCCGTCATCCTGGATCGACATTTCGAAATCGGTATCCCACATAGTGCCCTTAATTGCACCGATTACAGAATATGAATGATAACTGGTCTTCTCAAGTGTTACGGTACCTGAAGTAAAGTCAGGGCTGGTAACAAGCTTAACGAAGTAATATCCGTCTGCGGGAACGATTGCATTGCCATCGGGATCGCCGCTGTTAGGATCACCGAAGTTAACATCCCATGAAGCTCCCTGTCTGCACTTGAATGTCTCGCCTGCATGAAGTTCAAGTGCTTCCGAATAGTAAGTAGGATCGCCTGATTCAGCAGTTCTGGTCATCGGGAAGTCTGTATCCCACATAGTTCCGCAGATTCCACCGATTACAGAGAATGCTTCCTTCTCATCAGAAGTCATGTTGAATACTGCGTTGCAATCATCATAATATTTCTGGAGGATAGCCTTCAAAGCTGCGTCAGATCCGTCGGAATCTTTGATGGCAGCGCCGATAGCCTTGGAAATATCCCACCATGAACCGTGTACATTGCCCTGAGGCTTTGCAAAAGGAGCCTGTGCTG